>CAZXCK010000121.1:0-12655 GCA_964639225.1 uncultured Anaerolineaceae bacterium | reverse complement strand
GCGGAGTATAGGGGACAGACCTGCCCCGCCCGGCGTTAAAACACCGGGCTACAAAATGCGTGCCTGCTAAAGAGGCACAAAGGGCCATCCACGTTTCCCGCAACACGGGACACGACCCCTTTAGTGGGTCGGCTCCAGTAGCCAGCGGTTTTGAACCGCTGGCGAAGGCATGGAATGTGATCTGTATATCCCCGCCAATTTGTTAATCAGCATAAAAAGTGGATGAAATTTTGCCTTTTTCCTCTCCACAACACGGAGGTGCCGCATGAACCCCTCACAGAAGGCGACCGCCGAAGGGCCGCTGTTCACGGACTTCTACCAGCTCACGATGGCCCAGCTTTATTTCCGGCAGGGCCTGCACGAGCGACAGGCGCGCTTTGACCATTTTTTCCGCAGCTACCCCAACTACGGCGATCATCAGGCCGGGTACTGCGTCAACGCCGGGCTGGAATGGCTGGTGGACTGGATGCAGCGGTCGCAGTTCAGCGCGCAGGACATCGACTATCTGCGCGGGCACCGGGGGCGCAGCGGCGCGCGCCTGTTCCACGATGACTTCCTGGACTGGCTGGCCGGGCAGAATCTGCTGGACGCTATCACGCTGCACGCCATCCCTGAAGGGCGGGTGGTGCATCCCAACGTGCCGCTGACGTCGGTGCGTGGCAGTCTGGCGATCGCGCAGATTCTGGAGACGCCGCTGCTTAACAAGTTAAATTACCAGACGCTGATCGCCAGCAAGGCGGCGCGTATTCACCAGGCCGGGCGCGGCCAGTTAATGATGGAGTTCGGGGCGCGGCGAGCGCAGGCCGGCAGCGCAGCAGCCGGGGCGCGAGCGGCCCTTATCGGCGGGGCGGCGATGTCGTCGAACACGGGCATCTCTTACGTGCTGGGCCAGCAGCCCGCCGGGACTCATGCCCACAGCATGGTACAGATCTTTATGGCGCTGGGCGGCTCTGAACTGGACGCCTTCCGTGCCTATGCGGACAGCTACCCGGACGATTGTCTGTTGCTGGTGGACACCATCGACACGCTGCAAAGCGGGGTGCCCAACGCTATTCGCGTGTTCGAGGAACTGCGCCGCAAGGGTCACGAGCCGGTCGGCATCCGCCTGGATTCGGGCGACCTGGCCTATCTCAGCATCCGGGCGGCGTGCATGCTGGATGACGCCGGCTTCCCGGAGACGAGTATTGTCCTCTCCAACCAGATCGACGAGCTGGTGCTGCTGCAGATCATCACCCAGATTCAGGACGAAGCCGCCGCCTACGGTCTGGACCCTGACGCCGTCATCCGGCGGCTGGCGTTTGGCGTGGGGACGCGGCTCATCACCTCGGCTGGTGACGGCGCGCTGGACGGCGTGTATAAGCTGGTGGATATGCAGGACGACAGTGGCGAGTGGCACCCGGCCATCAAAATCTCGGAGAGCGCCGAGAAAATCCCCAACCCTGGCGACAAGCGCGCCTGGCGGCTGTACGACGACCGCCAGCGGGCCATCGCCGATCTGATCAGCCTGACAGGCGATGACCCACGCCAGCAGGACAGCCTGCGACTGCGCCATCCCAACGACCCGCACAAACTTCGCACGCTGACGCGCGACACCATCGCCCGCATCGAACCGCTGCACGTCGAGATTATCCGCGATGGCAACGTGGTCTACGATTTCCCCACGCTGGATGAGATTCGCCAGCAGCGCCAGCAGGACATCGACCGCCTGGATTCCGGCGTGCGGCGCATCATGAATCCGCACATCTATCATGTGTCGCTCACCGAAAAGCTGTGGAATCTCAAGCAGGAACTGATGCGTTCGGCACGGTCCGGGCTGGATTAAGGGCGCAGCGGGCCGTCAGTCGGCGGCGGCGTTGGCCAGGCCGATGGTAAAGATCGTCTCGCCGGGGACGCTGCTCAGGCTGATGCTGCCCTCGTGTAACTGGACGCAGTGGCGGGCGATGCTCAGGCCCAGGCCGCTGCCATCCAGTTCGTTGTTTTTGCCCCGGTAGAACGCCTCAAAGATGTGCGGCTGTTCGTCCGGCGGGATGCCGTCGCCGCTGTCGATCACGTCGATGAGGATGTCCGCGTCGACGCGGCGCACGCGAATACGGATGTCTTCCAGCGGCGAGCCGTATTGCATGGCGTTGAGCAGCAGATTGTACAGCGCGCGCTCCAGCAGGTCGCTGTCGATGAGCGCGTCACATTCCTCACATTCCGCTTCTACTTCCACGCGCTGGAATGGCAGCGCCTGCTGACGAAAGCGTTCGACGATGTCCTGAATCAGCGGAGTCAGCGCCAGCCGAACCGGGCGGAACTGTGTCTCCGTCTGTTCGCGGATGATGAAGTTGATATCGTCCAGCATGGATGTCAGCCGGTTGACCTGTACCCGGATTTCCTGCAGGCGCTGGGTGCGGCGCTGCGGCGTCAGCCGGTCGGCGTAGCGGTCCAGCATATCGACCGATGTCATGATGAGCGACAACGGCGTGCGGAACTCGTGCGACATGGTGGCCATCAGCCGTTCGGGCAGGGCGGCCAGCGAGTCGCATTTGAGCTGGTGATCTGCGGAGGATGATTTTGAGTTACTGCTGCTGCTGACGGTGACAATGTGCGCCGCCTTGTTTTGCCAGCAGCCAGCGGCTACCGCCAGGTCAACGCGCAGGTTTTTGCCATCGACGGTGTGCAGGCTGGTGGCATGACGGCGTTCCGGCTCCACGTTGTGGTCCGGGTTGGGCAGGTCATGAAAGACTTTGCTGGCTTCTGGCAGGTGATGACTGTTCAGGGCATAGCCGCTCAGAGTTCGAAAACCCCGGTTGCCATAAACAATGCGCCCGTCAAGAATGACACACAGTGCCGCCGGAATCATATCATAAACGTGAATTATGTTCGAACTCATGCGATACCCAGACAGTATCAGACTATTCATAATTGTTGTGAAGCAGCGACGTGCTAGAGGTCATGTTGTCCATGCTGACATCTAAATTATAATGTGAATGCATTTCATTGGCAAATTCTTAGAATAAGTCCTTACAATGCCACACAATCTACTGGCAGGCTGCCCGGCTATATGAGCAAAGGCTAACGTTCCCTTTAGAGAACGGTAACATGCTGTTGCCGCCAGTCCTCTTTTGCTTGATAATTTAACTATTGTTCAACCGTTCCGCCCAACATTCAGGAGCACACCACAATGAGTAAAAAGATCATCGTCATCGGCAGCGGATTCGGCGGCCTGGGCGCGGCCATTCGCCTGGCGGCACGCGGCTACGATGTCGAGATACTGGAAAAACTCGACAAACCCGGCGGGCGCGCCTACCTTTTCGAGCAGGATGGCTTCAAATTCGACGGTGGCCCGACCATTGTCACCGCGCCGTTTCTGTTCGACGACATCTGGAATGCCGCCGGCAAAAAGCGCGAAGATTACTTCGAGCTGGTCCAGTGCGACCCGTTCTATCGCATCTTCGACCACAACGGCGTCCCCTTCGACTACAACGAAAACGGCGACTTCATCGCCGACCAGATCAGAAAGCGCAGCCCGCAGGATGTCGAGGGCTACCAGCGCTTTATGCAGTCCACCCGCGCCATTTTCGAGAAGGGTTTCGTCGAACTGGCGGACCAGCCCTTCCTCAGTTTTTCTGACATGATGCGCGTAGCGCCCGACCTCATCAAGCTCAAGTCGCACGTCAGCGTTTACAGCTACGTGTCGCAGTTCATCGAGGACGAATTCCTGCGCCGCTGCTTCTCGTTCCATCCCCTGCTCATTGGCGGTAACCCGTTCGATGCGTCGTCGATCTACGCCATGATTCACTACCTGGAACGCGAATGGGGTGTGCATTACGCGATGGGCGGCACGGTTTCCATCGTCAATGCGATGGTGCGCCTGTTCGAGGAGCTGGGCGGTAAGTTCACGCTCAACGCCGAAGTTGACGAAATTCTGGTGGACGACGTGCGGCGCAAGGTCGTCGGCGTGCGCATGAAGGACAACACGGTCCATGTGGCCGATGCCGTCGTCTCCAACGCCGATGTGGCCTTCACCTACCGCAACATGATCCGCCCGGAATATCGCCGCAAGTGGACCGACAGCCGCATCGAAAACCTCAAGTACAGCATGTCGCTGTTTGTCATCTACTTCGGCACCAAACGCCAGTACCGCGATACCGGCCTGGCCCACCACAACATCATCCTCAGCGAGCGTTACAAAGAGCTGCTTGAGGACATCTTCAAGCACAAGGTCGTCGCCGAGGACTTCAGCCTGTACCTGCATATGCCGACCATCACCGATCCGTCGCTGGCTCCGGAAGGCCACGAGTCCTTCTACGTGCTGTCGCCGGTGCCGCATCTGGGTTCCGGCACGGACTGGCGCGTGAAGGCCAAACCCTACCGCGACGCCATCATGCAGTTCCTGGAAGACAATTACCTGCCGGACCTGCAGGCGAACCTGGTCACCGAGCATTACATCGACCCGCTGCACTTCCGCGATAACCTCAACAGCCACCTGGGCGCGGCCTTCTCAGTGCAGCCCATTCTGCTGCAATCGGCCTGGTTCCGCCCGCACAACCGCAGCGAGGACTTCAGCAACCTGTACTTCGTGGGCGCGGGCACGCATCCGGGCGCGGGGCTGCCCGGCGTGCTGTCGTCGAGCATCATCGCCGAGAATCTGATCGTCGAGGATATGCCGCTGCCCACTGGCATGGGCGCCTTCAGCGCCGTCGATACGGCGATCGGCGGTTGATACGGCTTTAAGCCAGCTAGATATCCCCACGCAGGGACCGGGCCGCCGGTCCCTGTTTTGTTATCTGTAAAACTGCACAAACCAATTTGGTTTTTGTGCCACTTGACAAATGTTTTAAGTTAGTCTAAAAATTATGCTAGGGTACCCGATTAATAAGCCATATCGAAACAGGAGAACATAGCCAATGCACCTGAAACGCAGTACCCTGTGGATAATCATTCTGGCGCTGCTGCTGACCGGCGGCGTCTTTGCCCAGGACGATGGGCTGCAAATCGTCACGACGACCACCCAGGCCAGCGATCTGGCGCGCATCCTGACCGACGGCGTCGAGGGCGTCAGCATCACCGCGCTGATGGGCGCCGGTGTGGACCCCCACCTGTACCAGCCGACCGAGTCCGATGTAGCCGCCATGAACGCCGCCGATATGGTGATCTACAGCGGCCTGCATCTTGAGGGCCAGTTCGACGCCGTTTTTGAGGCGCTCGGCGAGCAGGGCGTGCTGATCTACGCGCTGTCGCAGCCGGTAAAAGAGGCTGGCTTTGTGGTGGGCGCGTTCGACATCGAGCAGGACATCGCCGGGGCCGATGACCCGCATTTCTGGTTCGACCCGCGCAACTGGGAGATCACCGTCGCCGACCTGGCCGAGACTCTGGGCGGGCTGGACCCGGCGAACGCCGACGCTTACCTGGCCAACGCCGAGGCGTACATCGAGCAGCTTCGCCTGCTGTTCGACTGGGCCGACGAGGGCATGCGTTCGGTGCCGGGTGGCCAGCGTTACCTGGTGACATCCCACGACGCTTTCCAGTATTTTGGGGCGGCTTTTGGCTGGCGTGTGGCCGCCATCCAGGGGATCAGCACCGAGGACGAGGCTGGCGTGGGCGACATTCAGAATACGGTGGGGTTCGTCCGCGATAACGACATCCCCGTGCTGTTCGTCGAGAGCAGCATCCCGCCCAACACCATCCAGGCCGTCATCGAGTCGGTACGGTCCGCTGGTGGTGAGGTTCGGCTGGGTGTGCGCGAACTCTACGGCGACGCGATGGGCGAGCCGGATACGTTCGGCGGGACGTTCGTCGGTATGCTGGCCGAGAACATCTACACCGTTCTCCAGTCGTACCAGTGCGCGGGGGTGGAACTCACCATTCCCGACTGGCCCGCAGACCTGCAGCCCGCTCCGCCCGAAGAACTGCTCGATGTGGACTGCGACGCCTGAATTTCGATGATGACCGGCGGCGGTGCGCTTTTAACGGGCGCGCCGCCGCCGCTGATGTAGACCTCAGTCAGGAGAGACCGGATATGTCCCGACATAATAGCAAAACACACGATACTCAGGGCCGGGTCGCCTTACAGGTGGACGATCTGACTGTGGCATATAACAGCCAGCCGGCGCTGTGGGATGTCGATCTCGAAGTGCCGGAAGGCGTGCTGATGGCCATCGTCGGCCCCAACGGCGCTGGTAAGACGACACTCATCAGGTCCGTGCTCAACCTGATGCCGCGTTCGGCGGGGACGGCGCTGTTCTACGGCAGGCCTTACGCGCAGGCGCGCTCGCTGGTGGGGTATGTGCCCCAGCGCGGCAGCGTGGACTGGGATTTCCCGACATCGGTCATCGACGTGGTGACGATGGGCCTGTACAGCAAGCTGGGCTGGTTCCGCAGGCCGGGGCGGGCGCAGCGCGAGCAGGCGCTGCACGCCCTGGAACAGGTGGGCATGGTCGATTTCGCCGACCGGCAGATCAGCCAGCTTTCCGGCGGGCAGCAGCAGCGGACGTTCCTGGCGCGGGCGCTGGTCCAGGACGCGCAGATTTACTTCATGGACGAGCCGTTCGCGGCGGTGGACGCTGTCACCGAGCGCGCCATCGTCGCCATCCTGCGTGAGTTGCGCGAACGCAATAAGACGGTGATCGTCGTCCACCACGACCTGCAGACGGTCCCCGAGTATTTCGACTGGGTGACTCTGCTCAACGTCGAGGTGGTCGCCAGCGGACCCACCGCCGCCGTCTTTACGCCGGAAAACCTGCGCCGGGCTTACGGCGGGCGTGTGTCGTTCGTCGATGAACGGCAGCAGGCCGCCGTCGCCACAGGAGACTGACGCCATGTTCGCCTTATCCACTGCTGACCGCCGCATCTGGACCCTGATCGCGGTGATGGCCGTCGTCAGCGTGTTGTTTGTGCCGTTCAGCCAGGTGGTCCTCAACGTGCAGTACGATTACACGCTGCGCACGGTGGCCCTGGGCGGCGCCATTCTGGGCATTATCAGCGGCGTGCTGGGCAGTTTCGCCGTGCTGCGCCACGAGAGCCTCATCGGTGATGCGCTGTCGCACGCGGCGCTGCCGGGCGTGGGCGTCGCTTTTCTGGTGGCCGGGCGCGACCTGGGCGTGCTGCTGATCGGCGCGGGGATCGCCAGTTGGCTGGGCGTGTATTTCATCAGCCTGGTGACGCGCACCACACGCATCAAGCAGGACGCGGCGATGGGCATCGTGCTGGCGGCGTGGTTCGCCGCTGGCATCGCCCTGCTGGCTTATATTCAGGCCCGCCCGGACGCCAGCCAGGCTGGACTGAGTACGTTCATCTTTGGGCAGGCGGCGGCCATGGTCGAGCGCGACGTGCGCCTGATCTCCGGTGTGGGGCTGGCGGCGTTTGTGGTGCTGGCGGTGTTCTGGAAAGAGTTCAAGCTGGTGACGTTTGACGCCGCCTTCGCCGGGGCCAACGGCTTCCGCGTGCAGTTCTTCAATATGCTGCTGTCCACGCTGATTGTGGTGGCGATTGTGCTCGGATTGCAGCTCGCCGGTGTGATTCTGATGGTGGGTATGCTCATCGCGCCAGGGATCGCCGCGCGCCAGTGGACGCACAAGCTGGACCAGATGGTGATTCTGGCGGCGGTGTTCGGCGCATTCGCCGGGGGCACGGGGGCCGTCCTCAGCGCGATGGATCGCAACCTGCCCACCGGCCCCATGATTATCGTGGTGGCTTTTCTGGTGGTGCTGATGTCGCTGAGCTTCGCGCCGGAGCGCGGTCTGCTGTGGACACTGCTGCGCCGCCGCGCCGACCGCCGCCGCTTCGCCGCGCTGCACGTCCTGCGTGACCTGTACAAATACGCCGTCGCGCATGACGCTCATGGCGACGCCGCCCACCCGGTCCCGGAGTCTTTCCTGGTGGGTGTGCGCGGCAGGTCGGCTCATGTGGGGCTGGACCGCCTTCAGCAGCAGGGCCACGTGCAGCGAACCGGCGACGCCTGGACGCTGACATCTGCCGGGGTGCAGGCCGCCGCCGGCGACGCGCACAACCTGCGCCTGTGGGACGTCTACCGCCAGTATAACGACATGCTGCATCTGCCGGTCATCCCGGAAGATCGCCAGCACGACATAACCGATTCGCTGTCGGCTGCCGATATCGCGCAGCTTGAGCAGAAGCTGAGAGAGGACGAGGGCTGATGTTCGCCATCGAGCAGGCGCTGATCGAAATTCTGCTGCTGTTCACCACGCGCGACGAGATCAACGGCTTCCTGCGCGATCCGCAGCATACGGCGGTCATCCTGGGCGCGCTCATCGCCGTGTGTGGCGCGCTGCTGGGGACGTTTCTGCTGCTGCGCGGGCTGGCGCTCACCAGCGACGCCATCAGCCATACGGTGCTGCTGGGGATTGTGGTGGCCTTTATCGTGATGACATCCGGCCTGGGCATGGAAGCCGATCTGTCGTCGCCCTGGCTGATCCTGGGCGCGGCGGCGGCAGGCGTGGCGACGGTCGTCCTGACCGAAGCGATTCACCGTTCCGGGCTGGTCCGGCAGGACGCCGCGCTGGGGCTGGCCTTCCCGCTGCTGTTCGCCATCGCCGTGATTCTCGTCTCGCGTTATGTTGATGACGCCCACATCGACACCGACGCCGTGCTGGTGGGCGAGATCGGTGTCGCCTGGGCCAACACCAACAGCCACTGTGTCGAGAACTGCGAGACGGTCACCATCACGCCGGACCATCCGGCAGCCAACATGAGCCGCCAGTGTACCAACTGCCGCGCGCTGGGCATCACCCCGCGCGATGAAGGCGCGGAGTTCCGCGAAATCTGCACCAACTGCGGCACTTATTCCCCGGCGCAGGCCTGGCAGGCGGGCCTGCTCGACGACGAGCCGGTGCTGGTGTTCTGGCCCAAAGCCATCACCGTGATGCTGCTGCTGACGGCGCTCACGGTGGGCTTTGTGACACTGCTCTACAAAGAACTCAAACTCAGCACGTTCGACGCGGCGCTGGCGGCGGCGCTCGGCTTCCGCCCTGGGATGCTGCATTATGGGCTGATGGTGCTGGTGAGTCTGGTGGCGGTGGGCGCTTTCGACGCCGTCGGCTCGATTCTGGTGATCGCCTTCTTTATCATTCCACCGGCGGCGGCCTATCTGTTGACAGACCGGCTGGCGTTGATGCTGCTGCTCGGCCCGGCGATTGGCGCGGCGGGCGCTTACTTCGGTTACGATCTGGCGCGGGGCAGCTTTCTGGGGCTGTTCCACATGAATGATGTGCTGGCGGCCCTCAACCGGGCATTTGGACTCGGCCTGCTGGAGAACTGGAATTCGTCGATCTCAGCGTCGATGGTGCTGATGATTTTCTTCTTCTTTTTGCTGGCGTGGGTATTGTCACCGCGCTACGGGCTGATCTCGACGATGGCGCGACGCGCCAACCAGCGCCGCCAGTTCGACGATCAGGTGGTGCTGGGACACATTTACCATCACCAGGGCACCGCCGACGCCGACGCCGAACTGGCCGCCGACACGCTTCACCAGCACTTCCGCTGGACGCGGGCGAAAATGCGGCGCGTGCTGGCGCGGCTGCGGGCACGCGGTCTGGTCCATGTGACGCAGAACCGGGTGGCGCTCACCGCGCGCGGCGAAGCTCAGGTGCGCAGTTTCCGGCAGCGCAACCGGCTGCCAGCGAGCGCGCCCCTGGCAGGCTGACCAAACACGTCGGCCAGCGTGCGGTCTACGGGTCAGCCGCTTGGTTTGCCGGCTGGCTTGTTCATCTCGCGCGCCATACATTCGAGCATGGCCAGCACCAGCGGAATCTGCTCTTCGGGGAACAGGTTAAGCAGCGTCTCCACGCGCTCGTCAAGGTCTTTGATCTCATCCAGGAAAAAGACCATGATCTTCGCCCCCAGCGCATCGGCCCACAGGGGCAAATCGGGCGCGTCGATGGTCGAGACGCCGGTCTCCACATTGGAGATGACCCCCTGGCTGACGCCCAGCCGCCGCGCCAGCTCTACCTGCGTGATGCGCGCCTCACGCCGCGCCCGCCGCACTCGCTCACCGAAACGCTTTTTGGAATCGTTGCTCATGTCTCGCCATCCTCTCTATCAGCGATACCGATAGAATATCACAGTGCAGCAAAACTGACAACGCGCGCTGAGTTGGTGCTGGCTGGCGCTGGCGAATCAAAAACCGGCAACGGGAAGTCGCCGGTTTGGGTGTGCGGAGAGGGTGGGATTCGAACCCACGACGGGGTTGCCCCCGTACTCGCGTTCCAGGCGAGCGCATTAGGCCAGACTATGCTACCCCTCCGGTTGAGGCGCGCTGGGCGCCCTTTGTGACCGAATCATAGCAAACACGGGCGAATTTGACCAGACCGATTCGGTGATGGCCGCAGCGGTATTGGGGAAAACTCGCGCGCCGTTTAATCCTGCGCGCCGGCTGGCTGCTCGACCTGCTGGTTGGACCAGCGCATGAGGTAGACCGACGGTGCCAGCAGGATCAGCATCAGGGCCAGGGCCAGCACAAACGGGAAAACGGGTTCAATGGCGAACAGCGTACCGCCCATCGCCGTGCTGAAGATAATCGACAGGCTGGCAGCCGACTGGAACAGCCCCAGCACACCGCCGCGCAGATTGTCGCCGACCGTGTTAGTCACCAGCGATTGCAGCGCGGGCACCATCAGGCCGCTGCCGACAGCGAAGAAAAACGTACCGACTCCGGCCAGCCAGGGCATCACGGCCACCGCCAGCGCGAAGAATGCGATTGCCCGCAGGCCGGTCCCGATAATGACCAGCCAGCCCTCGCCGAAGCGTTCCAGCATACGGCGCAGCAGCACAATCTGGGTGAACACCTGGCCCACGCCGACCATCGCCAGCAGCAGGCCGATGCCCAGGTTGGTGACCGATTCGCTGTAATCGGCGAACAGCACTTCCTCGCCGTACAGGGCAAACGACGCCTGCAGCAGCCCCAGCGAGAACTGCGTGGCGAACGTCATCAGCAGAATGAGCAGCAGCGGTGAGTTGCCCAACACCTGCATCGGGCTGAGGCCGGGGCGGTTGGTCTGCTGGCTGGCGGCTCGCTTCTCCGGTGTGAGGGTTTCGTCCAGGTTGCGCCACGTCAGCCACACGGTCAGCGCCGCCGCGATGGACGCCAGCAGAAAGGGGATGCGCTCGCCGAACATGGCCGCCAGCACGCCGCCCAGCGCCGGGCCGATGATAAAACCCACGCCGAACGCGGCGAAAATCATCCCCAGCGACTGCGTGCGCTGGTTGCGCGGCGTGATGTCCGTCACATACGCCTGGGCGACGACGATATTGCCGCCGGTGATGCCGTCCAGAATGCGCGAGGCGAACAACATCGCCGGACCTTGCGCCAGCGCCAGCATCACAAAGCTGATGACCGTGCCCACCTGGCTGATGATGAGCACCGGCAGCCGCCCGTAGCGGTCCGATGCCCGCCCGATGAACGGCCCGGCTGCGAACTGCGCCGCGAAAAACACTGAGATGAGCAGCGTGATCGTCTGCGGCTCCATGCTGAACTCGCGTTTGGCGAACAGCGGCAGAATGGGCAGCGCCATCGACGCGCCGACCATCTGCACCAGGACGATCAGCAAAATGGTGACCAGACGGGGATCGAAATCGCGGTTTCTGAACATGGACTCTATTCAACCTCGGCGCGGCGGGTGGCGCGATAGCCAATTTGCTTTGGATTCAAGGCACGGCAGGCGACCCAGGCGGGGCCTACAATCGGCTGTCTTGTCGGGAAGGGGCAGGTGCGTCAGACAGGCTTCGCCAGGATCAGCTCCGCCAGGTTGTGGCCGATGATACGATATTCCCCGTTGAGCCGAATCTGCAGCGGCCCATGAAATGGCGCGGCATGAATCAGCTCGATCTGTGCGCCGGGGACCAGCCCCAGCGCCGCGATATATTGCAGGCGGTCGGCCTCGCGGGTGCGCACGCGGGTGATCTCCAGATGATCGCCATCACGCGCTTCACTGAGGGGAATGTCGTCCGGTTCCAGCAGGGTGCCATCCAGCGCCGGGATGGGTTCGCCATGTGGACAGTGAGACGGCTCACCGGCCATCTCTGACATGCGCTGCACCAGAATCTCGCTCAGGCCGGTGCTCATGCGCTGGGCTTCCTCGTGGATTTCGTGCCAGTCGAAGCCCATCACATTGACCAGAAAGGCCTCGGCGATGCGATGGTAACGCAGCTTGATGAGCGCCTCGCGGCGGCCCGCCTCGGTCAGCGCGATGCCCTGGTAGGGTTCGTGCAGCAGCAGGTTCATCTCTTTGAGCTTGGTCACCATGCGGTTGACCGCCGGCGCGCTGACATCCAGCACGTCCGCCAGGGCCGATGTACTCACATAGCGCTTACTCTCGCCGTCATAACCAGACAAGCGATAGATTTCGACCAGGTAATCGCGCATGGTGGCGCTCAGTTCGCTGCTCATGTGTTTTCCGTTGTTATGTGGCTCGGTTTCTGTCGTATGAGCGCCTATTCTATCACAGAATCAGGGGACGAAAAATCATTGCTGGGAGCAAGGGTGCATCCGGAAACAGGGGCGTGTGTGCAGCTTTCGCGCCACCAGCGGTTTAAGTGGGCGCGTTGTAGCACGCCCAAACCGCTGGCGCGTAAGGGTGGCGTAATGTGCTTTAACAAATTAATGCGGATAAACCGATCTCGTAGCATGCCTTCGCCAGCGGTTCAAAACCGTAGC
>CAZXCK010000120.1:0-12821 GCA_964639225.1 uncultured Anaerolineaceae bacterium | reverse complement strand
GTAACCATCCCCCGGCAAAGCCGGGGGCTTTCATTGTGAACCGCTCAAAGCGGTCTGTGACGCGCCCGCTCAGCGGGCGCTTGAGCCACCTGAAGGTGGCTTGGTTCAGTGCAACTCCAACTGGTCCTGACGCATGTCTTCCTGTTCCTGCGTCCGGATGTACTCGCGGATCACAGCCTCGTCACGACCAACCGTCGACACGAAGTAGCCGCGTGCCCAAAAATGCTGCCCCACGTAGTTCCTCTTACGGCCGGCGAACTCCCGCGCGATATGAATCGCGCTCTTCCCCTTGATGTATCCGATCACCTGTGCGACCGAGTACTTCGGCGGGATCGAGATCATCATGTGCACGTGGTCAGCCATCAGGTGGCCTTCTTCGATCTGGCATTCCTTCTGTCTCGCCAACCGGTGAAACACCTCGCCCAGGTACTGCTTGATCTGACCGAAGATCCGTTTCCGGCGGTACTTCGGGATGAACACCACGTGGTACTTACATTCCCAGCGAGAATGCGCTAAGCTGCGGTAGTCGGACATGGGGAGATTCCTTTCGTGATGCTTTGAGCGGCTCACGTCTGGGATTTCCCCATTCCATTTCCGTATATGTCAAACACTGTGTGCCTCCCCGGCAGAGCCGGGGGAACTCCCGCTTACGCTAGCGTCAGTTCCGCCGGCTGATCGCGAATCTCTCGAGCCAGTGGCCGAAACAGATGACCTTCCAGACGAAGAAGCTGAAGGGCTCCTGCCCGCCAATGATCCGCCGAGCCCGGACCAGGGCCGCCGGCGTGAACAGGCCCTCGGCCCTCTCGATGGCCGCCCCGAACGCGTCGAGAAACCGCTCGGGGGCATCCCGCCGGACCCAGACCTCCTCTGGCGTCACGAATCCCATCTTGTCGACCCGGGTGCGGATCTCCTCGGGAAGCACGCCAACCATGCTCTCGCGCAGGATCCTCTTGGTCCAGCCATCGGCGAGCTTGTACTCGGCGGGGCATGCGCTGACGAATTCGACCAGCCGGTGATCGAGAAACGGAACGCGTGACTCGATGGAATGGGCCATCGAGTCACGATCTGCCCAGTGCAATTGAAGCGGCAGGCTTCCGAAGCGGATCTGCGCCCGGGAGGTGTCATTGACACCGCCTCGGGTCAGGCCAAGCCGTGGGCGCGGATCTTCGGGCATAACGCCCAGAACGTCCGTATCAAGCCAGGCCGCTCCGACCGAATCGAGACCGAGGAGGCGGCGGGCGGGGTGCCGCAGCCACTCGGGCAACAACTGGTTCGCAACGCCCCGAGAGAGTGCAGCAGCGCCATAGCCGTGGAGCCGCCGCTTACCTCGCCACTCTTCGAGAAACCGGGCCAATTGTCCACGTCGCAGAAGCTCGGCCTGATGCGGACCGAAAAAGCCGTGATAACCGACAAGCAGTTCGTCGGCACCATGGCCATCGAGCGTGACCTTCACCTCGGTGGTCGCGACCAGTTCGAAGACATTCCATTCCGCGAACACGCTGGTCGATGGAAATGGCTCATCGTGGTGCCAGACGAGCCGTTGTCCGACCTCGAAGAGCCGGTCGCCGTCAGGATAGACGAAATGCGCTCGAGCCCCGGTTCGCTCCAGGACCTTCTCCACATGGCTGCGCTCATCGAAACGAGCAACCCTCGAGCAAGCAGAGAAACTATTGGTCCGGGCGGCAGGATCCTGCTCCCTCAGGATCTCCGTGGTGACCGCGACGATCGCGGAGGAGTCAAGCCCCCCGGATAGTCCGGTTCCGACGGGAACATCGGCTCGCAGACGCATCCGGACCGAATCGGAGAACAGGCGCCGGAACTCGGCCACGGCTTCGGTGAAATCAGCCGGCTTCGCTGATCTCCGGATCTCGTACCACGATTCCACCGGTAAACGGCCACCGAATCGATGAAGCTCCTCGACCGCCAGGTCGACGAAATGTCCCCCCCGAAGCTGATGGACTCCCCGGAACAGCGTCTCGTCGGTGTGATCCGCCCGCGAGAATAACAGATAATCGTAGACCCGCTGATCATTCATCCGACTCTGCCATCCCGGCAGCGTCGTGAACTGCTTGATCTCCGAGGCAACTGCGAGGAACCCGTCCGGAGAGAACCAGTAGTACAGCGGCTTGATGCCGAAGCGGTCACGTGCAGCGAACATCCGACGCCGGTGGCGATCATAGATCACGAAGGCGAACATGCCGTTGAATCGATCAAGACATCCCGGCCCCCAGTGGTGGAACGCGCTGAGGACGACCTCTGTATCGCAGGTCGACACGAACTCTGAACCGAGCGCGGATAGCTCCCGCCGAAGCTCGGCGAAGTTGTAGACCTCACCGTTGAAGACGATCACGTACCGGCCTCCCTCGGCCGTCATGGGCTGATGGCCGGCGGGCGACAGGTCGAGGATCGAGAGCCTGCGGTGTCCGAGAGCGATGGTCGCAGTGTTGGTGCCAGCGTCGAGGAGCCCCAGCGGCCGGAACGGCATGGGCTCGGAATAACATCCCGGCGGAGTGTCCGGCCCGCCCCGGAAAGCTATTTCACCGTCCGCCTGGACCAGGGCGTAGCCCTCGTCATCGGGCCCCCGATGCCGGATGACGCTGGTCATCGCGCCGATCGCTCCACCGACCGGGGTCGCCTCGATTCCAAAGAGTGCTGCGATTCCACACATCTGTGTGACCCATCCGTTGAAGTCGCCGTCTTCGCTGCGAGGCACCCTGGCCGGGCGTCGTTCTAGGATGCCCCGCTGCGGATCCTGTGGACGAGTTCGATGGCCGGCTTGATATCCTCGATCCCGTGGCCGCGTCCGGAGAGGACGTCTTCGTAGACACGCGTATGCAGATCGGTGAATCCGCCAGAGAATTCGACCTCCTGACTGTCCACCGTGATCGAGCGAAATGTCGACTGGCCGTTCTCGCGGCACGCCGCGGGAAGTCGCGCACGGTCGATGGAAAGGTCCCAGGTGACGTTCGCACGCTCGAGTTCGAGATCGCCCGACACCGTCGTCGGCGTCGACTCCCTGACTTCGGAGGTGACCACCCCGCCGAAGATCCAGAGAAGCATGTCGAAGAAGTGGATGCCGATGTTATGGGCCAGCCCACCGGATTTCCGTTGATTCCCCTTCCAGGAGTACAGATACCAGGCCCCCCGCGACGTGATGTACGAGAGGTTCACCTGATACTTGGCTCCCGGCTGCCGATGCCGATACTTCTGTCGGAGTGCGATCACCGAGGGATGGACGCGCAGCTGGAGGACCGTGTAGATGCGCCGCTGATACTCGACCTCCAGCTCCTGCAGGGCGTCACAGTTCCACGGATTCAGGACCAGCGGCTTCTCGCAGATCGCATCGGCGCCGACGCGCAGAGCGAAACGGCAGTGCGCGTCGTGCAGGTGATTCGGTGAGCAGATCGACACGTAATCGACACGCTGGCCCGGAGACTCGCGACGCAACCGCTCCACGTGGCGATCGAAGCGCTCGAACTCGCTGAAATACTGCGCATCATGGAAATAGCGATCCATGATCCCAACCGAGTCATGGGGATCGACTGCCGCCACGAGCCGATTCCCCGTGTGCTTGATCGCCTCGAGATGTCGCGGTGCGATGTATCCAGCAACTCCGATAATCGCGAAGTTCTTGCTCATGGCATCGTCTCCATTCGCTCACTCGAACCGCGCTGGTCCGCTGGCCCTGTTCAGAGAGAGAAGAACTCATCGACGGCAGCAACCACGTCGTCCTGTTCGGCACGGGTCAGTTCCGGAAAGACCGGCAGCGCGAGAGTCTCTGCAGCCGCACGCTCTGCATTCGGGAAATCGCCCGATCGATATCCGAGATGCTTGAAGCACCCCTGGAGATGGAACGGGCGCGGGTAGTACACGGCGCATCCGATGCCCCGGTCCTGAAGGTGACTCATCAATCTGTCCCGCAGAGGATGCCTGACCACGAATTGATTGTAGACATGGCCCCCGGAGAGGTCGCGGGGCAACACGAAGTCGTCCGGAACGTGCGGAGCAGCGGCGAACAACTCGCGGTAACGTCCAGCGTGTCGTCGCCGCATCTCCGACCAGCTGGCAAGGTGGGGCAACTTGACCCCGAGCACCGTCGCTTGCAACGGATCGAGGCGAAAGTTGCCGCCGATGATCTCATGGAAGTATTTCGGCTTGGCACCATGGACGCGGAGACGCGAGACGATGTCGGCCAGATCATCCTGGTCGGTCACGACCATCCCGCCATCACCCATGGCACCGAGGTTCTTGCTGGGGAAGAACGAGTAACAGCCGAGGTCTCCCACGGTCCCGGCGAACTCACCGCGAAAGGATGCACCGATCGCCTGGGCAGCATCCTCGATCACGTGGAGTTCATGATCGCTCGCAATCGACGCAAGCGCCTGTAGATTGCAGCACTCCCCGTAGAGGTGAACTGGCATGACTGCTCGGGTCCGGTTCGTTACGGCCTCGGCAACAGCTTCGAGATCGAGATTGTAGGTGTCGAGTTCGATGTCCACGAACACCGGTTTCGCCCCGACCCTGACGATCGCTCCAGCCGTCGCGAAGAACGAGTAGGCCGTGGTGATCACCTCGTCTCCTGGCTCGAGGGACAGCGCCATCAAGGAAACGAGGAGCGCATCCGTACCCGAGGAGACGCCCAACGCGTATCTTGCGCCCACGGCATCGGCGATCTGACGCTCGAACGCCTCGACAGCTGGTCCGCCGATATAGCGAGTGCTCCGTGCGGCCTCCAGGAGAGCAGTTTCCAGTTCTCTAGCCAGGGATGCGTACTGTCGTTTCAGGTCGAGCAGAGGGACGTTCACGTTCAGCACTCCAGTTCAACATGCCCACCGACGAGCCGGTAAGTCTGGCCGTCGGCGTGGGTCACGCGATCATCATCGCCGAAATCGAGTCGGACGCCGTCCTGACCGACCCAGCCGATCTGCCTCGCCGGGTTTCCGACAACCAGCGCATAAGGCAGAACATCGCGGATGACCACCGCACCGGCGCCAACGAAAGAATACTCTCCGAGTGTCATCCCGCAGACGATGACCGCCCCCGCGCCGATCGTGGCGCCGATCTTGACCAGGGTCGGCCTGAACTCGCTCTTCCTCTCGATCAGCGCCCGCGGGTTGACGACGTTCGTGAAGATCATGTGGGGGCCACAGAAGACACCTTCCTCGAGAACGACGCCATCGTAGATACTCACGCCGTTCTGGATCTTGCAGCGGTCGCCGATCACGACAGTCGAGGCGATGGAACATCCCTGGCCAACGACGACGCTACGGCCGATCCGGGCGCCACCGAAGACATGACAGAAATGCCAGATCTTCGTGCCGGCGCCGATCTGGGCGCCGTCATCGACGACGCTGGACGGATGAACGAAGAAGTCCGCAACAGGGTTCATCTCGGTCCTTTCCCGGGAACTGCAGGAGGCACCACACCATCTCGCAGTTCGGCGTTGGCTGATCTGATCCTGACCGCGATCACCGACAGACCGAAGATCACGAACAGGAAACGGTTATCCTGCAAGTCACCACTGATCAACACGTTGAATAGAGAGTTGACGAAGAGCATGGCAACCAACAAACGCCTCGCATCGCCACGCACACCGCCCGAGAACACCGACCGCGCAGCCAGCGAGACGATCGCCAGGATGATCGCAACGCCGATGATACCGAGTTCGACGGCAGTCTCGGCAATGATGTTGTGAGGGTAGGCCCTGGCGTCGGCCTGGCTCAGCAGAATCGGCCAACTACCGATACCGTGTCCCAGGACCGGTGCCTCCTGCCAGAGGAACCAGGCCTGTTCGAGGTGCTGGAGTCTCATACTTCCCGAGCGACCGCCACCCTCCTCCGTGAAGAGGACAAGAAACCGCTGCAGCGTGGTGGTCAACTGTCCGGAGACGAAGAGGTAAACCACTACTCCGCCCCCGACGCCAAGCAGCAACATGCTGAGGATCGCAGGCCTGCTCACCAGGATTCCCCGCTCTCCCACCTGGATGCCCACCAGCAAGGGTACCGTCGCGGCAAAGAAGACCGCGAGGAGCGGCCCGCGTCCGCCGACCATGAGCAGGAAGCCGAGCATGGCCGCCAGCAGAAGCATGCTGAGAACCCGGCGACTCCGGGCGACCTGCTGGTTGATCGACCACGCCCAGAGAATGATCGCGCCGTAACTCGCCACCCTGGCGACACCGAGGTACACCCCCCCCAGGATAGTCAGTGCTCCTGCGACGTCTCGCTGCAGGAGTGCCACCGTTCCCTCGAAGAGGACCCACACCGCGAAGGCCAGGACCAGTACACAGAAACGATCGAACCGCCGCACTGAACCGCCGATGATCAGGGCCGCGCCAGCACACGACCAGAGATTCAGGGTCGCGACATAGAGAGCCTTATCCGCCGCATAGATACGGCCAGGCGTCCAGAGCAAGCTGAGGATCGTCAGGATGGCTAACGCCGCCACGAGCACGACGACCGTCGGCGCCTGCCTCGGGATCGTATGCCCACGCTTCAGCAGGATCATACCCCCCGCAGCCACACTCAGGGCGAAGAAGCTCGCGGTCGCATCGACGGGAATCCAGTCGAACCGGGGATCCGACTTGAATCTGCCAGCGAACAGGAACAGGGTGAAGGCCGCCTCGAAAGAGATGACGGCCTCGCGAATCGCCCGGAGCGACCAGGCCTTCCTGCCGTCTCTGGGGTTCACCTCCCAACCGTCCAGCGCTGTAGACTCTGGAGTCCCGGTCATTGGTTGGCCATCCGCCGACGGATCACCGAGTACTGGGACTTCACGAACAGCAGAATCAGAGCCACGACGAATCCAAGAAGCGTACCCACGATGCAGATCACGGAACGCCGCGGGCTGACGCGCTGGGTCTCGGGACGGGCCGGATCCAGCACGACGACGTTCAGAGCATCTCGCTGTTCGTCGATCTTCGCGGTCTCTAGCTGACGACGCATCTCGACCCACAGCGACGTCTGGGCCTGAACTTCTCGGGAGAGCTCACCAAAACGTCGAGACAGCGCGGGCGATGCCGCATAGGCGCGGTTGTTGGCAACGAAGCTCTCGAGCTCGGCCTCCGCTCGCTTCAGATCGACCGTGATCTCCTCGAGCCTCTGCTCGATGAAGCGGCGCTGACGCGAGGCCTTCTTCCGATGCAGATCGCTCAGATAGTCCCGCAACTCGCCGACGAGGAGATTCGCCAGTTCTGCCGCCAACTGCGGATCCCTTGCGATCTTCACGGTCAGGACCATGAAGCCCGAGGGTTGCTGGCGGTGGAAGGAAATCACCCGGCGGGCGAGAATACGCTTCAATCGGTCGTCGGCACGCGCCATGCTCGACGCACTGGTCGAGTCGTGAGGAACGTCGAAGATATCGTGGAGCGATACGGGCCGCTCGAAATCTTCATGGTCCCAGAGACGCTCGATCGCCGGATCGAGAACCCGGTCCGACCGGAGGATCTCCGCGAAATTCGCCTCGTGGTTGGATCCCACCATGGCGGCATCGCCGGTGAAACTCGCGAGCCGTCCCAGCAACCCGCTCTGCGTGCCCTGGCCCTGCGGCAACATCGTGACGCGAGCCTGGTAGATCTCGGGCAAACGCAGGCTCACGATCACCGACCCGATCGCGAAGAGCCCGGTCACGATCATCACGAGCATTCGCTGGCGATAGACGGCAATCATTGCCCCGGTGAGATCGTACTCGTCGTCGATACGGGGAGTTTCTTCTTCGGCTCTTCCACGTTCCGAGATCGAATCTGACACGTCGTCCTCTTCCTGAAGAATCACCCGGCCCTGTCAGTTTGGCGCGAATCGATTCGTCCACCGACCACTGCCGACAGAACATCGAGGCACTGTCGAGCAGCCCGGCGGCGGGAAAAAAACTGCTCGACAAAGTCACGCCCCCGCCGACCGTGGTCACGCCGTCGCGCCGGATCGGCGGCGAGACGCGCGATGGCCTGGACGATGGCACCCGGGTCTTCCGGGGGAACCGCGATGCCACAACCTGAATCACGCATCAGTCGGCCCGACTCGCCGATATCCGTCGCCACGACAGGAAGCTCGCACGCCATGTACGAGAACATCTTGACCGGACGGACCCCTTCCGTGAAATCCGCCCGCTTGAGCGTGCTGATTCCGACGTCACAGGAATTGAGCAGAAGCGCCAGATCCTCCTGGGGCAGGAACCGGCTGAATCGTACGTTATCGATCCCGTCCTCGGCGACTAGCCCCTGAACCATCTCGCGCTCACTACCCTCACCGACGAACAGGATGGCCACTTCCGGGCAGCGATCGGCAAGCTCTCGCGCGGCCTCGACGATCACCTCAAGGCCGTGCTGATAGCCCATCGTTCCCGCATAAACGACGACGAACCGTCCCGTCAACCCGAAACTCTTCAGGGGCGATGCCGTGACCTCGCTTCTGCGATAGAGGTCGGTGTCGACGCCATTGGGAATCATCGCGGTCCGTTTGCGATCAGCGAAACGCTCAGCATGCTGCTGTACCTTGTCCGTCACCGAGATAATCGCCGCGGCCCGAGTTAGCACGAGCCGCTCAGCCTGGCGGGCCAGCCGAGCGGCGAGCGAAGCATCACGCAGAAACCCGAAATTGACGGCCGCGTCGATCCAGAGATCCGAGAGGTGAACGACATAGGGAACCCGGCGGCAGGCAGACAACAGCCAGGCCGAAAGACAAGCGAATAGCGGTGGATTCTCGACGACGATGACATCGGGGCGAGGCAGCCGCAGGCCAACGACGAACGAGGTCATCATGAACGAAAGAAACCACTTCATCCGGTTCAGAAAGCTCTTGCCAGGCGACGGCCAGATCTTCGTCCTCACGATCCTGACCCTACCGTAGCGCTCGTGCTGTTCCAGATCGTTGGAGTAACCGGGAAACACGCGGCCTTCCGGATAATTCGGGGGCGGCGCCAGGACCGTCACCTCATGGCCAGCCTCGGCCCATGCTCTCACGTAATAGTCTAATCGAGCCTGGGCGGCCCCGATCTCTGGCGGGAAGTACTGCGTCAGAAGAAGGATCTGCATCGCTTCCTTGCTTCCAGGGTGTGAACTCAACCGATCTGGTACCCGAGGCTCGAGACGAGGTCGTTCAGCCTATTTGCGAGCAAGGCCTGGTCGCCGGCTTCGAAATCCCGGCGCCAGCGCCCCTGGCTGCGGCTCTCGAGGACCCCCCTGTCGAGCCCGGACATGACATTCAGACCCGCGAAGCGGCAGACATCCGCCAGTTTCCGGTCGGGATCTTCCACCAGATCCTCGAGCGCCAGGTCCATCACCCGGGCATCGGGCAATCCTTCTCTGGTCGCAAGCCAGCGGTCCATGAGCGAACGGTACCAGGAAATCGCGTGCCGCACCTCGCTGGGACACCAGCGCTGCTTGACGAACGACGCCACGACATCGCGAGGATCGCGATGAACGTGAATCAGCACCGAGTCGGGGACGAGTTCCAGCAGATCGTTGGCGAAGAGGATGTTCCAGGTATTGTCCTCGACGTAGACCGTGCGTCGTTGCCGTTGCAGGAGGCGCTCGATGGCGGTCCAGGTGAACGCCTGGAGCTTCGGCAGAAGATCCTCACGTGTCGCCGGACCCGCGTGATACATCACGGGATGGCAACGGTAGCTTTCGGTTCCCATCCAGCGGCCCGGATAAGAGAACTCGCGGAGGCTTTCGATCAACTCGCGGCAGAGACCAGCGTAGCCAGTGATGACCGTCTCGAGTGCCCAGCCATGGTATCGCCTGGGGGTGACCCGGCTGCGAAACCACCGTACTTGCCTGAGGAGGTTTCCTAGCTGCTTCTCCCCGGGTGCGTCGCCACCGAGCCGTTCCAGAAGCCGCTCCAGTCTCTTCAGCCGTCGATCCGCGATGTACGGCGACCAGATTGCAGGATAGGTCCGCAGAAAATCGATCAGGCCATCGGGATCGACCAGGAAACGATACTCGAAGGGAAGGACGCCGACCTGGGGATGGTGCCCGAGCACCTGACGAAGGATGGACGTTCCGCAGCGACCGGTTCCCCCGATGAACACGACCCTGGGACAAGTTGCAGCGCGTCTGTCCATCTGGCGATTCTCCCGTTTCACCATCGCGTCGCGAGATCAAGATCCGGATCGGTCCCGGAGTGTTGGAGTCCCGCATGGCCACAGGATCGTACGTCGCCAGTGGTGACTCCGGGGCGGAGTATGGTGGCCCACCGGAGACCGATCAACGCCGAAAATCCCCATGCTTAGCCCCGGCTTCTCCGTCATCGAGCCCCTTCGCGGATTCTCCAGGAACGAGAGCCGTGCGCTGGACCAAGCGTGCGATCATGCCGAAGGTCAGGGCGTAACGCACACAGGACAGGACCGAGAAGACCACCACCGCCACGACGATGTCGTCAATGAAGACACCGAGGCCGAACGCGAACGCGGCGATCCCGAGATATGCCAGCTGATTGAACAGCAGGAAACGGTGCTGCTCGAAGATGTACAGGGCCGGGCTGATGGGCGCCACCAGGATCATCGCACCAAACAGGGGCGCAAGGACCTTCAGAAACAGGACGCTCATCGACCATGCGTCGCCGATGAACCTCGCCAATAGCGGTGAGGCGAAGAAGACGCCGCCGACGAGGATTACCGCGACGATCGCTAGGCGACGGGTCAGCGAACGGAAATCTGGTCCGAGGTCACTGGGCCCACTGCGCACACGCTCGGCGAAGTCGGCATGGAAGACCTTGCCCACGGCCATGCCGAGAAGTCCCACGGGCCGCAGGCAAAGGCGGAGCGCCAGGCCGTACTGACCAGCCAGTGCCGTGCCGTTGCTGAAGATCGCCTCGATCATGATGACCGGAAGGTGATACGCCGCGCGATTGAACAGTTCCGAGGGAGCGACGTACAGGGCGAATCTGCGCTGATCGACCAGAAACGCGATCATCGAGGACACTCGAGGCTGGAGCTTGCCAAGACCCATCAGGACGACGATCGCATACACCAGACCAGCCACCAGTTGCCCGGCAGTCATCGACCAGACCAACCAGGCGGCGTCCGAATCATCGAGCAGCCAGGCGGCAAGAATTCCCGCCAACAGAATCGCAGGAGACAGGACTCGAAGCAGCGACATGACCGCGAACTGCTTGACGCGTAGGCACATGGTCTCGAAGAGCGTGACCAGGGCCCGGCCAAGGACCGCCAGCCCCATGGCTGCAGCGTATCCGTAGCCGGCCAGCGAGTACGCGAGATAGGCGAGGCATCCCACGAGAACACCGAGAACGAGCAGGGCGACGACCGAAGCCGGCACCTGATCATCGGGTATGTTCGGGATCGCCTTGGGAAAGGAGAGCAGCACCACGGAGCCTAGAATGGCATGGTGAGAGGTGAAGACCGCGTACTCCCCGAATCCCGCCACCGAGAAGATCCGCGCAGCGAAGATCAGGGCGACGATCGAGATGCCCTGGGCAACGACCGCCGAGCTGAAAAGGAAGGTCGCGTGGGTCGCTGCTGTTCGGGACCCGGTGCTACGGTCCTCTTGCTGGGCGGTCGTCGGGGACCGTCGCCCGAATCGGCGGGCCCATGGTCCCTTGGAGGTCACAGGTCCTCTCCGGGATGGGCGGAACGGCGTGTGGTCGGACGTGAGTCCCTCACGGTGACCGTGGGCCTGAAATAAGCGGGAATCGCTCGGACGCCGACCCCACCCAGCGTCAGGTCCCTCAGACACTTCTTCAGTAAACGCCTGGACGACCGGCGATCAATGCTCCAACCACGTCCAGTCGGTTCCGCACCGTCGACCACATCAAGCACATCGTCCAGATATCCATGCGCCTCCACGGCCTCGGTGAACGAGATCTCGGCACAATCGAACGAACGCGCCCAGTGTGGGCTGATCCGCTGGGTCATCATCGCGGCGATCATCTCGCGCTGCCTGCCGTCTGGTATACCGCGATTGGCGCTCTCTACCCTCCCGACACCTTTCCGCGACCACGTGCCGACCCGCGTCTCGAACAGCCTGCGATAGGCGTTTCCCTCGACCGAACGTGACAGGGCCTCCTTCGTGGGTGCCTGGTGACCCAACCAGGTCATGATTCGCTCCACGACACGGTGCGGTTCGCCGATGATGTCCTCGTAGCGGACGCAGAGAACGCGCTCATGGTCGGACAATCGGCGATGGTTCCCCATGGCGACCAGCCAGGTGCAGAGAGCGATGTAGTCAGGATAGCCTCGACGAAGCAGCGATAGGTAGACGTGGATCGGATTGCGAACAACATGAATGAAGCGCCCCGACTCCACCGAGCGAAGAAAGTGAGCCGCACAATAGAGATTGTCCGGCGTCTTCTCGAAGACGACACCGTCCGGACGTTTGCCACGCAGCGCCAGATAGCGCTGCGCGAAGGAATCGAAGAACCCGGAAAGCGACTCCGCCGACTCGCGAATCCTCACCAGAGTTCGCTCGTCAAGCCCGTAGGCCGGCAAGGCCCGCCGGTAGAGACCGATGCTCCGCGAGTACGGGGTCGGGTTGGAGAAGGGCTCAAGCGCGCGACGCACGGGAACCCGGGGGTCGTAGAAGGCTCGGCTCGCGAAGAGACCGAACTCTGGCCCTGCCACGGAATGCTCCGTGCTATCCAGAAGATCAGCGAGAAGCGTACTCCCGGAACTTGGCGAATTGCCGATCAGAACGAACAATGGACTCTACTTCGAGTTCGACCGGGAAGACCAGCCCAGCGCCGGGCCATGCTCCCGGGCCGATAGAGGCTACTCCCCCGCCCGATCAATCACCAACCAAACAGTAGCCAGACTCGCGAAGATCGCCGAGATCTCCCGCAGCGTCTCCAGCGTCGTCGGCCCCTCCGGCGGCG
>CAZXCK010000119.1:0-13278 GCA_964639225.1 uncultured Anaerolineaceae bacterium | reverse complement strand
CCGTTGGCGATGGCGTTCGTCAGCAGCAGCAACTGCGTCAGCAGCGGTTCGGCCCGGCTGTCGCCAGCGGGTATCTCTCGCCATTCGCGCAGCAGAGCAACCTGACGGTCATGCAGGTATTCCAGCGGTTCGCGCCGCAGATCAATCATCTGCTGGACGTTGGGTCTGCGCTCCGCCAGCGGACCGCCATAAATGGCCTCGATCACGCTCTGGGTGCGCGACAGTTCCTCAAGGATGTGCTCCATAATTGTCGCGCGCAGCTCATCATCATGTACCAGTTCCGCATAACGCTGCATCAGATGTGGGTCGGCCAGCATAATGTTCGATGCCACACTGCTGATCAGGTAATGGAATTGCGGCCAATCAAACACGCGATCTCTGAGGGCTGCGAACTGGTCCGGATTGTGCTGTCTCAGCTCGTCGAGCGCGGTTCCTACCCCATACCATCCAGACAGCAAGAACCGCGATTGGCTCCAGCTAAACACCCAGGGAATGGCGCGCAGATCCGCCAGTGTGTGCTGGCCACTGCGGCGCGTGGGGCGCGAGCCAATACGACTGGACTCGATCACGTCGATAGGCGTGGCCTGACGATAGAACTCAACAAAGCCTGGTGTCTCCAACAGTTGGCGGTAGGCGCGAAAACTGGCTTCCGCGAGCTGCGGCATCAGCGCGTCCAGTTCGGGCTGTTCCGGCTCGCCAATGTAACGCTGCTGAGCTGATGAACGTGCCACCTCTGACAGCAGCAGTTCGAGGTTGTGCATGGCCGTCAGACGGTTGGCGTACTTGCGGGCGATGATCTCGCCCTGTTCGGTGAGTCGCAGATCGCCGCGCAAGGCATCAACGGGGATCGCACGGATAAACCGATGACTTGGCCCCGCCCCCCGGCTGATCGATCCTCCGCGCCCATGGAAGAAACGGATATGCGTGTTGTATGCTGCACCCACATCCGTCAGCGCCCGCTGGGCCACATAGAGCTGCCATAGACTGCTGAAAATGCCCCCGTCTTTGTTACTGTCGCTATAGCCGATCATCACCTGCTGAACGGGGTCACCGTCTGGATGTTGGTGTGCCAGACTGCGCTGCGTGATGGGATGGGCCAGGAAGCCCTCAAGAATGGCCGGGCTGCGCTCCAGGTCGTCGATCGTTTCGAACAGAGGAACCAGCGGCAGCTTGCACACCAGACCATCCGGCGTGTTGACCACCAGACCGCCCTCTCTGGCCAGCAGATACACCACCAGCATATCAGAGACGCTGCGCGTCATACTGATAATCAGCGACCCCAGGCCGGCTGATCCGAATCGGTCGATATGGTCAGCCAGGACGCGATAACAGCTCACAACGGCTTCGGCTTCGGGGCCAAGCTGCATCCCCGGCAGCGTAAACGGACGGCACGTATTGAGTTCCGCCTCCAGAAATGCAAGCCGGCGCTCCTCATCCCATTCCGGGAAGTCAGCCCCCTCCAGGCCGGCAGCCGTGAGCAACTGAGCCAGCGCGAGATCGTGGAAGCGACTGTTCTGTCGGATATCCAGCGCCGCCAGATGAAAACCAAAAATCTGTGTTAAACGGATTGCCGGCAGCACGTCGGCGTTGGCCATGCGTGCTGCACCCAAACCCACCAGACTGTCGTACAGCGCGTGCAGGTCCTGCTCCAACTCTGCCGCCGTCCGATAGATGTATCCAGTTGG
Organism: uncultured Anaerolineaceae bacterium; assembly: GCA_964639225.1. Taxonomy (GTDB): domain Bacteria; phylum Chloroflexota; class Anaerolineae; order Aggregatilineales; family Phototrophicaceae; genus CAZXCK01. The sequence goes on along the minus strand of CAZXCK010000119.1, from coordinate 11,593 downwards.
CTCCTGCTCGGCATTGGCCGGTAGTCGAGCAGCGAGCAGGTTCACATACTGCCGCCAGGGTTCTCCGGGGTTGCGATCGAGCGCGGGGCGGGCATCCGCGCCAAGCAGATCGACCAAAGCGTTAAGTCTATCGGTGAGTGAAGCTGGCGGTGTCTGCAGCAGTTCGGACAGGCTCAACTGCTGCGCCAGATGTATCAGCTGGTCGCGCAGCAGCTTCAGGCCGTGCTCACGCAGATTTTGCAGGGTGCTGCGTGTGACTTCCGCCGTGACCAGCGGATGGCCGTCACGGTCACCGCCCACCCAGGTAGCGAACGATAGACGCGGCAGATGCTTTACCTGTGGTGACTGATTGTGATCATATCCGGCCTCTATCCAGGCTGAGTGCAGCCGGCGGTCCAGCGGCTCGATGACGTTGGGGAAGACGCTGCTGAGGTAGTAGATCACATTGCGCACTTCGGAGGCGACATCAGGCTTGTCGAGGTAAATCTCGCCAGTGCGCCACAGACGCTCCAACCCGACCTTGATCTGGTCGCGAATATCGCGCTGTTCATGTGGCGTCCACATCTGGTTTTCAAGTTCCACCAGCAGCAGGTACAGGCTGCGATGCTGCTCCAGCACCGAAAAACGTTTAGCCTCGGTAGGATGCGCGGTCAGCACCGGCTCGACGCGAACCCGCGCCAGCTCGGTCAGAACCTGCTCTTCGGTCAGCCCTTTCCCTTTCAGGTAATGGAGCGTCTGATTCCACAGGCCAGACAGATGAGACACCTCGTCCTGCACTTCAAGCTGGCGGCGGTACTGAACGACAGCGTTTTCCTCTACCGAGTTGAGTAGCTGGAACGCAATCGAAAGTGCCTGGACCATCTTGGTGGTGTCAGGCCGGGTGGACATGGCTTCGGTTTCCTGCCAGGGCAGGGCGCTGGCCACAGACTGCTCGCCCAGACCTTCCAGTACCTCGCGAAAGTCCTGGATCAACCGGCGGATGTCCTCATTTACCTTGTCAAAATCTGTAGTCTTTGAACTGGAGAGAAGCACGTCAATTATCCTTCCTGCAACACAAGGACGCTGCTGGTCTTCAGATCGAAATATGTCGGGACAATCTTCAGCTCGCCCTTATCAATTGCGTCACGCAGAATGGCGCTCTCCTGGGTGAGCCTGTCCGCAGTATATATCGAATTGGCGTGAATAGCATTCACCAAGCGGTCGCCGGGTTCGTTTTGGGTCATCTCGATGGCCGGTTGCAGACTAGCGGCAATCGGCCCAATGTGTCCTGGTAAACTTTGGCCACTGATCGCCGCCACCACAGCACCACACTGCGCATGACCCATTACCATGATGAGTGGCACACGGAGCACATGCACCGCGAATTCCAGACTACCAATGGTCAGCTCATCGATGACATGGCCAGCCGTGCGAACGATGAACAGATCACCCAGTCCCTGATCGAAGATGAGTTCCGATGGCACACGCGAATCCGAGCAACTGAGGATAGCTGCAAATGGATTCTGACCTTCGAGCAGAACCTGGCGCTGAATCTGGTTCTGACGCGGATGCAGCGGGCGCATCGCTACATAACGTCGATTGCCAATCATCAGCTTTTCAAGGGCCTGATCAGCGGTAATCGATTGCATGAAATCTCTCCTTGTAGTACCAGAACTGACGATCATACCATCTGGATCAGCGCCACAGTATATCACAAAAGTCAGAAATCAATCATCATAATTGCTGGTGGGGGTGCAGGGCAATCGCATCAAATCCGTGACAGTGTGCTGCCTGGCCGTGACACAGGTTCAAATCCCCTGGCGGCGTGAAAGCCGCCCACCGCTTTTGCGGTATGACACCAATGCTGCTAGAATCGAAGTTGGCCATAAGGAGACAGACAAGGCAAACCATGAACGTAACCGCGAAGCGGTGGTTGTGGCTCATCCTGTACTTCATCATTCTGCTGGCCCCTCTCATCGTAATACTGATCGGTCCCCGGCCCGGCCCACGCGAGTTGTGGCGCGAACTTTCGGTGGCGCTGGGTTTCACCGGGCTGGCGCTGGTGGGCGTTCAGTTCATCCCCACCGCCAGACTGCGAGCTTTCTCCAACCTGTTCTCAATGGATGAAGTGTATTACTTTCACCAGCGCGCTTCGGTGATCGGCTTCACGCTGGTCCTGGCTCACCCGCTGATTCTGTTCCTGTTCAACCCGGAGACGGTGCGCCTGCTCAACCCGTTCACGGCGCCGGCGCGTGCCGTGTTCGGGCTGGTGGCGCTGCTGGCGATGATCGCGCTGGTCGTCACGTCGATCTACCGCAAGGAACTCGGCATCCGCTATGAAATCTGGCGGTTGGTACATGCGACACTTTCCGTGGTGATGATACTGGGTGCCATGCTGCATATGCTGGGCGTGGACTATTATCTGTCCATGCCCTGGCAGCGCGCGCTGTGGATTGGCCTGACCGTGCTGTGGCTGGGACTCATCATCAACACGCATTTCATGCGCGCGCTGCGTAAGAAACGGCAGCCATATAAACTGGTTGAGGTGCGCCAGGAAAACGAGGCGACCTGGACGCTGGCCGTCGAGCCGGACGGTCACGCCGGGCTGCGCTTTATGCCGGGGCAGTTCGCCTGGATTACGACCGAGCGCCCGCCGTTTTCGCTGCGGCAGCATCCATTCAGCTTTGCGTCGAATGCCGAGCAGCCGGAGCGGTTGGAGTTCACGATTGGCGAGGCGGGTGATTTCACGTCGACTGTGGGCCAGCTTCCGGTGGGCGAGGTCGTGTACATCGACGGGCCGCATGGGACGTTCAGCATTGACCGCTATGACGGCCCCGGCTATGTCTTTATCGCGGGCGGTATTGGCGCGCCACCCGTGATGAGTATGCTGCGCACGATGGCCGCCAGGGGCAGTCGTAAGCCGGCCTGGCTGTTTTACGGCAACCCGACGCCGGAGATGATTACCTATGCCGAGGAACTGATCGAACTGGAGCAGACGCTCGATCTGCAGATTGTCCATGTGCTGGAAGACCCGCCAGACAACTGGCACGGTGAAACCGGCTTCATCAACGGCGACATCCTGGACCGGCATCTCCCGAAAAACCGCAGCGACCTGATCTACTTCATCTGCGGGCCGGTGCCGATGATCGACGCCATGCTGCAAGCGTTGGACGAGATCAGGGTTCCGCTGCACAACGTCCACACCGAACAGTACGATATGGTTTAGGAACCGGTGAACTTATGAGGCGAACTTATGCTCAGCGTCTCCTCTGGCTGACGTTTTTCCTGCTGGTGCTGGTGTCGGTGGTGTTCGCGCTGCTGCAATCAGCTTAGAATCTGTATACGTAGCCTGAGGGGAATTGACAATGCAAAACCTCATCGACCGGGCGAACAGGAATCGTCGTCTGCTGTTGACGGTGGTCATGGTCGTCGTGCCGGGTCTGATTATATTCTCGGCGATCATCCGGGTATGGACCGGCGAATCGGTGGAGCAGTACGTCGGGCAGGAGGTGGTGCAGTCCGTTACGACGGACTGGAGCGAATCCGGCCATGCCGATTATACGTCGCGCTCGTTTACCTATTGGGACGACGACGATCCGCCGCTGATTCCGAGTTACTGCGCCGCCTGTCACAGTACGCTCGGTCTGCTGGACCGGGTGGGCGAGCGCGATTCGTCCGCTGGCAGTGTCTCGCAGGATATGCCAACCGGGACGGTGGTCTCGTGTGTCGCCTGTCATAATGACTCCGTCCATCAAATGCAGACCGTCGCCTTTCCTTCTGGCGATGAGGTGGATGTGATGGACAGTGAGTCGGGCTGTCTGCTGTGTCACCAGGGACTGGAATCCACCGTGAGCGTCAATGATACACTCGCTGGCCTCGACAATGACCGTGTTGACGATGACCTGGAGTTCATCAACGTGCATTATCACATCGCCGGTGCGACGCTGATGGGTGCCACTGCGCGCGGTGGGTATCAATACGCCGGGCTGACGTATGACGGGCGCTTTGAACACACCGAGGATTTCCAGAGTTGTCATTCATGTCATGATCCGCACCATCTGCGCGTCGATCCGCTGGCGTGCAGCGCGTGCCATGTGAATGTGACCGAAGCCAGCGACCTGCGTCTGATCCGCTATGACACCACCGACTATGACGGCGACGGCGACATTCAGACGGGGATCGCCGAGGAGATTGATGTGTTCCATACGCGCCTGCTCGACGCGCTGCAAAGCTACGCTGTCGAGGTCGCCGATACGCCAATTGTGTATGATTCCAGCCGCCATCCGTATTTCTTCGACGATGGTGAGGAGGAGGACCGCAATCCGTACAGTGCCTGGACTCCGCGCCTGCTGCGGGCGGCCTACAATTATCACTTTGTCGTGAAGGACCCCGGCGCTTACGCGCATAATCCGCGTTACGTAATGCAGTTGCTCTATGACAGCCTGCACGACCTGAGCGAGCAGGCTGCCGTCGACATGGACGGTCTGAGCCGTCCGTGACAACAAAAACGGACCGACCGGTAAAAGGTCGCCCCATGCCTGTTAAACCGAGCTGCCAGCCAGCGGCTCCCCGCTGCGCTGGCCTCAAAATCTGCTTCCTTCAGCAGAGAAACGGCATAAGCCCTGTTACCCATTCTCACCCGCCAAACGTGCGATCTGCAGCACACAATGGCGGAACAGATTTTGTTTTTCCGGAGGAAGCGCGCTTTCTTCAATGTGCGCAATACGCTCAACACCATTCATGGCTCGTATGATGCTGACAGGCATCTCGTGGTTGCCCTCGGTGAGCGAACTCAGGTATTCGATGGCACCGAGCAGAAAACTGCGCATTTCATCATCAGCGCGAGCCGTTCGGAAGAATCCAGTGAGTACGGGGGATAGTTTGGACCTGTCAAGGGTCGGCGGAGGCATCACGCCAGTCACCTGTGTGGATGCGTAAGCATACAACGTGGTAGCCAGTTCATTGAAACTCTGCACACGCTCGTAAATCGATTCGCCGAATACATCCCAGATCGTTGAGCGCCAATAGTGGATTTGCCTGGGAATGTCAAGCAATCTCGCAGTCTCCGCCACCCACTCGTCGGCTATTTTCCCTGAAACATGGGCGAGCAGTACATCAATCTCGGTGTTAAACAGGTCTTCCTGCAGCAGAACGGCCAGGTCGGGTCGGAGGGTCGGCAGCAGTTCGGGGATGAAAACCCCATTGGAGAAGAATTCATTGACGTTCACGCCGTGACGACGAAGCAGTTCCTGCTGGAAAAGCGGCAAATACCGCCGCATCGCGTCATGATCTTCGCGGAGGGCGACAAACGCGGAGTTGCCTGCCGGGAAGGCTGTTTCAATGGATTGCAGAAATTCACCCTGGCGATCCTGATAAATCCGCAGCGTGCTGAGAATCTCGTACATAGGCAGGTGCGGTAACAGGCGTTCCGCTATCATGCGATCCTGTTCGGCTTCAACAATGGTCTTCTGTGCCAGACGTTCCAGAGCACGGAACAAGCCAGTAGTGAGCTGGTTAACGCCAAGCACAGATGTCTGCGCGGAGTTGTGGGATATGGCCCGCAGCAGGCTGCCTTGTTTTGCCAGTGGGATGATTTCGGCGATATTCGCCAGAATACGCTGGCCAAGTTCGGCCCCCGTTCCGCCTGAGCGTCGGCTGGTCGGTCGGTCGCGGAGCTGCGCCATCGACCGGCCAATGAAATAAGAGATGATGTGGATTCCGACCACATCTTCTTCTTCACCATACAGAATGTGCCGGAAACTGTCGGTCAGTTCATCCAGAAACTGCTCGTAGAATGCCTCTTTGGTTCCAATAGTTAACCGCTGCAGTTCCTGTAAGCTGCGACTTGGCGCGATCAGGCGGCTTTCGCCAGCGGTTTCAACCGCGCGAATCAGGTCTTCACGGTGGGCAATCTGCGCTTCGCGCACATGGTATAGCAGGTTGGCAAGTTCACACACCGGCAGGAAACGCAACTGCTCCGACAAATTGCTCTGAAACGTTCTCAGCTCCCCATTCAGGAAGACACCCTGTAAGGGGGTCACCGCATGGGCCGTACTCTTACGAGCCGCCGCCATCAGGTATTCTGAAAACCGCTGTTGGTTAGCCGAGGCGTTCAGGAAGGCATGAGCGCCAGCCACGTGCGAATAGTAGCCGCCCTGGCGCTGCATGGGTTCGCCACTGCCTAGTTTGATGCGTACCGGCTCGGCGGTATCATGTTCCACCAGCCACGACTGGACATCGTACTTCGCCGACTTGAACAGGTATTCGCTCTTGGCCTGGCTCACCTGCTGGCTGAGATCTGAACCGGCAACAAATACTTCCGTGATGATTTCGGTAAAACGGTCCTGGGTGGACTGGGCTGCGTGGCGGCTTTGGGTTGCATAATCCCACATCTGATCCAGATAGGCGCGGATATTGCCAACCGACTCACTGTCCTCAAATAAGGGAATGAGCCAGATGGATGGCAGTTCGGACGAGAGGTGTTCGCGCCGGGCCTGCTCCAACTGGGCGTGCATTTTTCTGTCGAGTGAAATCAGCATCTCCGCCTGGGTTGACAGGCTGACCTGCATCGCCAGCACCATGCCCGGATTGCCGTATTTACCGGCGATCGTGTTGATCTCATGCACGTTATATACTGTCGTATCAACCGTAAATGGGTCACGCGCGGCAATGATGGATTCCTGAATGCGCGGCGTGATGACGACCCGCTTCAGAATATCCTGATAGCCCACAACCTCGCGCAGCAGCGGTTCGGCATGACGATTCATCTGAATAGCCGGGATCAGAGCATGCAGTTGTTTGCGCAGTTGTTTGTTCAGTTCAAAGTAATATTCGAGCATTTGCCGCCGTTCCTGGCGCAGCTCAAACATCTTTTGCTCGTAGCGGTCGTTGTGCTGCCACAAAACCTTCGCCGGGTCACGACGCAGACGCAGGCGCGTCGCCATCCGCTGCCAGGGGGTCGTATCCAGCGAGAACGGCAGGATACTTCGATAACGTTGTTCCAGTTGATGAGTCAGTTGGGTGATGTTATTCAAAAGCTGCGTGAAACGTTGATTCCGCTGCTCAAGCCGGTCCAGTTCGGACAGCAGATCAGGACTCACGGCAATCCCTGGGTCAACCTGCCGCAGCAGGTTGAGAATGCGAGCCTGGCGGCGCACGTTCTGCATGACCACCGCAGCGACCAGGTAGTGCCCCTGGCCCGAAGGCCGATTGCTACCATCCCAGTCACTCCAGAATGACAGGAAAGGGGACAGCGTGGCGTTGGTGAACAATTGTGTGTACTGTTCGCTCGCCGTTAATGCATCAAGGTCCAGCAGAATCTCGCTGGCTTCCTGCTGTGACGAAATGGCGACATTGAGACCAAGATGCTCGCTCAGGAGTTCGTAAGCCGCCCGTTCGATGAGCGCGGGGGCAACGGGTTGTCTGGCGATTAATGCGGTTAGAATCGCATCAAAAGCCAATTCGGCTTCCAGCGAATACATCTGGGTCGGGTGAACGGTTCGATCATAGGATCGCTGCCTGAATAAGTGCTGGCGGCGCTGCAGCGAGTCTTTCATGAATTCCGGCTGCAATTGATCAGCCAGCCGTTTACCGCCGTTTTCTAATGCCTGGCGCATCAGTTCGTCGCTAATCTGGGCCCGATCCAGCAGACGGGTGCGGAATACAGCCAGCCGTTCCGGGGCGTGCCATTGCACAAAATGCTGTCGCTCCCGTTCGACATCAAGCAAAGGCATCGACATCAGACGCTGACAGGCTCGGCTGTTCAGACACTGGTGCAAAATCTGCCCGGCAATGTCATCCATGGATTTGGCCAGTTGTGGCAGACGATTGTTCGCAGCGGTCACGGTTCGGCGGGTCAGTTTCCTGCGGTTATAGCGCGCATCTTCATTGGCGATCAGGCGGTTGAGATCGATCAGCAGGCGGCGGGTTTTGGCCAGCATCGTTTCCGCGTCGTCCACGCCACCCAACGTCAGCCTGAATGTTGTTCGTCCGGTCTCAAATCCTTTTTCGGTGCGGGCGAAGGTTGCCAGGGGTAGCATCCCAATGCCGCGCCTCGCCAATGACGAAGACAACCAATCCAGCGAAAGTCCGGGCGGCAGCGTTTTGACATGCAGGAGAGGATACATGCTGCCGGCGGGCGGAATGATCTCCAACCCAAATGGGTTGCGTTCCTGCGGAAGATTGGCCACAGCGGTCACTAAGGCATTCGACCGTTCCTGCAAAAGCGTATTGCGCAAATGCCAGTAAGTTCTCACCGCATGTACGCTGCTGCGATAAAACAGGTAACTGATGAGCATCGCGCCGAGATTCGGCTTAATGTGAGCGTTGATCTCCTCAAAGCGCCGCCGCAGTTCGCTGTCACGAATTTCAATAACCGCCAGCCGGGAACCCGCCGAACTATCGGTTTTGGATACGCTGTGGACGGTAATCACCCGGTCGGCGCGCTGTTCGTCTGCGAGGCCCAGCCAGACGAGTTCCGACGTAAGCTGACGAACCGTTTTGATTTCCGGCAGGTCGTTGGCCGGAATCATGTTCTGATAGGCCAGATCGTCGATGAGGTAAATGCCATTCTCCAGGCAGTAAAGGATCAGCTTTTTGATCGCTTCCTCACTGAAGATGCGTCCGGTCGCGTTGTGCGGGTTATTGATGACCATAGCGCCGCGCCTGCGCCACGACGGATCACGCTTGCACAATGCCTCGACGGCTTCGATCATGGCTTCGGCATCAAGGCCCAGCGGCTCGGTCAATGGCACGGAGTGGATATGCGGGAAACACTGCTCATAGGACCAGCTTAAATCAGGGATTACAACCTCGGTAATCCCGCAATGAAGACCCAGAATGCCCAACGCGGTGCGGGATGAACCGCTCACCACCTTGCAGGCTTCCGGCTGGTACTGGGGCTGATGCTTCATGAACGCGCTCAGGAAGCTCTGTTCCAGCGCCTGGATGGTATCCGCCCCGTCAAGGTCACTGACGAGTCGATCCAGGAGTTCTCTGAACTCAACACCCGCAAACTGGTCGGAAAGCTGCCCTCTCCAGGCGCGTTGAATACGCTGTGTAAAGAGGTCGGTCTTGTCGCCCAGTGCCGCCAAGGAGTGATCCAGCATCCGGGCATGATTGCTTAACAGTTCGTCCAGGTAACGCTCGGCCCGTCCGGTCAGATGAGGCAGCGCAGTAAAGGTCTTATTGCCCAGCACCAGCCCTTCTGATGATGGTCGGGTGTGTGGAGTCACAGAATGCCCATTCGTCGAGGAGTTGACGAGCTTCTGGTCAAGCAAAAACGTCAGGAGCTCGACTTCCGATGCGGAAGGCGTACCTTTCAGGTTGAAATGGACGCTTTCAATGGCGCGCAGAAATTCCGCATTACCTGCAACAAACACCGTGGAAAGGTTGTGTAACCGGGGTGAAAAGATCGCCGGGGACAGCAGGCGTATGACAACCTGTACCAACCGTGCTTCACGCGCCAGGGACAGGTGATTAGGGGCATTGTTCGCTTCGATGAAGAACAGCGGGCGATCTGTCCCCAATGTGCGCAATTTGCGGCGCATGAGTTCTTCCGGCACGCTGCCCAGAATCAGAAAAACCGGAGACTGCGGCTGCTCCGCCAGAACTTCAGCAATACGGTCATAGGCGATCTGCTCATCTGTGGGCAGATCCTCAAACAGCAGGTTGGGAATAGCTTTCGAGAAAGACGCAAGATCGTAGTTGTGGCACAGAATGCGCGCGGGTACGTGCGTCAGTCGCCCGGACAAAGTAAACAGCACCACGCGCAGGGTTTCCTGTATCCCCCCGGAGGCGAGAATAACCTCACGCCTGCCGGAACGCTCTCCCCGATCATAGTGCAGGGGGTCCTGTTGACGCTCCAGCCAGGCATAAAACCTATCGACCAGCGCATGGGGCTTTTGGGACGAATAGCCACCGCGTGGCATATAGGGGGCACTCTTCTGGATGGTGCGAATCACGAACTCAAGTTTAGGTCTGTCCGCTTCTTCCCATCCCATTTCGTCCAGCAGCAACCCGGCATCGGCATCATTCAACGCCTCCTGGTGGATGTCCAGTCCGAGCGTGAGGCGCATGAAGGCCGACGAGAGGCGCGCATCCTGCAGCGGATTCCCGATATGAAAGTTAATACGATCTTCGTCTGGAACTGGGGCTGCGGCTGTCGCTTCGCTTACCTCGGAAACACGCGCCGCCGGAACGGCTTTCAGACGAAAAAGTGCCATCGGATGAGAAGAATAGGGCATCGATGAACAGTCCAGGATTATGCTTTGTCTTTTGGTTCTGTTTCTTTCTCAAGGATGTTGCGGAACAAGGTAAACAGCGCCGACCCACTCGCCGTTTCCTGGGGTGTCAGCGAAATGACAGTCCGCGCATTCTTGAGGCTTTGGCTCGCTTCGGCCAGTTGCGCGGCCTGTGGCGTCAACATCAGCAGCTCAGGACTGTTGCGCAGGACCTCCAGTTCTTCTTTTTCGAAGGCGAGACGCAGGCGGCTGCGCGCCAGCTCGTCCTCAATGCGCTGGCGCGCCAGTTCCGCGTCGCTCTCGAACTGGACTTTCTTCAATTCAGAGCGCTTCATCTCAAGAGCATGTTCCATAATCGCAATCTCTTCGTCGGCCTGGTACCTGGCTTTGGCCACTGCGATACGCGCCTGATGATTCAGTCGCTCGGCCTGTTCGAGTAGTCGAGCCTCCTCCTGCTGGCTCAGGGCATTTGCAATGTCCGGGTCTACCGGTTCCCAGGACTCAACAGCCAGCGCAATCAACTCAATGCCAAAGCGTTCCTCAATTAGCCCGGCCTGTGCTTTCAGGTGCTTCAGGATAGCAGGCGAGGAAATCGCGTTTATCTCGGAGCTTTCGGTATATTCCTTGATAAGATCCTGCAACAGAATTTTCACCTGATCAACGGCTCGCGTTACCGCATCGCTATCCCACCCGCCAATTCGAATCAGCGATTGGATATGGTTGGCCGATGGCACAGCAGTACCGATCACTTTAATACGTACAAGCAGATTGCCTATCGCGGCTGCCTCAATGGTCAACTGGAGCGGACTGGTTGTTCGTTTCAGAGGCAAACTGAAATGACGCGGGTACAACAGTCCTTTTCGAATGCCAATCTGACCATCGGCCTCATGAAGCACAATAACATCCGGTTGGCGTACACGATACTCAAAGATGACAACCAGCAGTGCACCTGTGAGCAAGACAACAACAACACCCAGGATGATTTCCATATGGCCATGCCTCCACAAGCAGCGATCCTTGCTGCTATCTAATTGCGTCGTGCCAGTTGAATTTCATAGAGTACCATAAGCCGAACGGAAACGCTTGGTTGTCTTTGAGAAGTCAGGCGCTGCGCTCCGATTTGCCGCATGTGTTCGCCGACGCGACGCCGTCCTGGCCCTGCGCGCTGGCGTGGATGCGCCCCTACTTATTTGCGGGCAATAAAGAACGCATCTATATTTATAGTGGAGAGGGAGGTGTGTAGCTAATGAACCAAATAACCAGATTTACAGTTATTGTGCTTTTACTGGTGCTGGTTGTGGCCTTGCCCGTTCATGCACAAAGCCTTACGCTGAGCATCAATCCAACCAGTGGACCGCCGGGAACGGTGGTGA
>CAZXCK010000118.1:6093-13463 GCA_964639225.1 uncultured Anaerolineaceae bacterium | reverse complement strand
CTGGCCGTTGTGCTCGGCCTGGCTGACCATCTCGTCCAGCGAGTCGCCGTTGAGACTCTCGGCGGCGAACAGCGCCCGGTTGCCAACGGTGACCGCGCGCCCGTTCACGGTGCCGCGCACGCCGCGCCCGGTGAGCGACTGCACATTCTCGGCGGTGTAGCGTGTGTCCAGGTAGCGCGCGCTGGCGGCTTCGGTGACGGCACGGGCCAGCGGGTGGGCGCTGTGACGCTCGATGGCGGCGGCCAGCGCCAGTATGTCGTCGCATTCGTCGCAGGCGTCGTCGCCTGTTGAACAGCGCAGGCTGTGACAGCGCGTGACCTGCGGCCTGCCGTGAGTCAGGGTGCCGGTCTTGTCGAAGGCGATGGTATCGACGCTGCCCAGCGCCTCAAGATAGGCGCCGCCTTTGATGAGGACACCGTTACGGGCGGCGGCGGTCACGGCGCTGATGATGCTCACCGGCGTGCTGATAACCAGCGCGCACGGGCAGGCGATGACCAGCATGGTCAGGGCGCGGTAGAGCCACACGGCGGAGTCGGCGCCGAAGGCCAGCGGTGGCACGATGGCGACCAGCGCCGCCAGCATGACGACCGCTGGTGTGTACCAACCGGCGAAACGGTCGATGACGCGCTGGGTGGGCGAGCGGGCGCTCTGGGCTTCCTCGACGAGCTGGATCACGCGGCTGAGGGTGTTGTCGGCGGCGTGATGGGTCACGCGGACGGTCAGCGCGCCGTCACCGTTGATGCAGCCCGCGTACACGGTCTCGCCATCGGACTTGTAGACGGGCACGCTTTCGCCGGTGATGGGTGCCTGGTTGACGGCGCTCTCGCCGCCGATGACGACGCCGTCCATCGGAATCTGCTCGCCGGGTTTGACGAGGATTACATCGCCGATGTTCAGTTCGTCCACGCCGACGACCTGCTCGCCGTGCGCGGTGCGCCGGGTCGCCTGGCGCGGCTTAAGGGCGATGAGTCCGCGCAGGCCGTCGCGGGCCTTGTCGGTGACGAAGCCTTCCAGTGCCTCGCCGATGGCGAACAGGAAGATGACGAAGGCGGCTTCCAGGAATTCGCCGATGATGACCGCGCCGACAGCGGCAATGGTCATCAGCAGGTTGATGTTGAAGCTGCGGTTGATGACCAGCGCGTTGAGTCCGCTCTTGGCGATGGGATAGAGCGCGGTTAGCATGGCGATTGTGTACAGGCCGCTGATCAGATTGGGCGAGTCGACGACCAGTGACAACGCCAGCGCCAGCAGAATCAGCGCGCCGCCGGCCAGCGCGAGCTGCGACTCGCGGCGGCTGATAAGATAATCCCAGAAGCCGAGCGCGCCGGGGCGATAAGCCTGCATGGTGGGGATGTCCGCGCCTTCTGGCTGGATGGTTTTGCCCAGCGCCTGCACGCGAGTCTGAAGCGTGTCGAACGGTATCTCGCCGGTGAGCGTCATTTTGGCCGAGACGAAATCGACGCGGACGGCGTTGACACCATCCAGCCGGGCGACGCTCTCCTCGACTTCGCGGGCGCAGTTGGCGCAGTCCATGTTGCCGATGTGATAGGTGTGCTGCATGAGATATGCCCTGTTGATACGTCGTATCAAGTATTTTGTAAGCCAATTACACATATTCTAGGTGGAATGGCCCCGGCTGTAAATAAGCCAATTGGCGCACAAAACTGGCCTTGCATTGTGATCTGAGATGCGTTATGCTGTGCGCCGATACGTTGAAAGAGAGCGAACTGCCATGATTTATCTGCCAGAAGTCAAGAAGGCGAAGAAGCGCACCACCTGACGAAAGTCCGGGCTTTTTCGTTTACCTGACGCGAGCAGATAACAGCCGCAGCAGAGAGCCGCCCGGAAGGGTGGTTTTTTATTTGCGGGCAGGATCAAACCAGATGAAGCGAGTCATCATGAACACCGAGATCATCAGCACCAGCACCAGCGACACCAAGAAGAAGCGCAGCTCACCACCGGATTGCTCATCTGGGTAATTGCGCTGCGCCAGTCGCAAGCGAACCCGCCGCCTTCCAGATGAGCTGGAAGGCGGTTTTTGTTTCAAGTGTCTGTTAACCGATCAACCCATCGAAAACGTAAGGAGAAGCAAGATCATGACCCAGAATACCGCCCTGTGCCCCGAATGTGACGCCGACGTGAACATCCCCGCCGACGCGATGGCAAACGAACTGATCGCCTGTGCCGAATGTGGCGCGGAGCTGGAAATCATCAGCCTGAATCCGGTGGAGCTGGAACTAGCGCCGGAAATTGAAGAGGACTGGGGAGAATAAGTCGATGCGCGCTGCCGTACTCGTTACTCACATTCGGCCAGAGGAAAAGCTGCTCATCGGCGCGCTGCAAGCCGAAGGCATCGCGCTGGATGTCATTCTGGATCGTGAGTTGAACTTTGACCTGGTCGCCGGACCGGAGCAGCTCGCGCCATCCGGTGTGGCCTGGTCGGCTTACGACGTGGTATTGGAACGCTGCGTCAGCACGTCACGCGGACTGTACGCGCTGGCCGTGCTGAATAGCTGGAACGTGACCACCATCAATAACTATGCCACCGCGTCGATCTGCGCTGACAAGCTGCTGACCACGCTGGCTCTGGCTCGTCACGATGTAGCACAGCCGGGCGCGCGGGTGGCCTTCGCGCCGGCGTCGGCGCTGGCGGCGATCGAGGCGGTGGGCTATCCGGCGGTGCTCAAACCGGTGACCGGCTCCTGGGGGCGGCTGCTGGCTCGTGTCCGTGATGCTGAGAGCGCCGAGACGGTCATCGAGCACCGGCAGACGCTGGGCGATTTCCACCAGCACACCTATTACGCCCAGCAGTACGTCGACAAACCGGGCCGGGACATCCGCGCGTTTGTCGTCGGGGAGCGGACGCTGTGCGCCATCTACCGCGCCTCGCCGCACTGGATCACCAACACGGCGCGCAGCGGCGAAGCCAGCGACTGCCCGATCACGCCGGAACTGGACGCGCTGTGCCAGTCGGCGGCGGCGGCGGTGGGCGGCGGCGTGCTGGCCATCGACGTGCTGGAAGATGCCGACGGTCGCCTGCTGGTCAACGAGATCAACCACACGATGGAATTCCGCAACAGCAGCCAGCCCACCGGCGTGGATATCGCCGCCGAGGTGGCGCGCTACGTGGTCGAGCAGGCGGGGGTGCGAGTATGACGGCGCAGGTCGGGATCGTGGGCGGCAGCGGCTACACCGGCGGCGAACTGCTGCGCTGGCTGCATTTTCATCCGCAGGCGCAGGTGACGCAGATCACCAGCCGCGAATACGCCGGGCAGTACGTGCATGCGGTGCATCCGAATATGCGCGGCGTGAGCCAGCTCCAGTTTGTGCATCCCGATGGGCTGCAACCGTGCGATGTGCTGTTCCTGTGCCTGCCGCATGGCACGGCCAGCCGTCACATCGACGACTACCAGCGGCTGGCGCCAGTCATCATCGACCTGTCGGCGGATTTTCGGCTGGATGACGCCGCCGCTTACGAACGCTGGTACGGCGAGGCGCACCCGGCCCCGGACTGGCTGCCGCGTTTCGTCTACGGGCTGCCGGAGTTCAACCGGGAGCAACTGCGCGGCGCGACCCATGCCAGCGGCGTAGGCTGCAACGCGACGGTCGTCAACCTGGCGCTGCTGCCGCTGGTGCGGGCTGGTCTGGTGGGGCGGGTGACGGCAGAAATCAAAGTCGGCTCGTCTGAGGGCGGCAATCAGGCCAACGCGGGTTCGCACCATCCGGTGCGCAGCGGCGCGGTGCGCGCCTACCGGCCCACCGGCCACCGTCACCATGCCGAGGTGAGCATGGTCCTGGGCGATGACGCCCCGGTACGCTTCAGCGTGACGGCCATCGAGATGGTGCGCGGTGTGCATCTGCTGGCGCATGTGGACCTCAACGCCACCCTGACCGAGAAAGACCTGTGGAAAGTGTATCGCGGCGCTTACCGGGCCGAGCCGTTCGTCCGGCTGGTGAACAGCCGCAGCGGACTGCATCGCCTGCCGGAGCCGCGCATCGTGGCCGGGACGAACTTCTGCGATATCGGCTTTGAACTGGACGCCGACGGCCAGCATCTGGTGGTGGTGGCGGCGCTGGATAACCTGGGCAAAGGCGCGGCGGGTTCCGCCGTGCAGTGTATGAACCTCATGCTGGGCTTTGATGAATGTGACGGTTTGCAGTTTTTTGGAGTGTATCCCTGATGACAGCCGATGCGATTTACACGGAAAACGTCCGTCTTGATCTGGAAAACGTACTGGTGGTGAAGATCGGCGGTGGCGCGGGCCTGGATATGCGGCGCTGCGTGGCCGACCTGGCCGAACTGGCGCGCCAGCGTCCGCTGGTGGTGGTGCACGGCGTCAGCGATGCCGTCAACCGGCTGTGCGCCGAGCGCGACATCCCGGTGCGGACGCTCGTCTCGCCGACCGGGCACAGCTCGCGTTACACCGACGCCCGCACGCGCGATGTGTTTGTCGAGGCGGCGGGGAACATCAGCGCGCAGTTGTGCGCCGACCTGGGCGAACATGGCCTGTGCGCGACGGTCATCAACGACGCGGTGCAGGGCGAGCGCAAACGCGCCATCCGTGCCGTGTTCGAGGGTCGGGTGCGCATGGTCCGTGACGACTACAGCGGCAGTATCGCCGGGGTGAACGTGGCGCCCATCCTCGAGGCGCTGCGCCGGGGCTGTATGCCGGTGCTGCCGCCGCTGGCGACCAGCGCGGACGGCGCGCTCAACATCGACGGCGACCGGGCCAGCGCGGCTATCGCGCAGGCGCTGGGGGCGCAGGAACTGGTCATCCTCAGCAACGTGCGCGGGCTGTATCGCAGCTTCCCGGACGAAAGCACGTTCGTCAATCGCATCCGCCGCGATGAGCGCGACCAGGCCATGAACTGGGCTGACGGTCGCATGAAACGCAAAGTTCTGGGCGCGGTCGAGGCGCTGGACGGCGGCGTGCGGCGGGTGGTCATCGCCGATGGCCGCGCCGATCATCCGGTAGCGCAGGCGCTCAACGGCGCGGGCACGGAGTTCGTATCATGACGGCGGCTCATCACCTGGACGCGCTGAGCGTCACCGAATGGGAAGACCGGCACGGCTCCGGCGCGTATGCTCGGCGACCGCTGACGCTGGTGCGCGGCGCGGGCTGCGCCGTGTGGGACGACGCGGGCCGTGAATATCTGGATATGACGGCTGGCCTGGGCGTGGCGATCCTGGGACATGCGCACCCGGCAGTCGTGGCCGCGGTCAGCCAGCAGGCCGCCGAGCTGATGACCTGCCCGGAGATGTTCTACAACCCGCGCCGGGCGCAGCTCTACGCGACGCTGAGTCGGGTGCTGCCGGCAGAGATGGGCCGCTTCTTCCTGTGTAACAGCGGCACCGAGGCCAGCGAAGCGGCGCTCAAACTGGCGCGGATGGTCAGCGGGCGTAGTGGCATAGTGGCGGTGCGGCGCGGCTTTCATGGCCGGACGATGGGCGCGCTGGGACTGACATGGAATCCGCGTTACCGCGAGATGTTCGCGGGCTGGACGCCGGACTCGGTGACGCATATCAGTGCCACCGACCTGAGCGACGCCGAGGCGGCCATCAGCGAGGACACGGCGGCTGTCTTCGTTGAGGCGGTGCAGGGTGAGGGCGGTGTGCATCCGCTGGACGCGGACTGGCTGCGCGGTCTGCGGCGGTTGTGCGACGAGCGCGGCGCGCTGCTGGTCGTCGATGAGGTGCAGTCCGGGTTGGGACGCAGCGGGCGCTGGTTCGCGTTTGAACACGCGGGCATCGTGCCGGATGTGGTGACGCTGGGCAAGGGCATCGCTGGTGGCGTGCCGATGGGCGCGGTCGCCTGGCGGGAAAGCCTGGGGCCGATGCCGGCTGGCGCGCACAGCAGCACGTTTGGCGGCAATCCGCTGGCGAGCGCCACGGCGACCGCCACGCTTGAGGCGCTGATCGCTATCGACGCGCCAACGCGCGCCACCGAACTCGGTGGCTGGCTGATCGACGAGCTGCGGGAGCGCAATCTGCCGGGCGTGCGCGAGATACGCGGCCTGGGCCTGATGATTGGCATCGAACTGCGGGGCCGGGTGACGCCGGTGTTGCAAGGCCTGCAGGAACGCGGCGTGCTGGCGCTGTCGGCGGGTAAAACGGTGCTGCGTCTGCTGCCGCCGCTGATTGTGGAGCGTGAACAACTGGCGCGAGTGGTTGAGGCGCTGAGCGAGGTGCTGCATGAGGTCTGATGCTGTAACGGCTGCTAATGGGCCGGTGGAACTGACGGACGCTGCCTGCGAGTCACTGCTGCGCGATCTGGTGAGTGTTCCGAGTCCGTCGCATGACGAGCGCGCGGCGGTTGGGTTTCTGGTGGAGTGGATGGTGCGGCACGGTTACGACGACGCGCACATCGACGCTGCCGGGAACGCCGTCGGCGTGATTGGCGCAGGGCCGCGTGAGATCGTGCTGCTGGGGCATATCGACACGTTCGCTGGCAATCCGGCAGTACGGCAGGACGGGCGAGTGCTCTACGGGCGCGGCACGGTGGACGCGAAGGGTCCGCTGTGTACGTTCGCGGCGGCGGCGGCTTCGGCCCGCCTGCCCGACAACGTGCGGCTGATCGTCGTGGGCGCGGTCGAGGAAGAGGCGGCGTCCAGCAAGGGGGCGCGGCATATCACGGCCAGCCTGTCGCCGGAGATGTGCGTCATCGGCGAGCCGTCGCGCTGGGATCGTATCACGCTGGGCTACAAAGGACGGCTGCTGCTCGACTGGGCGTGGCGCGGACCGCTGGCGCACAGCGCGGGGCAGGTTCCGCTGCCGCCGGAGCATGCCTTTGAGTTCTGGCGGACGGTGCGTGATTACGTGGACGGCGTCAACGCGGGCCGGGAACGGCTGTTCGAGCGGCTGGACGCTGCGCTGCAGAACGTCAACAGCGGGCAGGATGGCGCTTACGGCTGGGCGACGGCGACGGTCGGCTTTCGGCTGCCGCCGGGCATCGATCCGCATGAACTGGCGGCTGATTTACAGGCGGTGTGCGCGGTAGACGGCGCGACCATCGACGCGCACGGCATGGAATACGCCTACGTCGGCGCGTCCGACTCGGCGTTGAGCCGGGCGTTTCGCGGCGCCATCCGCGCTGAGGGGGGCAGACCCGCGTTTGTCCATAAGACCGGTACATCCGATATGAATGTGGTGGGGCGCGTGTGGGACTGCCCCATGATCGCCTACGGTCCGGGCGATTCCGCGCTGGACCACACCCCCGATGAGCACATCGACCTGGACGAATATCTGCAAGCTGTGCGCGTCCTGCGTGCCGCTTTAGCCCGTTTGTGAGGAGCCTGACCTATGCCATTTGATAACTACGCCATCATCGAAAGCACGCTGCGCGAGGGTGAGCAGTTCAGTACGGCGACCT
>CAZXCK010000118.1:0-5993 GCA_964639225.1 uncultured Anaerolineaceae bacterium | reverse complement strand
TACGCCATCATCGAAAGCACGCTGCGCGAGGGTGAGCAGTTCAGTACGGCGACCTTTACGACGGCGCAGAAGCTGGAAGTCGCCGGGCTGCTGGACGAGTTCGGCGTGGAGATGATCGAGATGACGTCGCCGTGTGCCAGTCCGCAGAGCGAAGCCGACATCCGCGCGGTGATCGACGCCGGGCTGCGGGCGCGCATCCTGACGCATATCCGCTGCACACTGGACGACGCCCGGCGTGCGCTGGATACGGGCGTGCACGGCATCGACATTGTGATCGGCACGTCGCCGCAGTTGATGGAACACAGTCACGGTAAGGACATCCGGCAGGTGATCGACGCCGCTTTTGAGGTGCTGGCGTTCGTCCGGCAGCAGGCCCCGGACGTAATTCTGCGCTTCAGCACCGAGGACAGCTTTCGCAGCCGCGCCTCTGATCTGCTGCGGGTGTACCTGGCGGTGGCCGATACGGGTCTGGTGGACCGGCTGGGTGTGGCCGACACGGTCGGCGTGGCGCTGCCGAGCCAGGTCTACGAGCTGGTGCGGCATCTGGTGCAGCTCACCGGGCTGGACGTGGAGTTTCACGGTCACAATGACAGCGGCTGCGCCGTCGCCAACGCCTGCGCCGCCCTGGAAGCGGGCGCGACGCACATCGACACGACTGTGCTGGGCATCGGCGAGCGCAACGGCATCACGCCGCTGGGCGGTCTGATCGCGCGGCTGTACACGCTGGACCGGGCTTATGTCGAGAAGTACACGCTGCATCTGCTGCCGGTGCTGGACGCGCTGATCGCCCGGCACTGCGGCATCGAGATTCCGTTCAGCAACTACATTACGGGGTCGAGCGCGTTTATCCACAAAGCCGGGATTCACGCCAAAGCAGTGCTGGCCGACCCCAGCACGTATGAGGCCATCAACCCGGCGGACTTTGGCATCCGGCGCGAGATCAGCATCGGCCACCGGCTGACCGGCTGGAACGCGGTCGATGGGCGGGCGCGCGAACTGGGCCTGAATCTGGACCGGGACACGGTGCAGGCGATCACGCGCGTCATCAAGGCGCGTGCCGACGTGCAGCCACTGAGCATGAGCGAGATCGACGCCCTGCTGCGCGGCGAGGTGGTCGAACAATGACGGGCCTGACGTTCGCCGAGAAGGCGCTGGCGCGGGCCGCTGGCGTGGAGACGGCACGGGCCGGGGATGTGCTCGACGTGCGCCCGGACCTGGTGTTCAGCCACGATAATTCGGCGGCTATCCGGCGCATTTTCAACGAGATCGGCGCGCCGCGTGTGGTCCGTCCGGAGCGAGTCGCCATCACGCTGGACCACGCCGCGCCCGCGCCGACGACGCTCCACGCCCGCAACCACGCCGAAATCCGCGAATGGGTGCGCCAGCAGAACATCGGGCATTTCTTCGAGGTGGGGCGGGGTATCTGCCATCAGGTCATCAGCGAGGAAGCGCTGGTGCTGCCCGGCGAGGTGGTGCTGGGCGCGGACAGCCACACGACGCATTTCGGCTGGCTGGGGGCGCTGGGCGTGGGTGTGGGCCGCACCGAACTGGCGGCGCTGTGGGCCACCGGTGAGTTATGGCTGCGCGTGCCGGAGTCGATGCGGGTGACGCTCAACGGCGCGCCGTCGCCGGGGGTGACGGCCAAAGACATCGCGCTGCGGCTGCTGGGCGACTGCGGCGTGGACGGCGGCGGTTATCGCTGCATCGAGTTCGCCGGGGATACAGTGGGTGCGCTGTCGGTCGATGAGCGCCCGGTGCTGACGAATATGATGGCCGAGTTCGGCGCGATGACGGCCTATATGCCGCCTGACCCGACGGTTTATGACTTTCTCGAAGCGCGGCGCACCCGCGAATACACGCCGCTGTTCCCGGACGCGGACGCGGTCTACAGCCACGAGCACGCGCTCGACGTGGCCGCGCTGGAGCCGCAGATCGCTTTCCCGCACCAGCCGGACCAGGTCAGGACGCTGTCTGATGCGCTGGGCCAGCCCATCCAGCAGGCGTTTATCGGCACGTGTACCGGCGGGCGCTATGCGGATATCGCGGCGGCGGCGCAGGTGGTGCGCGGGCAACGGCTGCGCTCGCGGCTGCTGGTGATCCCGGCCAGCGCGCAGATTCTGCGGCGCATGGCCGAGGACGGCACGCTGACAACGCTGATCGAAGCCGGGGCGTCCATCGGCACGCCGGGCTGCGGGCCGTGCATGGGCAATCATCTGGGCGTGCCCGCGCCGGACGAGGCGACGATCAGCACGGGCAGCCGCAACTTCAACGGGCGCATGGGCACGCCGAACGCGCCGGTGTATCTGGCGAATCCGTATGTGGTCGCCGCCAGCGCGGTGACAGGCTGCATTACTCATCCGGGAGAACTGTTAGCATGACGACTCGATATCGCTGCCATGTTTACGGGGATAACATCAACACGGATGTGATCTTCCCCGGCAAGTACACGTATACGCTGCAAACGCCAGCCGATATCGCCGCGCACGCGCTGGAAGACCTGGACCCGGATTTCGTGCGGCGGGTGCAGCCGGGCGATGTCATCGTGGCCGGGCGTAACTGGGGCTGCGGCAGCAGCCGCGAGCAGGGCGTGACGGCGCTTAAGTATAACGGCGTGACGGCCATCATCGCCGAGTCGTTCGGCGGGCTTTACTATCGCAACTGCATCAATCAGGGCGTGCTGCCGATTGTGTGTCCGGGTTTGTGCCAGATCGTGCGGACTGGCGACACGCTTACCATCAACCGCGAGGCAGGGGTGATCGTGGCGGCGGGCCAGCGTTTCGTTATGCCGCCGCTGTCGGCGTCGGTACAGGCCATCCTGGACGCGGGCGGGCTGGTCAACATGCTGCGCGGGCGCTTCGAGGATCAGGTTGGCTGATCGTCGCGCGGTTCGGCGTCCTCGGCTGGCAGCGTGGGCAGCGTGACGTGGACGCAGGTCTGCTGGCCGGGCTGGCTGCTGATGCGGATGGTGCCGTTGTGCAGTTCGATGATGCGGCGGGTGATGGGCAGGCCCAGGCCAAAGCCGGGCGTCGAGTGCATGTCATCTTTGCGCCAGAAGAGATCAAAGACATTGTCGATCATGTCTGGTGGGATGCCGGGACCGGTGTTGCAAATCTTAATGCTGATGTGATCGTCTGCGACGCTGGATGACGCGGTGATGACGCCGCCGGCAGGTGTGTAGAGGCAGGCGTTGCTCATCAGATGACCGAGGGCTATTGACAGGTAATGCGGGTCGCCCAGGACGCGCGGTAGTTGGTCGGGATATTCGCAGTGGATTTCTGGCGTGCTGCTGAATTTCTGTCTGATCACCTGGCATGTTTCTCTGAACAGCATATCAAGGTCAACCGGCTCATAGGTGAGTGGATTGGTGATCTCCAGGCGGGTGATGGTCAGCATGGTATCCACGAGTTCGGTGATGCGGTTGACGTAGCTCTCGATCTGCTGGGCTTTCTTCATTCGCTTGTCGTAGTCATCGGCACGGACCATCAGGTAGGCGCCGGAATTGATGACCGACAGCGGTGTGCGGAATTCGTGAGCTGCGCCCTGGACAAACTCGGTCAGCAGGCGCATGCGCTCTTTTTCGAGGGCCAGCTCGAATTTCTGTTTTTCGACCTGTTCGCGTTCGGTGATGTCGCGCACAATGGTCATCAGCTCGTCCGACCCGCAGGCCACCACACGCGCTTCAAAATAGCGGATTGTGTCGTTTATCGGCAGTTCGTAATCGAAAATAACCTCTCTGCCCGTTTCCAGCGCCTGCTCGAAACTCTGCATGAACTGCGTCGCTAAATCGGGCGGCAGCACCTCGCTGATTGTTTTGCCCATAAACTGCTCTGGTGGCACCAGCAGGTCATGAGGATTGGCCGCATGGTGATCCAGATAGGTGCCGTCCCGGTGATTGCGGAACATGATATCGGGTATGGCGTTGAGCAGCGCCAGGTGACGCGCTTCGCTGGCGCGCAGGGCTTCTTCGATGTACTTGCGTTCGGTGATGTCCTTGACGATGTTGTAATAACGAACGACGCGGCCTTCGGCTTCATCCCAGATGGGCTGGCGCGAGCTGCTGATCCAGATATAGCCACCGTCTTTGACCTTGAGGCGGGATTCGCTGGTGGTTTTCTGGTTGGCCAGCGTGCGCTGGATGTCGCGGCGGACGGTGTCGATATCGTCCGGGTGGACGGAATCCCAGTAGCTGATTTCGTCGGGTTTGTAGCCGGTGAGCGCCTCGAACGAGTCGCCGATGACCCATTCGACGCCCAGTGTGCCATCCGGCGCTACCGAATGCAGCAGCACATAATCGGAGTAAAGCCGCGTCAACAGTTTGTAGTGTTCGCTGGTGTCTGGTGTCCGGGGATCGTCTGGCGCAGGTTGTTGTGATGTGCTATTCGGGGATGGCGTCTGTTGGCCGAGCAGCAACTGCGCCAGAAAGCAGTGGGCGCGGTTTATCAGTGCGGGCAGGCGCGTTTGGCCGGGTTTCATCAATGGCAGCCTTTACCCGTAATCGCTGAATTGCACATGGTCCGCGTCCTCGCCGAACTATTGTTTTAGTATATAGCAATGTAAAGAGGTCACCTTCTCCTCAATTCAATTATAACCGCATTTATCACTCTATGTACATAGGTCCGGCGAAAATCGATTATTAATCGGGGGGGGAATCAGCCGCTGGTGTGGAACTTGCGGTAACGAGTCAAATATGCAACATTAATCAACTATGAAGATTCTGCGAGTGCATGCCAGCGCAACGGCGCATGAAGGATATGAAGATGACGACAACAGACTGGTGGAACATCGAACTTGAAGGCAAGCCGGATTTTGAGGCGGCTATGAAACGTGTTTACGCCTGGTACGAGGGCGAGGTTCTGGATCGCGTGCCGGTACGTTTTGTCGCGCACAATGCGGCCTTCAACCTGGGCGGCGAAGAGGGCAAGAGGCCGCCGGAAGAGCAGAAAAAGCGCTGGTTTGAGGTTGAGCGGCGGGTCGAGGAGTACGCGCAGTCTGTCGCCGGCAAGCGCTTTCATGGCGAGACGTTTCCGGTGTTCGACCCGAATCTGGGGCCGGATGTGTACGCCGCGTTTTATGGCGCAGAGCTGACGTACGGCGAGGTTACGTCGTGGTCGCATCCTATCATCCATGACTGGGACGACGTGGACAAACTGCAACTGGACATGAACAACGAGTATTTTAAGACGCTTGAGCATCTGATGCAGGCGGCCATCGAGCGTTGCGAAGGGAAATTTCTGGTGGGTTACACCGATCTGCATCCCAGTGTGGACTGCGCGATGGCCTGGCGCGGCACGGAGCGGCTGTGCCTGGACCTGATCGAGGCTCCGGAACAGGCGCATCGCCTGATCGACATCGCCAACGCCGATTTCCACCAGATTTTCGACCATTTCGACTCGATCCTGAAGGCGGCGGGGCAGCTCTCGGTGTGCTGGATTGGCCTGCCGTCGTTTGGCAAGTTCCATGTGCCGAGCTGCGATTTCTCGGCGATGATCTCATCGGCGCACTTCGCGGAGTTCAGCCTGCCGGCGCTGAAGAAAGAGATCGGGCCGATGACGCATGTTGTCTATCATGTGGATGGGCGCGGGGTGGCGCGTCACCTGGATCACATTCTCAGCCTGCCGGAGATCAACGGTATTCAGTGGGTGCAGGAGATGGGCGATCAGCGGGCGATTATGCAGTGGGTGCCGCTGATTAAGAAGATTCAGGCGGCGGGCAAGGGCGTCATCGTCGATCTGCAGCCGGGCGAGCTGGAAAGTTTCCTGGACGCCGTCGATCCGCGTGGGATTTTCCTGTGGGTGGGCACGGAAGACGAAGAGGAGCAACTGGCGATCATCAAACGGCTGGAGCGCTGGCACTGATTAGCAGGCGTGCAATATGGCCAGGTGCATTCGGATTTGGGGGCAAACCTGCCTCGCCCGGCATAAAAACATAAGTACAGCAGGCTACAGGAAGCCGGGTGGTGTCATGCAGATTAACAAATTGGTGCGGAGTATAGT
>CAZXCK010000117.1:0-13980 GCA_964639225.1 uncultured Anaerolineaceae bacterium | reverse complement strand
GCTGCTCGCGTCCGGGACGCTGCTGCTTATGCTGCCAGTGCTGGCCGGAATCGTGGTGCTGGTTTACCTGCTGGCGTCGATCTTCGTCAACGAGGGCGAGCTTATTCTCGACGAGATGACGCTGGCTTACCGCGAGGGTCCGCTGTCTATGTTTGCCGACAAAGCGATTGACCGCAGCGAAGTCGTGCGCGTGTATGCCACACCCGCCAAGTTGTCCGACAATCCTCTTGACGACTATTACAACATCATGGTGCAGATGCCGGATGACACAGAAAAAACGCTGGTGCAGTATGCCCGGCGGGATATCGCCGCCTATATGGTGCAGATGGTCGAGGAGTATCTCAGCACCGACGTAGACGCGCTGGAAAGCCCGTTCGTCGAAGAAACTGGCAGCGACAGCGTTCCCGCTGAGGGCGAGGTGATGGCCGCCCCCGCCACAGACGACGCGGCCCTTTCGCTGGAAGACCTGCTGCGCGACAGCGAGGATGACAAGCGAGGGTCGTCAGCGTAGCCAGCCACTGGCCGGATACAAAGGCACGGCCCGCGTCGGGGACTATCTGGCGCGGGCCGTTTTTGATTCTGATCGTCCGGGCGCACGGAATGCGACCCGATGCGTTATTGAGCCGCCGGGGCCATCTCAGCCGCCCCGGAACGTCACGCGGTAGGACGTAATGGTCTGCTGGCCGCCTTCGGTGAAGCATTCGGTCGCCGTCAGTGGCGTTGATGACGGGTCGGACAGGCGCGGCATCTCAATCGTGTAGGCGCGGCCCGCTTCCATCTGGAAATCGGCGTAGCCGGGGCCGCGCTCCGGCTTCAGGCCCGTGTAGAAGGTACTCTCGCCGCCATCCCAGCGCACGCGGACGGGCTGGCCGGGAATCTCGTTGCCGTTGATGTCCAGCACGCGCACCTCGATCGTACCGGAGAAACGCGGGTCGCAGAAGCTGCTGCGCGACAGAATCTCGAAGGCGCGGCGCGGCGGCGACGTGGGTGCCAGCGGCGGCGCGGTCGGCGGCGATGTGGGCGGCGCGACTTCCGCCGGCGGCGTGGGTGTCTTGGTGGCGGGCGGTCGCAGCGTGGGTGTGGGCAGTACCACCTGCACCACCGGCGTCGACTGGCTCTCGTCGAGCGGGATGAGCTGGTCGGCGCAGCCGCTTTTTCCCTGCTGCTGGTAGAAAACCATCATATTGCGGATGGCGCGCAGGCCGCTGCTGCTGTCGACGAAGCCGCTGCGCGCCAGACGGCAGGCCGTATCGGCCACGCTCTGAATGGGGTCGTTGCCAGGCAGGCGCAGGTCCACCAACCGGCTGACGGTCCGCGCCAGATCGGCGTCATGGGCGTAGTCCAGCATCACGGCGACGACGAACTGATCCAGGTCGTCCTGGCGGAGCTGCCAGGGCGCGGTGTCGAATTCCTCAACCGGGGCGAGGTTCCAGGTGTAGAACAGGCCACCGCCCACGCCCAGGGCCAGCCCCAGCACCAGCCCCACCCACGAGATGTAAGTGCGCGGGCGGTCGTAGCGGCTGCGCTGGCGCACGCGCGCGGGCCGGTCCTGGCGGGGCATCTCGTCCACGTCGTTGCTGATCGTCTGGTCGCTCATGGTGCGCGCCCCGTCGCGCCGACGTTGATGTTACGGTACGGCTCCATGATCGAGGTCAGCCGTCCCAGCCCTTCGGAGAGGGCCACCAGACGGTAGATGTCGTCGGCATCGCGCGAGCTGGTGATAAAGCGCTCGGTCGTCTCCTGGACGTAGACGGGCACATTCTGCACGCCCAGCACGCGCAGGCGCTCGACGGCGGCGGTGGCGTCGCCATCCACCAGGTAGCCGCTGGCGACCATCACCGTGTAGTCGTCCTTAAAGCGGTCGCTAAGGGCGCTGGCAGGGCTGTCTACATAGACCACCGCGAACGGTCCCCACCCCAGATAGAGTCCCAGCAATCCGCCCAGGACCAACCCAATTACCAATGAAAGCAAAAATCGACCCATCGTTATGGCTTACCGGCTAACCTGCACCAACAGCATATCTATCTTTCCATCGATCGTGAATCATGCCTCGCCTGATTATACCCCTTACGGCGCCGGTGTGAGCGTTGGCGCTGCTGCTGTCGCTGTGGGTTCCGCTGTGGGTGTTCCGGTCGGAAGCGGCTCGGTCGGGATGGCCTGCGCCACCAGCCGCAGATTCTCCGGCGCGAAATTCTCGGCGCACGTCAGTTGGTCGCGCTGCGCCCACACCTCGCCCGCGCCTTCGACCTGAGTCCGCAGCCAGCGGGTAGCGTCGTCGCGCCCGTTGACCACCAGCACCGTACCCACATCCGGGACGGTGCTGACGACGTTGGCCGTCGTCGCCGGTTCGTCGTACAGGGTGAGGTCCGCCTGGGCGGTGAGACACTGGGCCGGGACGACATCGACATCGACCGTGTACTGCTGGACGTTGCCGCGCTCATCCTCGGCCAGCAGCACCAGTGTAAATGGTTCGGTCGGGATGCCGGGCACGTCGTTCAGCATGCCTTCCGGCCCGTAGCTCGGCTCGAAGAAGCCGCCCACGCCGTAGCGGTCCAGCCCCTCGACGCGCGTCTCAACCGCGCCTTCGACACGCCAGCGTACGTTCAGCGACTGCACGACATCGCGCACCATGGTCAGCGGCGTGACCTCGAAATAATCCAGCACCAGCGGCCTGTAGACGACCACGCCCACCGCGCGGTCGGCGCGCAGGTCGCCCCGGATGGCTTCCAGCCGCACGCTGATCGTGCCCTCGTAACCGGTCGTGTCGATCTCGGCGGTGGTGACGGTCCCCGGCAGCGGATCGCCCACTGGCTCGCCGTCCACGCTGATGACAAGCTGTTCGGCGTTTTCGACCTGCCAGGTGAGGGCCAGCGGCTCGCCGCGCGCGACCTCGGCGCTGAACGCCTGGAAATCGACTACCTGCGGCTCCGGGGGTGGCTGGCGCAGCAGCAGCGTCAGGGCCGCCGCCAGCAGCAGAACCACGCCCAGACTCAGCGCGGCCAGCGCGAAGGCTGTCCAGCGCGGCATGACGGCCATCTCGGTATAGACGCCACGCTCCACCGCCAGGAAGGCGGCCTCATCGCGCGAGCGCACCATGATATCGAAGCTGTGATCTCTGGGCGCGCCAAACAACCGGCGGCGGCGCGGTGTGATGGCGCCGTTGACGACAATCCGCTGGCCGGGGGCCAGCACCATCTGCGGCTGGGCGATAGCGAAGCGCAGTGCGTCGTTTTTGCTGCGGCCCATCACATACAGCGGCAGACCGGCGCTGCCCTGGTTGTGCATGTGCAGCCGGAACGGCTCGTAAGGTGTGACGTGGCGGCTGGCCAATGCCATGCCAAAGCCGCTGTAGGGCAGAATACGCACCGTCAGGTCGGCCTCGATGCGTGTTTCCGGGTGGCTCTTGAGCGCGGCGACGATCTTAATCGGGTAGTCGCCGGGGGTGCTGTCGCTGCGGCGCAGCGGCTTGACGTTGACCAGAATGGGCGCAGTCTCGCCGGGGTCAACCAGCACTTCCGGGCGGTTGACGCGCGCCCAGCCGTTGGGCAGCCCCGTCACGCTGATGAGATAGCGCTGCGGCTCTTTGCCGCTGTTGGTCAGGGCGATCTCGATGGATGTGTGCGAGCCGGGCGGCACGGCGAAATGCGGACCCTGCACGTCGATGAAAAAGCCGGTGTCGTCGCGCTCGTAACGCTGGGTATCTTCCAGTTCGGAAAGCGGCACTGTCGGCATGTCGTCCATGCGATGGAAGATCATGCGCAGCGCGCCGACCTGGATTTCCTCGCCGCCCTGGAGGGTCAGCGTCTGGCTGTCGGCCAGGCGCACGCCATCGACGAAGGTGCCGTTAGCCGAGTCCATGTCGGCGATCACCGGCTCGTCGTCGGTCAGGGTGATGCTGAAGTGATAGCGCGAGAGCGTATCGGTATCCAGCGTGATGGTACACCCCGCCGAGCGGCCCACCGACACACTCGGATTGACCAGCAGATAGCTATCAAATTTGCCGTCGGGCCAGAAAACGTCCAGGCGACCGTAGGCCATTTAGCCCTATCCCTTCACGAGAGCCGTGTCTGTGCTCTCATTGTACTCAATGCCGTGCCAGCAGAAAAATAGAAGTCCAGTTACCCCAGCGCGGCGCGCTGGACGCGGGCCGCGTCGATCAGGGCCGCCAGCCGCTTCATCTCGGCGGTCAGGTCTGCGGCGCTGACCCGCACGGCATACGATTCGGCCACGCCGCCCGATTCCAGGGCGACGATGTCCGGCACAGCCCAGGCACCACGCCCGATCTGCGCCAGGGCGTGCTCGGCGAGCCGCCAGTCGTGGGTCAGCATCGGATAATGGTCGCGCCAGCGGGATTCGTGGTCAAAGTAGCGCGTGCCGGTGATGTGCAGCTCGCGCAGCCGGTCGACGGGCATGGCGTCGATGTAGGCGATTTCGTCTATGCCCAGGTACAGCGCGGCGATACGTGCGTGCGACAGGTCCAGCAGGTAACCGCAGCCGGATTCGCGCACGATACGGTTAATCACGTCGAGTTCCAGCACCGGGCGCGGGATGGCGTACTGCGGATCGGGGTCCCAGGGCACATTCTCCAGGATGACGCGCTCCGCGCCAAAGCGCCGCGCAGCGTGGTCGATGTCGGCCAGGGTGGCTTCGGTGAGGCGCTCGGTCCAGGCCGGGTCGCGGGTGTCGAGTTCCAGGCCGGGGAAATCGCGCAGATTGGGCGCGATATGCACGTTGATGTAATGCGTGTCAGAGTTTTCCAGCAGATGCTCGATGTGCGCCCAGTCGGCGGCGGCGACGCGCTGTGCGCCAGCGTGCAGCGCGAAGTGAACGTAAGCCGGGCGATCCTGGCGCGCCGCGCGCACGGACTCAGCGGTATCCGGGCATTTGTACAGGTCCAGATCGATGTGCCCCCCGCGCAGCAGATCGCGGGCCATGAGCGAATAGTTGACAGCCAGTTGCATAGGGCTGGCGCTCCGTTTCGTGCGGACGAACAGCGCCCAGTATACCGCCATCGGCGCGGCTTGTAGAGCGTGATCTGATGGCGTAGACCAATCGTATAAGACCGGCGAGGGTCAGCGGGTGGTCGTCAGGTTGAGGCTGGCGCGGTCGGTCGAATCCGGCTGGGACCAGGCGAGCGTCAGATGGCGGTCGCGGTCGGCGCGGATGGCGGGGACTCCGATCAGTCCCGGCGCGGGCAGGTCGATCACCGGCTGGAAGGCGCGCACGCTGCCGCCCTCGACGTAGAGCACGCCCAGCGTATTGCCCACCTCTGCCGCGATGGGCAGCCGGTCATAGACAGCGGGCAGCGGCGACGACCAGCGCACCGTTTCGCCGCCGTCGCTGGCGACGCCGTCGCTGGCGACGTTCGCCGCGCCGCCGTTGAAGCCGGTCTCGAACGTCGTGCCGGGCTGGACGGCGACGGTCAGCGGAGCCGGGTCCGGCCAGGATTCGGCGTCCAGTGGGGCGCTGCTCCACCACGTTTCGACGACGCCAGCGGCGCGCACGATGGTCCACAGCGCGTAGACATGGGTGCGGTCCGCCCCGGCGCTGAAAGCCGCCAGCCGATCGCCGGTCTCCAGGCGCGGCCAGGGCGCGACGGCATGCGCGTCACTGAGGCCGCCCTCGCCCAGCCGGGCGACGGTCAGGCGGCGGTCGGGCAGTCGCTGGTACAACAGAACAGGCGCGTCAGCGACGCGGACGAGCGCGGGCCAGTCCCCGCCCTGGACGATGCGCTGCGGCAGGCGCGGACGCCCGGCGCGGTCGATGCTGCGCGCGTGCAGGTCCGGCTCGGCCAGCGGCCCGCTGCTCCACACCACCCACACGCTCTGATCGGCGGCGGCGCTGGCCGCGTAGTGACCCACCGCGCCATCGCTGAGGGCCAGCGGGCCGCGTTCCACCAGCAGATCGGGTGTGACGACCGCCAGCCACAGCCGCCGCGTGCCGCTGGCATCGGCGGGGTCGGCGTCCAGCCACAGCAGATGCGTGTGCTGGCTGGCGGCGGGCAGGGCCGCCCAGGCATGCGGAAAGGTCACGGGCAGGGTCAGGCGTTCGGCTGTTGGCGATGGGTCGGGCGATTCGGCGGGGATACCGGCCCACATCAGGGCGTATGGGTGTTCGTCGTGGCCGGTCCAGGCGGCGCGGACGGTGTCGCCGTCCAGCCACAGCGCGGGGGCGTCCATCTGGGCGGCCTGGGCCAGCGTGACGACCGGCCCCCAGGCGCTGTGCGGCGCGGGGCCGGTGTCATTGGCGGCAGCGGCGCAGCCGGTCAGCAGCAGAATCAGCAGCGCCAGCCAGCGGCGGACGGCTTCAGATTTCGGTGAGGCGGACGAGGTTCTCCGGGCCTTTGTAGACGACAGGCTGAGGGGCATAATAGGCGACCGTTTCCACGACGTAACGCGCGGTATCCCAGGTGATGTTGGGCAGCACCGCTTCCATCGCGCCGAAGTAAACGCCGACATGATAGCGGTCCTGGCCCTGCAAAAACAGCTTTTTGACCAGCCAGCCCGCCGGACCCGCCGCGCGCGGCGCTGGTACGACTTCCACTTCCTGGATATGTTCCCACTGGACCGGCTGGCCGTCAACGACCATCTCAGCGCCGTAGGCCATGAAGTGCTCGCGCAGAAATTCCTGCTCTTCTGGTGTCAGATGATCGGTTGTAGGGCGGTAGTCAATCCGCTGCAGATACGTCATAACGATGTAGGCTCTCTCCACCCTCAGCACTCGTTACGCATTGTAACGGTGTTGCGCAGCGGATACAGGTCTGCGGGTGGGTTTCTCACTGGTTTTTCATGCGCCAACCGGTGCGTTTCGTATCAGCGCACGACGATGACTTTCACATGCCGGGGGCCATGTACGCCGAGCACGAGCTGCTTCTCGATGTCGGCGGTGCGGCTGGGGCCGGAGATAAAGCAGATATTGGCCCGTTCGAGCAGGTCGGCGCTGCCATTGTCACGCTGATGAGCCAGCCAGGACTCGATGCGCGGCACGATCTGCGACTGGCGCACAATGGCGATATGCACCGGTGGCAGGACCGTTGGGATGCGGCTTTTGCCCGGTCCGGTGCTGACGATGAGCGTGCCGGTAGCGGCGGCGACAGCATCCGCGCCGGTGAGACCCACGGTGATTTTTTCCAGGCGCTCGATTTCGCGCTGGCGGGCGTCGGCGTCCTGGTGGATGCTGGGATACACCACGCGCACCCCGGCCTCGCGCAGCGTCGTCGCCAGCTTTCTGACCGGGATGTGTTTGAAGTGCCAGGCGCACACCTCGCGCACCTGGAGCGCATCGAGCAGCCCCAGCAGGCATTCGACGGCGCCGGCGTCACCATCGACCGGGTAGACCTCGCCGCTGAGACGTTTGACCTCGGCCTCGAAGCGCGTCAGCAGGCCGTCCGGCGACTCGTCATCAACGATAGTCACCGGCAGAAATTCCGCCGGGCGCGGGGCGGCGTCGGGGAAAGGGCGGCGCGTGGCGCGCAGCCGGTTCAGGATGAGGTCGCGAGATGTGGGCATGGTGTTAGTTCTCCCCCTGTTGGCGTTCCTGCTGCCACCAGTCGCGGAAACGCCGCGACGCCAGCGGCGGAAAATCGCGCTGGTCGGTCCAGCCGCTGAACGGATATGGCAGCCTGTGCGGCATTTTATCCCCGGCCAGCCCGGCGACGGTCGCCGCCGCCTTGCCGCCGATGTCGTACAGCAGCGGATGGCCAAAGCCCACGCCAAAGCCCTTCATGGCGGCTTTCCAGACGGGCGGCTGCACGCCTTCCAGGTCGCGGCGCAGCGCCAGCAGCATGTCGGGGATGTTGATATCGACCGGGCAGACCGCCTTACACGCGCCGCACAGCGAGCTGGCGAAGGGCAGCGGGTGGGCGTTCTGTTTGCCTTTGAGCAGCGGCGTGATGACCGCGCCAATCGGCCCCGGATAGACCGAGCCGTAAGCGTGGCCGCCCACGCTCTGGTACACCGGGCAGATGTTGAGGCAGGCGCCGCAGCGAATGCAGGACAGCGCCTCGGCGTATTCGGTGGCGTACATGTCGCTGCGCCCGTTATCGACCAGAATCAGGTAAAAGTGCTGCGATCCGTCGTCGTCGCCGCTGGGCTGCCCGGCGGCGCGGATGGCGTTCACGTACACGGTGAGTCGCTGGCCGGTGCCGCTGCGAGTGAGCAGTTGCAGCAGCGTAATCAGGTCTTCCCAGGTGGGGATAACCTTCTCGATGCCCACCAGCGCCACATGCACCGGCGGCACGCTGGTCGTCAGGCGGGCGTTGCCCTCGTTGGTGACGGTGATGACGTGCCCGGTCTCGGCGACGATGAAATTGCCGCCAGTGATGCCAATATCGGCCTTGAGATACTCGTCGCGCAGCCGGGCGCGGGCGAAAGCCGTCATCTCCTCGGCGGTCTCGGCGTAGGGCATATCGGCGTGTTTCATCAGCAGATCGCGGATGGCCTCGCGGGTGTGGTGCATCACCGGCATGGTGATATGGCTGGGATGGTCGCCGGTCACCTGCACGATGTACTCGCCCAGGTCGGTTTCGATCATCTCGATGCCGTGCGCTTCCAGCACAGGCACCAGGCCGATCTCCTCGGTGAGCATGCTCTTGGCTTTGACGCCGTGCCGTGCCTCGTGACGGCGGCAGATGTTGAGCACATGGCGGTTGGCCTCGTCGGCGTCCTGCGCCCATAAGACGGTCGCGCCGGCGGCGGTCACCCGCGCCTCGACCTGTTCCAGCAGTTCGGGCAGGTCGTGCAGCCCGCGCAGCCGGGAAGCCCGCGCCTGCTGGCGCAGCGCATCGGCGTCGGTGACTTCGGCCATACGCGCGTCGCGGTCGCGGTTAACGTTGCCCGTCGCCCGGTTGATGGCGGTGCGCATGGGGATGTCATCCAGCGCGATGATGGTGGATTGCATAAAGTCGTTCGCCTGTTGGACCATAGCGCTCTGTCGCCTGTCTCTACTTGTCTGTCTGCTATCTATGATTGTAGACCGTCCGGGCAGGGACGGCAACGCATTGGCGGGGGCAAACCAGGGCGATTGCAAAGTCAGAAACTGTAATTGCGAGGGCGCTGCGGGTAAACATGCCCCGTCGAATCTCAACGCCACGATCAGCAAATGACATGCTATGATTAGCAGGGAACAGGATTTGAACGATCCGCCAGGTGCGCGTTGCATCATCAGGCGATTCTGCAAAGAGAGGCGTCATGTCCCAACAATATCGCAGTGAGGCATTAGAGGATAAGCTCAAAACGCTGCACAGCGTGGTGGACGGTGTCAAAGCGACGGTGATTGTGAATGTCGATGGTCTGCTGGTAGCTGCCTATCCGCCGGGTGACGAAGAGAACCCTCACGAAAACCCCACCAGCAGCCCGCAGGTCGCGGCCATGTCGGCGACGCTCGTCGGCCTGGCGGAGCGCACGCTGGGGCGGCTGGCTCAGGGCGAGCTGGAACGGCTGCTGATGGAAGGCGAAGAGGGCGTGATGGTCGTCTATCCCGCCGGGCGCGCCTCGCTGGCCGTACTGGTCGAAAAAGACGCTCGCATCGCCCGCGTGCTGTTCGCCGCGCGCCGCGCCGCCGCCGAGATTACCGAGATTCTGGGCCAGTAGCTGCCGTGCTGGCCCAGCCCCCCCAACGTTAGCTGGCTGGTTCGAGATACACTACCATCACGATTTTACCCAGGCGCACCTCGTCCCCGTTCTGTACCTGGGCTGGCTGGTGCCCGTGCAGCCGGTTGCCATTGAGGTACGTACCATTACGGCTGCCCAGGTCGATCAGTTCCAGGCTCTGCTCGCGCAGGCAGATCATCGCGTGACGCCGGCTGATTCCCATCTGATAGCCCCCATACGGCGTGAGATCGACATCGGGCACACGCTCTGAGAGTGGGTCGCGCCTGCCGACAACGGCATCCCCGGTCAGCGAGATATACAGCGGCGTGTTGGCGCCTTTAATCTCGACGCGCAGCGTGATACCGTCAGACGGCGCGGGCGGCGTTGGGCTGCTGCGACGCGGAATAGGGTCCAGTTGATAGCGGCGCAGGGCTTCCTCGGCCTCGCCGCGCAGGTCATGCGTGGTGCTGCCACCCGAATAGTGAGACGCTTCGTTGTTATCGACACCTGTCTGGGCATCGGGCCGCTGCTGATCGTCGAAATCCTGTCTGTCGTCGCTCATGATACACCTTCCGGTATCGTCCAATACAATCACAGGCCGGCTGGCGCTCTCAGTTTACGCTTTGCGACGTGTGGGGCACAACCTGCTCGACCTTGGGTTGTGGCTTTTGGGTCTGCTCCGGGGTAAAGCGAATCCCCAGGAATCGCTCAAACAGCCCCTTACGCCAGATGAAACGCAGAGTCACCGCCCACACCAGCGTCACCGAACCGATGAACAGGTAATCGACAGGCTGCAGCACTTCCAGCTCGAAGAACACGCGCAGCGGCTCGATGAAAACAATCGCCATATACAGGCCAAAGAGCGCCAGTGCCAGAATAGTTGGGCGCCAGTCGCCGCTGTATTCGTCGCCGCCTACCCAGGTCTCGGTTGGCGGTTCCACAAACGGAACCAGCAGCAGACCCATAAAGATGATCGACGTCGTCAGGGCGGTGCGGGCGATGTTGATACCCTGGATTTCCTCAAAGGTGCCGGCTTCCGCCGGGACATACCAGTTGAGCAGGTAAAGGCTGTAGACGGCCAGCCCGGCCCCGGCCACCATCAGCGAGGCCGGAATCACAAAATGGATAACCGTATGCAGCAGGTCGCGGTTCGGAACGCCAGCGCGCGCCCAGGCGGCCAGCGCAAAGGTCGGCAGGCCGACCGTAATCAGCGTCAGCAGCGAGGCGTGTTTAGGGATGAACGGGAACAACTGCGCTTCGGCCACCACTGCCGTCCCCATAATAATCATGGCCGCGTAAAAAGCGCGGGTGAGAAACAGGCGAATAATGTCGTCCATGCCGTTGATGATGCGCTGCCCTTCCATGAAGGCGTTAGGCAGGGCGGCGAACGAGTCTTCGAGCAGCACGATGTCGGCCACGCCGCGTGTGGCGGCGCTGCCGCTCTGCATGGCGATGCCGATCTGCGCTTTTTTGAGCGACAGCACATCGTTGACGCCGTCGCCGATCATGGCGACATAATGGCCGTTGTCCGACAGAGTCTCCACCAGGCGCTCTTTCTGCTGTGGACTGATGCGCCCGAACACGGTTTTCTCGGTGGCGGCCTGGACGAACTGCGCGTCATCGAGTTTGTCCAGCTCCGGCCCGCTGATAACCTCAATATCCGGCCCCAGACCGGCCTGTTTGGACAGCGCGGCGACGGTCTGCGGGTTGTCGCCGGAGATAATCTTGAGTTCGATACCGGCTTCCATGAACCCGGCCAGCGTCTCGCGGGCTTCGGGGCGAAGCTCGTCGGTGAAGCTGACCAGCCCCATCGGCTCCAGGTTCTCCGGCAGAACCGGCTCGTCGTCCTCGTTGTGCAGGCCAACCGGTTCCGGGCTGTAGAGCATCAGCAGCACGCGCAGGCCGCGCTCCGACCAGCCATCGATGACATCCTGGCCGATGTCGGTGTCTTTATCCAGCAGCGGCTGGAGCATTTCCGGCGCACCCAGCACAAACACACCGCGCCGGTCGTCATCGTCGATGGCCAGCGCGCTCCATTTGCGGGCCGACGAAAACGGCACTTCGTCCAGGATGTTGCGTTTTTGCCCGTCGCAGCCGTCGATGAGGGCATCGCTGGTGCGGTTGCCAGCGCGCGTGCTGCGGGCGTAGTCGCCCAGCACAGCAGAAAACTCGTCCTTATCGACCGTAAGCGGGTGAACCTGGTCGAACAGAATGCGATTGGCGGTCAGTGTGCCGGTTTTGTCCAGGCACAGCACGTTGACGTTGCTCATGGACTCGACGGCGTTCGACTGCTGGATGAGCGCCCCCTTGCCAGACATACGCAGCGCGCCCATGGCGTAAGCGGTGGCCGTCATCAGGATGAGGCCCGCCGGAACCAGCCCGGCGATGACGGCGGCAGTCTGCACGCTCTGCACGGTGGAGACGCTGCGCATGGCGAACGACGCCGCGAACAGGATGCCGATCATCGTCGCCAGCAGAAGCTGCAACCGCACCAGCAGGTTGATGTCACCCTGCAGCGGCGTGCGCACCACCCGGAACTGGCGCGCGCTGGTCGTCAGTTTGTTGGCGAAGCTGTCCGCGCCCACTTTGGTCGCCTCAAAAACGGCGCTGCCATTGACGCAGAAACTGCCGGAAAACACCTCGTCGCCATCTTTTTTCGGCACCAGGTCGGACTCGCCGGTGAGCAGCGATTCGTCAACATCCATCTGGCCGTCGCCCACGACCACGCCATCGACCACGATCTGATCGCCGGAGCGAACCACGATCAGGTCACCGAGCACGATCTCACTGGGATCGACGGACCGTTCCTGCCCTTCACGAATGATGGCCGCGCGCGGGCGTGTGAGCAGCGCGATCTGGTCCAGTTTGCGTTTGGCGCGAAATTCCTGCACCACGCTGACGATGACGTTCATCATGACAACGCCCACACTCACAAAAGCGTCGCCCCACAACCCCAGCAGGATCATGATAAACCCGATGAGGAAGAGCACGCTGTTGATGAATGTGAAGACGTTCTGGCGTAGAATCTGTCCGTAGGTGCGCCCGGTCTGGATGCGGACGTTGTTGCCCTCACCGCGCGCCCGGCGTTCGCTGGCCTCAGCTTCCGTCAGCCCGTGCAACCCGCTGGCAGGCTCGGTTCCGTCGTCCGGCACGGCTGCCCCGGCTGTCACCTTATGCTGATCCACAATGGGTACCCCGCTTTGCGCATATTGTTTTTACGGTCCTTGTCCTGGTAATCTGTACGTCAAAATCGGCAAATGGTTTCTGTACGTACAAACACACAAACTGAGCATACGTTTTACGGTTTATCCAACTCTTAACTTCACTCGGACTATAAGCCCCAGCATTTCTATTATACGGGAATATGCAGCAAAAGCCCGGCGAGTCATGATCGACGGGCCGGGCTTTTGCTGAAATCGGTGGTGGAGCGTGCAGTGGGCGGGCTATTCGGCCTGGATATCGACGCGCTCCAGCAGCCATTCGGCGATGGTGGGCATGAACTCCGGCAGGAAGTCCTGCTCCAGTGTGCCGTATTCGTCAACGCCGCCGGTGCCCGCCGACTGGAACAGGTGGTTGCCATCCGGGAAGACGACGACGGTCACATCCTCGTTGCCGGCGACTTCCAGACCGGCTTCCAGCGCGCTGGCGTTCTGCTCGGCGTCCACCTGGACATCCAGCGCGCCGAAGAGTGCCAGCACCGGCACCGTGATCTGCTCCAGGTCGGGCGTCGGGTCGTAGCGGATGAAGTAGCTGAACCACACATCCTGGTAGATCGGTAGCAGCGCGCCGCTGTTGAGCTGTGCCAGCGCCTCTTCCAGGGCGTCCCAGTCCTCGGCCAGAGCATGCTCATAGATCGCCTCGACGATCACCAGTGTTTCGGCGACCCTGTCTTCGTCCATGCCGCTGGCCAGCATGCTGCGCTCGTTCTGCTTGATGAGGACTTCCGCGCCGCGCACTGCCGAGCCAGCCATCGAGATCATGAAGGCCACGTCATCGTTGCGGGCGGCGACGATGGTGGCGATGAGGCCGCCCTCGCTGTGACCCAGCAGGCCGACCTGCTGCGAGTTGATGTCATCACGGCCCAGCAGGTAGCGCACGGCGGCTTCGGCGTCGCTCGCCAGGTCGCCGCTGTGGGCGGTGGCATAGTCGCCGGTGGACTCGGCCACGCCGCGATCGTCATAACGCAGCACGGCGATGCCTTCGCGTGTCAGATAGTCGGCGATCAGCCGGAACGGGCGCATCGATGTCAGCGGCTCCAGGCTTTCGTCGCGGTCGGATGGGCCGCTGCCGGAGATCAGGATAACGGCGGGGTGCGGGCCATCGACCGGCGGCAGAGTCAGCGTGCCAGCCAGGGTGATCGTCTCGCCGTCGGCGGTCACGTTGTCGAAAG
>CAZXCK010000116.1:0-14253 GCA_964639225.1 uncultured Anaerolineaceae bacterium | reverse complement strand
GTGATCGGACGCTACCTGTTCTACACTTCGTTCGTGCGCATCGGCATCTGAGCCGAGCACACATCCACACCACAGAAAAAAAGCCAGGGAGCGCGCGCTCCCTGGCTTTTTTACTACACCTCGCCAATGACTCCGCCGCAAAACCAGCATCGGCTGGATTGATGACTGGTGCTGGGCCACCCGGATGTCATCGCTTACGTCCGGCGTTTCTGTGGAACCGCACCAGTTCTGTGTAATCCCAGGAGAAGACCCGACCTGTTCCTGTTTCCGCCTCACGTAGCAAGACGCCGCCGGTTCAGGCGCGGGTATTGGGAGTTATCTGGCTGAATCTGGGGAAGGTCTGTCGTCAGACCCGCCGCTTACTCTTCTACCCGAAGGACATCCGTCAGGACGACAGCCGCCACTTCCTGCGTAGCGCGGCGACCGTTGCCGTTAGTAGTCGAGCCAGTGACCGGGTCTGTGACCGGGTTATCGGTGACCTGGGTAAACACGCACTCGAAAACCTCCAGCACCAGCAGGTTATCGATCGTGTCTTCGATGGTGTCGCGCTCCAGGCTTTCGACGACAATGTGTGGGGTGTCCAGAGCGACGAAACGCGCCGGGACCGTGTCCGGAATCTGGCGGCACAAATCCGCCGTCAGCGACATCTGGCGCTCGACATAAGCCGGCGTGACAAACAAACCCGTGAAAATGGACCCGTCTTCCATCTCGACGATAATATCCCGCGCTTCAGGGTCGGTAGCATGGGATTCAATCCATACACGGCTGGGGATGGGCAAGCCATCGAGTGACTCATCTTGCTGCATGGTTACAACCTTTCGAGCACAAAACCTGAATTTCTGCTCCCCCATCTGGTCATTAATGCGTCCTGCTCCAATTACGAGCATACGGCTTTTTGAAGCCGGTTGTCAAGCAGCGCAGGTGGTGTGTTGTGCATTCCCTCACAAGCGATTGGATGAATTATATAAGACTTCGTCGCCCGGAGTCGAATTTTTTCAGCTTACATTCAGGTAAGTCTCACACTGCGGGCTGATTTCGCGTTTATGCCCCGGTGATGCTACAATTACCGCACGAAAGACCACACGAGGGAGAAGGTGAACCATGCCCAGATGGGATTCATTTGATGCGTTTTTAGGCGAGGCCATGCAAACGTCACCGGACAACCGGCAGACGCTGGTCGACGCGCTGCTGCGTGAGCATCTCGAATGGCCCTGGGTGCAGGGCGACCGGGCGACGTTTATCTTTGTCGGTATGGGCACGCGCAGCGTCGCCGTTAACCTGGATACCATTCCCGCCGACCCGCCTTTCGCGCCGATGGAACATCTCGAAGGGACGACGTTGTGGTACATCACCCGCGAGTTCGCTCCTGACGACCTGCTCGACTATCTGCTGGCCGTCGATGACCCGATGACGCCGCTGGCCCAGGAGCAGGACATCGTCTCGCGCATATCGCGTCACTGGCGCGTGGACCCGCTGAACCCCACTCGCATGAGCACCTCACAGATGAACGTCTCCGTGCTGCGCATGGAGCAGGCGCGCCCCTTCCCGGACTGGACCCGCATGTACCGCGTCAGGCACGGCCAGGTCTACGAGCATTCGATCAGCAGCGCCTATCTGAAGTTCGGCGACCGCAAGCTGTGGGTCTACACACCGCCCGGTTACGACGACAACCCGGAGCGCGCCTATCCGCTGCTGATTTTCCAGGATGGCCAATGGGCGGTGGGACCGCTGCAACTGCCACACATCGCCGACGCCCTCATCAAACATGGACGCATGGAGCCGGCCATTATCGCCACGCCGCAGAGCGGCGACCAGAAGGACCGCCTCAAGACATTCATCAGCAGCGACCGTCATTACAATTTCGCCGTCAGGGAACTGATGCCGTTTGTGCAATCCAAATACCGGGTGGATTCAGCCAGTATTGGTATTGGCGGGGTAGCGGTGGGCGCTATCGCGGCGGCGCACGCGGCGCTCAACAATCCGGGCGTGTTCAACCGTCTGATGCTGATCTCGCCGCCGCTGGGCAAGGGCATCGCTCAGGAGCAGCTCCTGGCTTATGCCGGGCGCTTCGAGCGCACCGAGCTGCTGCCGCGCCGCATCTTCCAGTCCGTCGGGCGCTACGAGACACGCTCGCGCTTCTATTTGCCGGCGAAAGTCCTCAACCAGATTCTGCGCCGCCGCGCCAGCGAACTCGAACTGGCCTACCGGTACATCGAAGTCGGCAGCGGGCACGGCCTGGTCGGCTTCCGCAGCGTGCTGCCAGAGGCGCTGGCCTGGACGTTCCCCGGCCCGCAAGCCACGTCATAACCAACCAGCAGGGCGACCCGCACGGATCGCCCTGTTTTTTTAAGCTATGTGGTTTTTGCTCCGGTACGGCTGTCCGCGGCAGATTCCCCTAATAGGCCCCAGCAGGCACCGATAGCAGATACACTGTCGCCAGCAGCGCCATCAGGAACGGCACGACCAGCGCCGCCGCGAAGGCGCGGCTGTCGCGGTCCAGGTGCATGTAGAAGTAAACCACCAGGAATGCCTTGGCCGACGCGATCGCCAGCAGCAGCGGAATCTTGATCTGGGTGACGCCCGCCAGCAGTTCGGCGATGATCACCTCGGTCAGCGTCAGCGCACCCAGCGCGAAGAAAATGCTGGTGTACAGTGGCAGCGGATATTCCCTGCCGAAGATGACGGTGGTATCACCGTGATGATGCTTATCATCGGCGGCTTCGTGCGGCTCGGTGGCCGGTCTGACGGCAGACGGCGGTTTGACGCCCTGCGGCTGATCCGGCGCGCTTTCCGGTTTCTGAGTTGGTTCGGCCATCGTCTTACACTCTCACTAAATCAGGTAAATCAGGGTAAACAGTACAACCCACACCACATCGACGAAATGCCAGTACAGGCCGAACACCTCGACCCCGGCGTGATTGCGGGCGCTGTAACGCCCCTTGCTGGCGCGCCGCATGACTTCCAGGCACCACAGCACGCCGACGATCACATGGGCACCGTGAAAGGCGGTCGGCGCGTAAAAGTGCATGCCAAATCCGGCGAAAGCGTCGCTGGCGAAACTCAGTGTGACCTGCTTATCGGCGAGCTGCATATACTCGTATGCCTGCAGGCCGACGAAGGCCACGCCCAGCCCGGCCACCAGGCCCAGCCAGCGGATCATGCCTTTGCTGTCGTCGCGCTGGATGCGGCGCAGGCCCATCACCATGGCCCAACTGCTGGCCAGCAGCAAAAAGCTGTTAAACGTCACCAGCAGAATACCGCCCAGGCCAAGTGCATCATGCACCGCCTTGACCGTATCCGGGTTCTGAAAGCGGAAAACGGCATAAGCGGCGATCATCACCGAGAATAGAATCGTCTCGCTGGAGATGAACAGCCACATGCCGAACTTCTGGTTGTCGATACTGCGCGCCTCTTCTTCAGGGCTTAGGTGGTGGTCAACAGCCGCGTCACTCATCACATACCATCCTCTGGTCGTTTCCGTTACTTACTGAACTCAGTTGGCCTCTTCGACCTGTTGAATATCGGTAGTCTGTCCGCCGCCGCGCATCCAGCGGGCCGTGCCAGCCAGGGTGCCGCGAACCAGCTCAGAGACGCGCTCCGGGAACAGCACAAAAATCACCAGCGGCGATACAACCACGGTGCCACCCAGCGAGGCCAGCGTGCGGAACCAGTCCGGTCTGGCGAACGGCACGCCCACAAAGACCTCGTAATGCAGAATCCACATCAGCGGAAACATGACGACAAAGGCGATGCCCAGGCACATGTCGGTAATATAAGCGCGCGTCAGCTCGCTGCCGCTGAGGTGGCTGCGTGTGAGTCGGGTGATGAGCGCGCCCAGGGCCGCCCCCACCACCGCCATGATGACCAGCGCCAGCAGCACCTCGCCGATGGGGCTGCCGATGGCGTAGAACACCACAAAAGCCCCGGCGATGATCGCCATCTTGATGATCTCAGACACGAAGGGCGGGCGCGGTTCCGCATGATAAGCCAGGCGAACAGGCGCGTTCTGCTTGGCTTCGGTAACGTTGCGGCTGAGCGAGGTCATCAGCAGCGCGATGCCGCCAGCCACAGCCCCCAGCGCCAGCAGAATGATAATCACCACGCCGACGAAGGCCGTGAGCTGGCACATCACCAGCGGCTCGTCGAGGAACGGCAGATCCAGCGTAAACGTACCGATGGCGCTGCGCTGCGCTTCGGCGTCGCTGGAGACTTCCAGCGTGAGGCCGGTCGGCAGCCAGGCGAAGCCCCATACCAGCAGAATCGTCATAATCAGCCAGAAAGCGACCTGCCACATTGAATAGCCCAGAACACGGAAGGGCGGCGCCGACTTTTCTTCCTCTTCATCGGCGGCGCTGTCGTCTTCCGCCGGAGCGACGATCAGGCCCAGTTCGTTGACTTCCGGCTCGTGCGGATGCTGGCTCATGCGGGGGTCGAAGCCGCCCATGCCCCACACGAAAAAGCCGGACGTCGTAAACGCGGCGACAATCATACCCAGGCCCAGGTCAAAGGCTGGGTCCAGGCCCTGCAGAGCGCGCAGGCCGGTAACAAATAGCAGCCCAAAAATAAAGCCCAGTATTCCCATCGGGACGGCGCGCGTGATTCCCGGTTTCATGGTGTTATTGCTCCTTTGCGAAAATGGCAGCCAGCCACATAACTTATAGCGAATCCGGCCCGCAGCGGCAAGCTTTGGCTCCGGCTGGCTACGCCCAGTAGATCACCACGTAAAACAACAGCCAGGCCACCAGCACGAAGTACCACAGCCGCGCCCCGGCTTCAACAGCCCAGAATTCATACGGCCCGTAAGCGCCGCGCCGGCCATTGTTATACACCAGCAGCATATACACGCCGATAGCCAGCGCGTGGAACACATGGAAGCCGGTCATAAAGCGGAAGACCAGCGCGTACTGCGTGCCCGGCTCCACGCTGAACCATTCCACCAGCATAATGCCCACAAACAGCACACCCAGGCCCATCGCGCCCAGCCACTGCATCAGGAAAGCGCGCTGGTCATCGGCGCGGACGGCGTCCACCGCCCGTTTGACCAGCCCCGCACTTAACAACAGGCCAATCGTCGCCACCGCGCCCGGTACGGCGCTCACCGGCTCGGTTCCCGGCGGCATCCAGTTCGGCGAGAAGCGCAACTGCCAGTTAACCACCACCAGGCACACAAACGCCATAATCCAACTCACCTGAAACACGAACACACCGGCGCGCTTGTTGCGCAGGGCCAGCAGTTCGTCGCGGGTCAGGTGTTCTTCCAGATCGTACTCTCGCTGCATGTTGCTTACCAGTAAATCCCGTTTCGCTTGTTAATGTCCTGATTATCCACCACAGGCAGGGGGCGCATAGCTGATGCGCCCCCTGGTGTTATTCGTTCACTAATCTCCGGCAGGCTGCGCTGACGGCTTTTCCGTCTCCGGCGCTTTCTCTGCTGGCAGCGGCGGCCCGAAGCGGCTTTCCATCGCGTCCAGGTAAGCCTGCGAAGCCGGTGTCCCGTAACCGTAGGGGTCTTCATAAGGGACCGGATCGCCGACGAAGTTGTAGGCTGGCGGCGGCGAGGTCGTCATCCATTCCAGGGTGAGCGCGCGCCAGGGGTTGGCCCCGGCCACTTTGCCACGCACCAGGCTCACCGCGATGTTGTAGACCAGCACAAAGGTCGAGATACCCAGCACAAACGACGCCAGGCTGACCAGGATGTTCAGGTCATGAAACTGCGGGTCATAAACCGCCACACGGCGCGGCATACCGCGCATACCCAGGATATGCTGCGGGAAGAAGGTGAAGAAGAAACCGACGTAAGTCAGGGCGAAGTGAATGCGGCCCAGGCGCTCGTCGAGCATGCGACCGGTGATCTTGGGGAACCAGTGATAAATCGCCGAGTAGATGGCGAACACACTACCGCCAAACAGCACAAAGTGGAAGTGACTCACGACGAAGTAGGTGTCGTGCATATGGATGTCGATAGGCACCGCAGCCAGCATCACACCACTGATGCCG
Organism: uncultured Anaerolineaceae bacterium; assembly: GCA_964639225.1. Taxonomy (GTDB): domain Bacteria; phylum Chloroflexota; class Anaerolineae; order Aggregatilineales; family Phototrophicaceae; genus CAZXCK01. The sequence continues at coordinate 8,256 of CAZXCK010000116.1, read as the reverse complement.
CCGATGACGAACATCGACAGAAAGCCCAGGCTGAAGAGCATGGCGCTGGTGAAACGGATTTTGCCCATCCAGATCGTCGCCAGCCAGCCAAAAATCTTGATGCCGGTGGGCACGGCGATAATCATCGAGGTAATCATGAACGGAATGCGCAGTTCCGGCTGCAGGCTGGTGAACATGTGATGCGCCCACACGGTGAACCCCACCAGCGCGATGGCCATGCTCGACAGGGCGATCATGCGATAGCCGAAGATCGGCTTGCGCGAGTGGATGGACAGCACCTCGCTGAGGACGCCCATGCCCGGCAAAATCATGATGTACACCGCCGGATGGCTGTAGAACCAGAACACGTTCTGCCACAGCAGCACGTCGCCGCCGCCCGCCGGGTCAAAGAAGGTCGTCCCGGCCACCCGGTCGAAGAGCATCAGCGTCAGCGCGCCAGCCAGGAAGGGTGTCGCCAGCAGCACGATGATCGACGTGGCCAGCGTGGCCCACACAAACAGCGGCATCTGGAAGTAGCCCATGCCCGGCGGGCGCATGTTGCGGATGGTCACGATGAAGTTGACCGCGCCCAAAATTGACGACAGACCGACCAGGTGGATCGACAAGGCCCACATCGTCTGGCCGTCACCGCTGAACTCGGCCAGCGTACTCAGCGGCGGGTAGCTGGTCCAGCCCGCTTCGGCAGGCCCCACGAACCAGCCCAACAGCAGCAGCATACCGGCAGGCGGCAGCAGCCAGAAGGCGAATGCGTTGAGCCACGGGAAAGCCATGTCCTTCGCGCCCAGCATCAGCGGGATGAGATAATTACCAAATCCGGCGAACATTGGCACGATAAACAGGAAAATCATCACCGTGCCGTGAATGCTGAACAGCGAGTTATAAGCCACGCCGTCCGCCATGACGGTGATTTCATCCGGGCTGACCATCAGCTCGGTACGAATCAGCAGCGCCAGCGCGCCACCAATCAGAAAGAAGATAAACGAGGTAACGATGTACTGCACACCGATGATTTTGTGGTCAATCGACCAGCGCAGGTATTCCACCAGCGCCGGGCGTTTCACCGGCTCCTGAAAGCCGCTGACCGGGTAGGCTGTTGCTGCCATAAGACAAACCTTTCACCTTCACACACTACAGTATCCGCAACTTTACAACACCATTGGGCGAGCGCATCCCGGCGGCGCGCTCGCGGCTTGCCTGGGCGGCGTCCTCCGGCAGCTTACTGCTGGTCCGCCGCGATGATAGCATCCAGGTTTTCCAGGTCACAGGCCGATGCACCATCTTCGGTCAGCGTACACAGATAGGCGACGATGGCGCGTACGTCCTCAACCGGCATGTAATTAGGCCCATCGGGGTCGTCGGGCTGGTACTGCGGCATCACATTATCGTAGCCAGCCACGATAAACGCGCCAGAGTAATAAACCGACTCGTAAAGGTATTCCTCGGCGGTATAACCGGGGATGCGGCGCGAGGCTGTGTCGCCGATGTTGTTCAGCGAAGGGCCGGTCACGCCCTGCCAGCCCAGGTCGTCCAGCACATGGCATCCGGTACAGGCATAAGACTGGATGACCTGCCGGCCCAGTTCCGCCGGGTCATCGGGCGGGTTCAGAATGCGCTCCACTGCCGGGTCTGCAAACGAGGCCAGGTAGGTTTCCTCATCTTCGTAAACCTCGATCCAGGCCCACATCTGCCCATGACCCGCGCCGCACAGTTCGGCGCACACCACACGATAGCGGCCCGCCTGCGTGGGCGTAAAACTGATCTCGGTGGTGCGGCCCGGCATCAGGTCCTGCTTGATGCGCATCGCCGGCACCCAGAACGAGTGAATCACGTCCTGCGCGTCCAGCACCATACGGACCGGGCGGCCCACGTAAGTATGCAGCGTATTGCTGGAAATGGTCTGATCGACCCGGTCATCGGTGTACTCGAAGGTCCAGGCGTAACGCGCACCAATGCCATGAACCACCATCTCGTTGTCTTTCGGGGCGCGGATGTCTGACCATACCTGATAGCTGTAAATCACCAGCACCAGCACCACCACCGACGGAATAGCGGTCCACGTCAGTTCCAGCGCGACATTGCCGTGAATGGTCGGCCCGTCGCTTTCATCACCTTTGCGTTTGCGAAAGCGAATCACAGAATACAACAGCAATCCCTGCACCAGCAGGAACAGGCCGCCGCCAATGCCCAGAAACACCCGGAACAGCTCATCAATCTGCTCGGCTTCGGCAGAAGCCTGTGTAGCGAACAGCCAGTCGGTGAGCTGCGAAATGAGAAAGCCACCGATAACCAGCAGAATCGCAATGCCGATCAGAGTGGGAATAAGCAGGCCGGAACTACGATTTGGAGAATCACTCTTACCGAAATTCATCACCCAATTCCTAAACGTATGAGGTTGGAACAGCGTCGTGCGGTGGAGAGTGGTACGTGCTGCTTACGTTAATCACGTCGTCCACAACTATACTACCGAATACAAGTCTTACTTGTTAAATTTTACACAATGCCCGCAACATTGTATCCAATGAATCCGGCTTTTACAAGCAAATGCAGCGAGTTAATGAGGTTATTAGAATCACAAAGCCATGCGCGCTTCCTTAATCTGACGCCGGGGTGTCGATCTCCCCGGCCTGACGCGCGGCGATCACCGCGTTGATCTCGGCGATGGTGTCATAGATGGGCTGGCGCTCGTCCGGGGTGAGGACGGTCGCCAGACGTTCCAGCGTCTCCACCAGGCTGGTCAGCGTGTAAGGCGAGTCCACCGGCGATGTCCTGAACACCTGGGTCAGCGTCTCCTGAGCAGCGTCGATTTTGCCCTGCGCCAGCCGCGATACCAGCAGGTCGGCGTAGGCCCAGTAATTGTCGATCTCGTCGCGGATTTCGCCCTGCGCCAGTTCCTCGACGCGCACGTACATCTCGCGCATGTTCTGGATTTCGCCCTTATTGGCGAACAACAGCGCCAGATTGCTGAACGGGTACGACGAATGCGGCGTCACGCTACCGCACTGCTGGTAAGCGCGGATGGCCTGCTCCACCTGCCCGCGCCGCCGGTACAACCCGCCCAGCGACCCCCACCACGACTCGCCGTCCTCGTCCATCAGTTTGGGAATGCGCCGCAGCGCTTCCAGGAACTTCTCCTCGGCCTGATTGTAAATGATGTCGCGCTCCAGGCCCGGCTCCATTTTGTCGCCCATGCGCCGGTAAACGTAACCCAGCGCCGCCTGCGACGAGGCGAACTCGGAGTCCAGTTCCAGCGAGCGCGTCAGGTGTTTCTTCGCCAGTTCCAGTTCGCCGCTCTGGGTGTAGACATAGCCCAGCCGGTAATGGGTGGCCGGGTTTTCCTCGTCCAGTTGCAGCGCGCGATGGAACGTATCGAGCGCGCCCTGGTAGTCCTGGGCGCGGTACTGGCGATCGCCCACCGGCAGCAGCGACAACGCCAGCGACGCCCGCGACGCATGTTCCCGCTGGACAGTGGTGGCGCGCTCCAGTTCGGCGCGCAGGTTGTCCAGTTCCTGCGAGCGCTGGTTGAGGTTCTCCTCGAAGCGCTCGCGGGCCTCGCGCAGTTCCTCTTCGGCGTTATTCAGCCGCCTGAAGCCGATATAACCACCCACCGCTGCCAGCACCGGTAAAATAATGGTCACCAGACCGGACATCGCCTCGAACAGGCCAAACATATCCAGGGCCAGCCCCAGTGCTTCCCGCGCTTCCTCGACTACCCCATCGGTGCTGGCGGCGCTGGCAGCCGCTTCGACAGCAGCGGACTCGGCGCGTTCGGCGGCCTGTTCGGCCTGCCCGGTGAGTTGTTCCATCTGTTCGATGAGGTCCGCCGGGGCGTCATCCGGCACGTCTGGCTCACCGTCCTGTGCCAGCACCGGCATCACCAGCAGCGCCATCAGCAGCCCGAATATGATTAGCTTACGCATAGTCTCTACTCCCCCGTGAGTCACCCTATCCCCCAAACCGCGCGAACTGCTGGCTCAGACGCTGGCTGACCACATCCGGGCCACCGGCGATGCTGGCCACATCGACCCGCCCCCGGTCCAGGATGGCGCGCAGCAGACGGCGGTCGGTGTGGCCCGTGCGCATGGCCGATACCAGCGCATCCGCCAGCCGCCCGCTGCCCTCTAAGGCGATCACTGGAAACGGTGGTTTGCGCACCGACGCCAGGTAAACTTCCTGCAAAGCGATCTGCCCGCCGTTGACCAGCACCCCCGCCACCGGATACGCGCCGCCGGTCAGCGCGCCGGCCACGCCCAGCAGCATCTGCGACTCGTGGCCCCACTCGCGGCCATCCACCAGCACAAAATGGGTGTGACTGTCCTCTAAAAACGCTTCTTCGTTGGGGTTGGCATAATCCGGATACGACACCTTGCCCAGCGGCGACACACCCAGCAGCGGGAACGTAAACCCGCCGCGCAGACGGGCATCGCCGCACATCTGCATGATGCCGGACTCGGTGCCGCCATCCACAATGGCCGCGCCGTGTTCCTCGGCGAAGGCGGCCACGCCGTCGATCATGGAACGGGTGCGCTCACGGACTTCGTCCGTCATGCCACCCGCCCCGCCAACCACGAACACCACCGGGCGCGATACGGTGAGTCCCAGCAGCAGCAGCGCCCGCTGCGGGTCGGCGTCGGGCAGGGTGCGCACAGCCTGCGCCCGCTGCCCGTTCTCAAATTCGATGCTGAAGACCTGCTCGTAAGGCGGTAAACTGTTCATCGGCCCGTGTTATCCCTGTTGGTTGGTAAGTGCGGTCCGCCATCGTCGGCGCACCGTTTCGCTGTTGAGGTATAGCCGTTATGACTGCACCCTTTGCCGCTACTCTGCTGGCCTGGTTCGATCAGCAGGCCGCCGATCTGCCCTGGCGTGAAAATGAGCACGCGCCGGACCCGTATCGTGTGTGGCTGTCGGAGATCATGCTCCAGCAGACGCAGATCAGCACCGTCATTCCGTATTTTAACCGCTTTCTGGCCGCCTTCCCCGATATCTGCGCGCTGGCGGCTGCCCCACTGGACGACGTGCTCAAACAGTGGGAAGGTTTAGGTTATTATAGCCGGGCGCGGAATTTGCACCAAACCGCGCGCATCGTCGCCAGCCAGCATAACGGGCGTTTCCCCGGCACGGCGGCGGAACTGCAATCGCTGCCCGGCATCGGGCGTTATACCGCTGGGGCCATCGCCAGTATCTGCTACGGCGAGCGCGCCCCGGTGCTGGACGGCAACGTGATCCGCGTGTTCGCTCGCCTGCTGGACCTGCCCGATGATGTCACACAGTCCGCCACCAAAACCAGGCTGTGGCAGCTCGCCGCCGATTGGCTGCCCGCCGAGCGTACCGGCGCTTACAATCAGGCGCTGATGGAGTTGGGCCAGACGATCTGCCGTCCGCGCGCCCCGCGCTGCGATGCCTGCCCGCTGCGGACTCACTGCGCCGCCTGCGCTGCCGGAACACAGGCCCAGCGCCCGGTCAAACGGCGCAAAGCACCCACCCCGCATTATGACGTGGCGGCGGGCATCATCTACGACGACGACGAGCGCCTGCTCATCGCGCAGCGCCCGTCGGATGGTCTGCTGGGTGGGTTGTGGGAGTTTCCGGGTGGCAAGCAGGAAGCGGGCGAGACTCTGCCGCAGACGCTGCGCCGTGAACTGCGCGAGGAACTGGCGATTGAGGTGACCGTCGGCGAACTGTTTGTGGTGGTGCGCCACGCCTTCACCCATTTTAAGATCACCCTGCACGCTTTCGAGTGCCGCTATCGCAGCGGCCCGCCGCAGACCATCGGCGCGCAGGACTTCGCCTGGGTGCGCCTGGACGAACTCGACCGCTACAGCTTCGGCAAGGCTGACCGCGACATCATCGCCGCCCTGAAGGCACGTCCCAATCTGCTGCTGTAGCCGCCCGCTACCGCACCGTGAATGTACACGATCCTTCTTCGACCAGGTTGCTGGTGCCGGGGCCGAAGGTGGTGATGCCATCGCTGATGGTCTCATCCCAGGTGGCGCGGTAGGTGATGCGGTACGTCCCCGCTTCCAGCCGCCCGACTGGCACATACCAGTATTTAGCCCACATATTGCCCACCTGTACCACCCGCTGGCCGTACTGCTGCCAGTCCGACAGCAGTTGATCGTTGAGGCGCACCTCGTAGGTGACGGCTTCCAGGTGCTCGTCGATCAGCTCCGGGTCGGTGGCGTACCACGCCCAGTAAATCTCGACGCTGGAACCAGACGCGAGATCAGCCGGTGCGGGCACACCAAACACCGGGTTATCGCACATGGCGAACACATCGGCGCCATCCTGGATGGTAGAGGTTCCCGGCGGCGGTGGCGAAGCTGGCGTCGGTGAATCTTCCGGGTTCTGTGTGGGCGGGTTGTTGGGCGACTCCCCTTCCGGGACCGCTGGCGTAATCACCACGCGCATCAGGGCCGCCAGTGCCGTTGAGGTCTGCTCAATGGCCGCCAGATCGACAATCGGCAGGAACGGCTCGGTCGGTTCGGCGTCGGTCTCGGCCTCGGCTTCATCCGTAGTCGGTTGAGCCGTGCCCGGCGGCGTGGCCGTCACCGCCGACAGCGGCGGGGTAGGTGTCACCGTGCCGCCACCGATGACCGCCGTCGGCAGCGTCGTCCCCAGCGCCAGCGCGGTCAGGTTCGGTGTGGGCGTAAAGGTCGGGAAAGGCGTGATCGTCGCTTCCAGAAAGAGCAGCGCCGCCGCCACCCAGCCCTCTTCGCCGTCTTCCATGCGAATGTTGTACCAGCTTCCGTCCTGATTCTGGCCAATGACCAGCACCGGCGTGCCTGGATTCAACGCCCGGAAGGCGCTGAAGGTCGTCCCCGGCCCCTCGCGGATGTTCACCGTCTGCATCGACTGGATGATGCCGGTGATGGGCGGTGTGGCGGTGGGTTCCGGCGTGTCGGACGGTGTGGGTGGAACCGGTGTGTCCGATGGTACGGGTGTAAACGTGGGCAGCGGTGTGCGCGTCGCCAGCGGCGTGGCGGTGAAGCGCGGCGTCAGGCTGATGAGCGGCGCCAGCGTCGATGTCGGCAGCGCGGCGCTCTGCGGTTCGCCGCCGTCGTCACCGGTGCAGGCCGCCAGTCCCAGCAGCGATACGAGAACCCACACGCAGAATTTTTTACAGATGGCCATCGTTTTCCTGCTTACCCGCCGTTACGGTCGATTGATCGGCAGCGCCCTGGTCATCAGCGCCGACCTGGGTATTATTATAGTGCGAAATGGTACACAGGGAAAAAAGTCAACTTGACGATCACACGACGATTGGCACTGTTTACGCTGGTTCTGCTGGCGTTTTCGCTGCGGCTCCATGCGCAGGACGAAGCCGATTCACCGCTGCAAGCGGGCGAGTCGCGGGTGGTCAGCCTGCCCGGCGACGAAAACCCGGCCCGGCTCACCTTCGAGGGACAGGCCGGCGACGCGGTGACGATCACCGTGCGCAGCGTGGTCCCGGCCAGCGAGCGCGACCCGCTCGACGATGCAGTGGTGGCCGTGCGCGCGCCGGATGGTCGCTGGCTGGCCTACAACGACGATCACCGCAACGACGACCCCGATCTGCTGCCGACCGATGCCCGCATCCGCGACCTGACGCTGCCCTACAGCGGCACCTACACCATCCAGGCCAGCACTTACGGCGGCATTTATCCCGGTCAGGTCGAGGTGACGCTGGAAACCGGCGACCCGTTCGCGGCGCGCATCGACGGCCAGCCGGGCGAGTCGCTGGCGATTCGCGGGCGGCTGCCCCAGTCACGGGCTTTTGCGTACACCGTCGAGGCGCAAGCGGGCGACAGGCTGACCATCACCGGGCGGGCGGCGCGCCAGCCGCTGGACCCCGTGCTGACCCTGACCAACCCCGACGGCGAGACGCTGGCGCTCAATGACGATCACGGCACGCAGGATTTAACACTGGCTCCGTTCGATGCGCGCATCAAAGGCTTCACGATTCCCGCCGGTGGCGCGTACACAGTCACCCTGTTCGATGTGCTGGGGCGCGCCGGGCGTTTTGTGCTGGAAATTGAGTGGGAGCGGCCATAGCCGCCCGTCACTCCGTCACGCTCATCGCCAGCGGCAGAGTCGCCGCGTTGCCACCTTCTGCTGTGCGCCGGCGTGGGAAACCCGGCAGATTGGCGTCGTACAGCCCGGCAATCAGTGTCGCCGGACCGCTGTAATCGTCCACGTTGAAGCCCAGCGTATGCTCGTCGATGATATACTCGCCGGCGGCCCAGCCGCTCGTCGGGCGCAGACCGTCTGCCGGTGCCCGGT
>CAZXCK010000115.1:0-14357 GCA_964639225.1 uncultured Anaerolineaceae bacterium | reverse complement strand
TCGACAATCTGCGCAAGGGAGCCGCCGGGCAGGCGGTCCAGAATTTCAACCTGATATTCGGCTTTGACGAAACGACCGCGCTTTTATAGTTGTCCAGAGGACTGAGGATCATGATGCAGCCAACCAGCCGTCACCAGCAGACCCACACCAACGGAGCCAGCGCGCCCGCCACGCGAACTCCAACGGCAGCCACCGCCGCGCCAGTCGTCTTTAAGATCGGTGGCCATGAGATCGCCGATGTCGATTTTCTGAGCGCGCTGGCAGCCACCATCAGCCAGCTTGACGCGCCAGCCATCATCATTCATGGCGGCGGCCCGGAGATCACCCAGCTCCAGCAGTTGATGGGCATCGTACCGCGTTATGTGGACGGCGTGCGCATCACCGATCAGCCGTCGCTGGCCGTCGTCGAGATGGTGCTGGCCGGGGTGGTCAACAAGCGGCTGGTGCGCCATCTGGTGGAAGCGGGTGTGGACGCGGTCGGCCTTTCCGGCGTGGACCGGGGACTGCTGCGCGCCATCAGGATGGCCCATCCCAGCGAGGACATGGGCTTCACCGGCCAGGTGACCCGCGTGCGCGGCGACATCCTGCGTGAGTTGCTTGCGCAAGGCATTACGCCGGTAATCGCGCCGGTGTGCCTGGGCGAAGACCGCCCGGTATCCTACAACGTCAATGCCGATCACGTCACCGGAGCGGTGGCGGCGGCGGTCGACGCCAGCCGCGTCGTGTTCCTGACCAACGTCGAGGGCGTGCTGGTCAATGGCCAGCCCGCGCCGCAGCTCGACACGCTGCGGGTGGACCAGCTCATCAGCGAGGGAACCATCTTCGGCGGCATGATTCCGAAGGTGACGACCGCGCTCGATGTGTTAAAATCCGGCGTACCCCAGGCGGTGATTACCAACCTGACCGGGCTGACCTCTCACGGCGGCACGATATTCACAGTTTAGTTTGCGGTCACAGTGTTTCGCAGCACATGGATCGAGGAGACGATATGTATCCCAACATCCCCACCCTGACGGATAAAGTAGTCCAGGGCGAGCAGACCTATCTGGTCCCCACCTATGCCCGTGCACCGTTCGTCCTGGTTCACGGCGAAGGCATGATGCTCTACGACAGCGAGGGCAACGCCTACACCGACTGGACCGCCGGCATCGCCGTCAACGCGCTGGGCTACGGCGACAGCGGCCTGGAGCAGGCCATCAGCAGCCAGCTCGCCAACGGTCTGCTGCATGTGTCGAACCTGTACCACACCGCGCCCCACGTCGAGCTGGCGCGCGCGCTGGTCGAGCGCTCGTTCGCCGACCGCGTGTTCTTCTGTAACAGCGGCACCGAGGCCAACGAAGCCGCCATCAAATTCGCCCGCAAGGTCGCCTATGCGCAGCAGCTCACCGGCAAGCACGAGATCGTCACCTTCAGCGGCGGCTTTCACGGGCGCACAATGGGATCGCTGGCCATCACGCCACGCAGCGCCTACCAGGAGCCGTTCGCCCCGATGATGCCCGGCGTGCGCGCAGCCACCTTCAACGACATCGACAGCGCCCGCGCCGCCATCGGACCCAACACGGCTGCCGTGTTCGTCGAGCCAGTACAGGGCGAGGGCGGCATCCACGTGGCAGACAAGAGCTTCCTGCGTGCGCTGCGCCAGTTATGCGACGAACACAACGCGCTGCTGGTGTTCGACGAGGTGCAGTGCGGCGTCGGGCGTACCGGCACGCTGTGGGCACACGAAGCCAGCGACGTCACGCCGGACATCATGACGCTGGCCAAGCCACTCGCTGGCGGGCTGCCCATCGGCGCGGTGCTGGTCACCGAGCGCGTAGCCAGCGCCCTCAAACCCGGCGATCACGGCTCGACCTTCGCCGGTGGGCCGCTCATCACGGCGGCGGCGCTGGAAGTGTTCAACCGCGTCAGCCAACCGGATTTCCTGGCAAATGTGCGTGAGATGGGCGACTATCTGATCAAACGCCTGAGCGGACTCAACGCCCCGGCAATACTTGAGATACGCGGGCGCGGCCTGATGATCGGCATAGAGATGAACATGCCCGTCAAACCGATCATCGACGGTGGCTACAAACAGGGTCTCATCCTGGTCAACGCCGGGCCGAACGTCCTGCGGTTGATCCCGCCGCTCATCGTCGAAAAGCAGCATATCGACGCCCTTATTGACCGCCTGACCGTCCTGCTCGCGCAGACGGTCGTCAAAACCGAATAGCAAAGCCAACCGATGAAACCAACCATCACACCGAACATCGCGCCCCTGCCCGGCTTCCGGGCGGTGGGCGTTCATTGTGGGCTGAAAGCGATGAGCGCGCTCGATTTTGCGCTGATCGTCAGCGAAAGCGAAGCGGCGGCGGCGGGCGTGTTCACCGTGAACACAATCAAGGCCGCGCCGGTCCTCGTCGATCAGGCGACACTGGCCGCCAACCCTGCTGGCATCCGCGCCATCGCCATCAACAGCGGCTGCGCCAACGCCTGCACCGGCGACACCGGCCTCGACAACGCTCACGCTATGGCGCATCAGGTCGCCGCCGCGCTGGGCTGCTCGCCGCAGTCCGTACTGGTACTCTCCACCGGCGTCATCGGCGTGCAGTTGCCGATGGACAAAATCGCCAGCGGCATCGAGCAGGCAGCGGCAGCGCTGGGCGACGACTGGGAAGCCGCCGCCCGCGCCATCATGACCACCGACACGTGGCCCAAGCTGGCCTCGGTGCCGGTGATAACCGACCAGGGCACTTACACCATCGCGGGAATCAGCAAGGGCGCGGGGATGATCGCCCCCAACATGGCGACCATGTTTGGCATCATCGTCACCGATGCCGCCCTGCCCCCGGCGACGCTCGACAAGTGCCTGCGCGCCAGCGTCGAACGCACGTTTAACCGCATCGTCGTCGATGGCGACATGAGTCCCAACGACACCGTACTGCTGCTGGCCAACGGCGCCAGTGGCATCACCATCGACAGCGACGCCGACCGCGCCCAGTTCCAGGCGGCGCTGGACGCCGTCTGCGAGCATCTGGCGCAGGCCATTGTCCGCGACGGCGAGGGCGCGACGACGTTTATCACGCTCAACGTCAGCGGCACAGCTACCGACGACGAAGCGCGCCAGGTCGCCAATACCATCGCCACCTCACCACTGGTCAAAACAGCCTTCTACGGCGGCGACGCCAACTGGGGCCGCATCATCGCGGCGGCGGGGCGCTCCGGCGTGACTGCGCCGCCACTGGACAGCGTGGCGCTGTCGATGAGCGCGGGCGACAATCATGTGGCGCTGGTGGCGGCTGGTCTCCCGCTGGATTACGACGACGCCCTGGCGAACGCCATCGCCGCGCAGAGCGAAGTCGTCGTGCATCTCGAATGGGGCACGGGTTCGGGCCGGGCGACCGTGTGGACCTGCGACCTGACTCACGATTACGTCAGCATCAACGGGCATTACCGCACATAAGACCAATCTGTATGAGTTAATTGGAGCGCAGTGAACAGTATGCAGGGAGCGTTAGCACTGGAAGATGGCACCGTGTTCCACAGCGAAGGCTGGGGCGCGGAAGGAGTGACGACCGGCGAGGTTGTCTTTAACACGTCGATGACCGGCTACCAGGAGATTCTCACCGATCCCTCGTATTACCGGCAGATCATCACCATGACCGTCCCCCATGTCGGCAACACCGGCATTAACCTGGAAGATATCGAATCCCGGCGCGTGTGGGTGGCCGGGTTTATTGTGCGGGCGCTCAGTCCGGTGGTCAGCAACTGGCGCCAGCGCGGCGATCTGAACGCTTACCTGCGCGATCAGGGTGTCATCGGCCTGACGGAATTCCCAACGCGCTCGCTGGTCCGTCTCATCCGCGAGCGCGGGGCCATGCGCGCCGCCATCGCGCATGGCGAGGCCGCCCAGGACACCGCCGAACTGGTCCGCCTGGCGCAGAACGCGCCCGATATGTCCGGGGCCAACCTGGTAGACAGCGTCACCTGTGACGAGCCGTTCCACTGGACCGAGCGCAGCGATCCGCAGTGGTACCGCGATCATCGCTACGACCCGGACGGCCCGCTGGTCGTCGCCTATGACCTGGGCATCAAGCACAACATTCTGCGTATGCTCACCGATCGCGGCCTGCGTGTGACCGTCGTCCCGGCGCGCACGCCTTATAACGAAGTGCTGGCGCTGAATCCGGCGGGCATCTTCCTGAGCAACGGCCCCGGCGACCCGTCAGCCGTCGATTACGCCATCGACAACGTGCGCGGCCTGCTGGGAAAAACGCCCGTCTTTGGCATCTGCCTGGGCCACCAGATTCTGGCGCTGGCCCTGGGCGGCCAGACCGAGAAAATGCGCTTCGGCCATCGCGGCGGCAACCAGCCGGTCAAGAATCTGCTCACCGGCGCGGTGGAGATCAGCGCGCACAATCACGGCTTCGCCGTTACCCCAGACAGCGACCTGCACGGCGCCGAAGTTACCCACATCAACCTCAACGACGACACCATCGAGGGCCTGCGCCATGAGGAACTGGGCGCGTTCAGCGTGCAGTACCACCCGGAGTCATCGCCGGGGCCGCACGACTCGCTCTACCTGTTCGACGAATTTGTGAACCGCGTAACCCGCAGCATCGACCGTTCGATTTCAACTGAGTAACCATCATGCCCAAACGCACCGACCTTCACACCATTATGGTCATCGGCTCCGGGCCGATTGTCATCGGCCAGGCCAGCGAATTTGACTACAGCGGCGTCCAGGCGTGCAAGGCCCTGCGCGCTCAGGGTTACCGGATTGTGCTGGTCAACAGCAACCCGGCCACCATCATGACCGACCCGGAGTTCGCCGACGCGACGTATGTCGAACCCCTCACGCCGGAAATCGCCGAGCGCATCATCGAAACCGAGAAACCGGACGCGCTGCTGCCCACCGTCGGCGGGCAAACGGCGCTCAATCTATCGCTGGCTCTGCAGCAGCGCGGCATACTGGAAAAACACGGCGTCGAGCTGATCGGCGCGTCGATCACCAGCATTATGCTGGCCGAAGATCGCCAGCTCTTCAAAGACGCCATGACCGAGATCGGCCTCAAGTCCCCGCCCAGCGCCGTCGTCACCACCGTCGATGACGCCCTGCGCGTAGCGGCAGACATCGGCTATCCGGTGCTGGTGCGGCCCTCGTTTACGCTGGGCGGCAGCGGTGGCGGCGTGGCCTATGACGAAAGCCAACTGCGCGAGATCGCCCGCAACGGCATCAAGCAGAGTCCCGTCGGCCAAATTCTGGTCGATATGAGTCTGCTGGGCTGGAAAGAGTACGAGCTGGAGATCATGCGCGACGGCTCCGGGAACTTTGTCGTCGTGTGTACCATCGAAAACCTGGACCCGATGGGCGTCCACACCGGCGACAGCGTGACCGTCGCCCCGGCGCAGACGCTCACCGACAAGGAAATCCAGCGCCTGCGCAATATGTCGCGCCTCATCTTCGACCGCGTCGGCCTGGCGACCGGCGGCGCTAATGTGCAGTACGCCATCAACCCCGACGACGGCGAAGTATACGTCATCGAGATGAACCCGCGCGTGTCGCGCTCGTCGGCGCTGGCCAGCAAGGCGACCGGCTTCCCCATCGCCAAAATCGCCGCGCTGGTGGCTGTCGGCTACTCGCTGGACGAGATTCCCAACGACATCACCCAGGTGACCCCGGCCAGCTTCGAGCCATCACTGGATTATGTCGTCGTCAAGATTCCGCGCTGGGACTTTGAGAAGTTCACCGGCATCGACGCCCGCCTCGGCCCGCAGATGAAAGCCGTCGGCGAGGTGATGGCCATTGGCCGCACCTTCGCCGAGGCGCTGCAAAAGGCGATTCGCTCGCTGGATATCGGCATCAGCGGCTTCGGCAGCAGGCTGGAAGATGTGCCACCGGCTGCGCTGCGCGTACCGACAGCGCGACGCTTGTTCCAGGTGGCGGCGGGGCTGTATAACGGCCTCAGCGTCGAGGAAATCGTCGAGACGACACGCTTTGACCCCTGGTACGTGCAGCAGATGGCCGGACTGATGGGCCTGCATCGCGCCATCCTGGATCGCGGCCTGAAGCTGGACCAGCTCGACCGCGACGATTTCCTCAAACTCAAGCAGTCCGGCTTCAGCGACGCTTATATCGCCCAACTGCTCAACCTGCCAGAGACCGAGGTCCGCGCCCGCCGTCTGGCGCTGGGAGTCCGCACCAGTTACTACCGCGTCGATACCTGCGCGGCGGAGTTCGAAGCGCACACGCCCTACCTGTATTCGACCTATGAGGCCGACGACGAAGCCGCCCCCACCAGCCAGCGTAAGGTGATGGTACTCGGTGGCGGCCCCAACCGCATCGGTCAGGGCATCGAGTTCGATTACTGCTGCGTGCATGCCTGCTTCGCCCTGCGCGAGATGGGCTTCGAGACGATTATGGTCAACTGCAACCCGGAGACGGTCAGCACCGACTACGACACCGCCGACCGGCTCTACTTCGAGCCGCTGACCGCCGAGGACGTGCTCAACATCATCGACACGGAAAAGCCGGACGGCGTGCTGGTCCAGTTCGGCGGCCAGACGCCGCTCAACATCGCCCATGCCCTCAGCGAAGCGGGCGCGCCCATCTGGGGTACATCGGTGGAGACCATCGACCTGGCCGAGGACCGCGAGCGCTTCAACGCGCTGATGAACCAGCTCAACATCACCCAGCCCGCCGGGGCCGCCGTCCTGAACCGGGAAGCGGCCATCGCCGCCGCCGCGCGCATCGGCTATCCGGTGCTGGTGCGGCCCAGTTATGTGCTGGGCGGGCGCGGCATGGCGATTGTCTTCGACGAGGCCATGCTCACCGACTGGCTGGACGCCAACGTCACTTGGACCGGGCATCCGGTCCTCATCGACCAGTTCCTGGACGACGCCTTCGAAGTGGACGTGGACGCCCTGGGCGACGGCCAGCACGTCACCATCGGCGGCGTGATGCAGCACATCGAAGAGGCGGGCGTCCACAGCGGCGACTCGGCCTGCGTGCTGCCGCCGTATAAGATCAGCGCCTATCACCTGGAGATCATCCGCGAGTACACGCAGCGCATCGGCCTGGCGCTGGGCGTGCGCGGCCTGTTTAACATCCAGTTCGCCATCCGGGACGAAGAGGTTTACGTGCTGGAAGTCAACCCGCGCGCCAGCCGGACAGTGCCCTTCGTCAGCAAGGCGACCGGCTACCCGCTGGCCAGCTACGCTGCGCAGATCGCCGCCGGTAAAACACTGGCCGAACTCGGCTTCCTGAGCCAGCCACAGGTGGACGGCTTTTTCGTCAAAGAGGCCGTGCTGCCCTTCCAGAAGTTCCCCGGCGTCGATGCCCGCCTGGGGCCGGAGATGCGCTCCACCGGCGAGGTGATGGGTCACGCCGCCAGCTTCGGCCATGCCTTCGTCAAAGCGCAGATGGCGACCGGCACCGCCCTGCCCACACACGGGACGGTGTGCATCAGTGTCAACGACTACGACAAAGGCGCGGTAGCCAAAATCGCCCGCGACCTGCACAGCCTCGGTTTCCGGCTGCTGGCGACCGGCGGCACGGCCCGCTGGCTGGAGATGGTCGGCCTGCCCGTTCAGACCATCAACAAGGTGTCGCAGGGGTCGCCGCACATCATCGACGCCATGATGAACGGCGACATCGACCTGATGATTAACACGCCGCGCGGCGGCCAGGCCCACGAGGACGGGCGCTCGATCCGGGGGACGGCGCATCTGCTGGGCATCCCCATCGTCACCACGCTCAGCGCGGCTATGGCCACCGTGCAGGGAATCCGCGCCCTCAGCAGCAAACCGCTTCAGGTACGCAGCTTACAGGCTCATTATGCGGTAAACTCAGAGAGACACCAGATAACCGCTAAGGAGACCTGATAAATGTCTACAATTCATGACGTCAAGATCGACACATGGAAGCGGCTTTACGAACTGGCGGCGGATTTTAAGAAGCTGGCCCCCTGGGAATACATGGAAGAGACGGACATCGTCGCCTTCCAGCAGCCACAGACGCAGCGCTATGGTTTTATGAGCGTTATGGGCATGGCCGGCGAACACACCGCGCTGGCGCTTTATCACGGGGCCGAAGCCTACTTCAAGTTCCTGGATTTCCAGTATCGGGGTATCCCTAACGCGCTCGATCTGATGTTTACCCGGCAGACGCAGCTCTCGTTTGAAGACCGCGAGATGATCGAAGACGAAGACCGCGCCGTGCTCAAAGAGCTGGGGCTGAGGTTTCGCGGGCGCGGCAACTGGCCGCAGTTCCGCTCATATCGTTACGGCATGTTCCCCTGGATCATCGACCAGGATGAAGCCGAGTTCCTCATCGCCGGGCTGGAGCAGATTCTGGAAGTCGCGCCGCGTTTCGAAGAAGACCCTGACCTGCTTATGCCACCTGAAACGGCACAGGCCCGGAAGGACAGCGACATCGTGTTCTGTCGTGTGCCGGTGCAGGAAAATGAGTCTGTCCGCTGGGAAGAACAATTCGTCGAATTCCAGAAGCCGGAGCCGGAGCCATTCAAGCCCATCATCGACATCGGCCTGCTCACCGAATTAAAGCCGCTGCCCCAGTCCCAGATGACCGTCCAGGTCGCGGTGAACATTCTGCCCTCACCCATCATGGGCGAAGCAGGTCGTCCGGTGTTCCCTGCCGTGTTTATGGCGGTCGATAAGTCGAGTAAGATGCTCCTGGCGACGGAGATGATGGAACCGCGAATTCCCATCACCGACACCTGGCAGGGTATCGCGCCCAACTTCATGACGATGATGCAGAACATGGGCGCTGTTCCAAAAACCGTCGAATACACCAGCGATCTCATGGAACAGGCGCTTAAGCCTGTCGCCAATGTGCTGGACATTCGTATTAAGCGGACCAAGCGGCTGGAAGCCATCGACGAAGCACTCGAAAGCCTGGCGTCGTTCCTTGGCGGCGGCGATATGCCCGTACCAGACATCGACATCCCTGAAGACATCGACCTTGACAACATAGACGATGTGTTTAATCTTCTCGACAGCCTGGGCTTCAGCATGGACGACCTGCCACCCCTGCCCGACGACAACGGCGGCAAAGGCAGCAAAAAAGGACGCGGAAAACGTTAGCCCGACCCATGAATCAGGCACTGATAACCATCTAGCGGAAAAACTTGTATCGTACTCAGAAATAAGGGCAGCCATAACCCATGTCACCAGACAACCGTTTGCAGGAACTTCGCGCGCAGATCGATCAGATCAACATGCAAATCCTGGACCTGCTCAACCAGCGGGCCAGCATCGCCTCAGATATTGGCAAGATTCAGTCCGAGCTTGGCACCACATTCTACGATCCAGAGCGCGAGGCGGCCATGCTGGAAACCTTGCAGCAGGCCAACAACGGCCCCTTCAGCAACGAGACCATTCAGGCGCTCTTCCGCGAAATCTTCCGCGCCACGCTGGCTCTGGAAGAGAGCGAAGCCCGCGCCAAAATCCGCGTGCAGCGCAAAACACCCACCGAGCGCACCATCATCACCCTGCCCGACGGCACCGAGATCGGCAACAGCGTATTTCAGGTGATCTCCGGGCCGTGCGCGGTCGAAAGCATGGAGCAGATGGACACCGTCGCGGCGGAGCTGGCCAAGCGCGGCGTCCGCATTCTGCGGGGCATGGGCTACAAGCCGCGCAGCTCTCCCTATGATTTCCAGGGACTGGGCGTGCCCGGCCTGCAGATCGCCCGCCAGGTGGCCAACAAATACGATATGTTCATCACCAGCGAGGTGCTGGATATGTCACTGCTGCCGATGATGTCGGAGTATGTCGATATTTTCTGGGTAGGCGCGCGCAACATGCAGAACAGCTTCCTGCTGCGGGCGCTGGGCAAGGTCCGGCAGCCAGTCATCCTCAAACGGAGCTTCAGCGCCACGCTCAAGGAACTGATCTACGCCGCCGAGTACATCGTCAGCAGCGGCAACCCCAACGTCATTCTGATGGAGCGCGGCGTGCGCACCTTCGAACAGTGGACACGCAATACGCTCGACATCAGCGCCGTGCCCCTGCTCAAAATGGAGACGCATCTGCCGGTGATCGTCGATATTTCGCACTCCGCTGGGCGGCGCGATATCGCCGTGCCGCTGGCAAAGGCCGCCAAAGCGGTTGGCGCCGACGGCCTGATGGTGGAGGTCCACCCCAACCCGCCGGTCGCCATGAGCGACGCCAAGCAGCAGCTCGACATCGCCGAGTTCCACCAACTGATGGATGCGCTGAACAGCTAAATGCCGTTGATGTCGTCAGCAGGGTCGTCGCTGCCGATGAGTGGGTGGTAGCCTTCCAGGCTGGAATGGCCCACGAACTCGCGCAGCAGCGACGTATCCGGCACCATCTCAAGCTGGGTTGGCAGCAGCGGCTGGACCCAGCCCAGAAACGACAGCAGCCGTTTGGCTTCGATGTGCGGCGGCGTGTTCGGCTCCACCTGGAGCAGCAGCGGCTCCGCCAGCGGGCGCAGCGCCGCCAGTTCGTAAACCAGCGCCGAGTTGAACATGGCGTCTGCATTTTCCTGGTACGGGAAGATGTTCTCTTTTTCGCCCCTGCGCACACTGCCCCAGCGTTCGAGCGTCTGCGTCGCCGAGTAGCCGCGATGATCGGCATCGCGCACGATGCGCCGCAGCAGGCGCACATCGGTCGTCGGGACGCGGTTGTGACCGTCGATGTTGAGCTGTGTCAGCGCCGACACATACACCCGGTAGATCATCTCATCCGGGATTTGCGGCACCAGACGCGGGTTGAGTCCGTGAATCCCTTCGATGACAATCAACTGGTTTTCCTGTAACCGCGCCTGCCGACCGGGCAGGCTCTTGCCGGTGAGGAAGTCGAAGCGCGGCAGGGTGACGGTTTCACCCCGAATCAGGCGCAGCAGTTGCTCGTTGAACAGCGGCAGATTGATGGCCTCCAGCGCCTCGAAGTTATAGTCTCCATCCTCGTCGCGTGGGGTGCGCTCACGGTCCACAAAGTAGTTGTCGAGTTCCAGTGTGAATGGGCGTAAACCGTGCGCCAGCAACTGGATTGCCAGCCGTTTGGCGAAGGTCGTCTTGCCGGACGATGACGGTCCAGCGATGAGCACCAGCCGCACGCCCTGATGCTGGTGCTTCTGGCTGATGTCGTGGGCGATCTGCGCGATGTGCTGCTCGTGCAGGGCCTCGGCCACCAGAATCAGCTCGTGAATCCGGTTCTGGTCCTTGACGATGCGATTCAGCCGGCCCACATCCTCAACATCCATACGCCGCAGCCAGTCGTCGGCGCGGCTGAAGACCTGACTCAGCTTGTGATACGCCTTGAGCGTCAGCAGCTCGTTCACCGATTCCCGACGCGGGTATTGGAGGATGAAGCCCTTCTCCACACCGATCAGCCGGAACAGATGCAGATGCCCGGTCGAGGGCAGCATATAGCCGTAATAATAATCGGACCAGCCGCGCAGCGTGTACAGCGTCAGATGCTGGCGGCTGCGCTGCTCCAGCAGGCGCACTTTGTCATCTTCCTGGCGCTCGGCGAACAGCGCCGCCGCTTCTTCCAGCGGGACGGTGCGCTTACTGATCGGGTCATCGCTGGCGACGATCTCGCGCATACGGGCGGCGAGCTGCTCAAGTTCGGCCTCGGTGAACGGGTCGGCGTCCAGCCGGGTACAGTAATAACCGCCGTCCGGCACGGCATAACGCACGCTCACCCGACAGCCCGGCCACAATTCGCTGGCGGCGGTCGTCATCAGAAAGACCAGCGTGCGCCGGTAGATGCGCCCGCCGTCGCTGCTGTTGAGCAGAACCGGCTCGATGTCGGCGTCGCGCTGCAGCGCATAGCTCAGTTCACGCAGTTGGCCATCGACGATAGCCCCCATCAGCGGGGCTTCATACGGCTGCATGGCATGCGCCGCTTCCAGGAAATCACCAACCGGCGTGCCGATTGGCCCTTCCAGGACGTTATCGTTATCCAGCGTCACGCGCAGCGTGGTGCGCGGCTGCGCCGGGATAATCTGCGATTGCGTAACCATAAGACTTGCTATCCTTGTTTCGCGGCCCGGATGAGCCGTCCATTAAAAACTGTAACATTCGGTAGGCTAATCGTCGGATTCGCGCCTTATAATAGATAGGTGAAACATCCTATGATAGAAGACACATCGCCCGCAGTCGATTGGGAAGTGCGAACTGTTCATGAGTGACGAATCCAGAGACCCGCGTTTCAACCCCGAAGAGACATTCCATCGTATCCCTCGCAGTGCGGTCCTGTCCGCCAACCGCGCCAGAGCGCAGCAGCAGGCACAGCGGGATGCAGACCAGAACATCGCCCCCGGTGAGCGTCAGGAACTCATTCTGCTGATTCGGGGTATGGTCGAGCGGCTGACCGTCAGACAGGATACAGCTATTGTATTAGGCCGGGCGGACTCGGTAAAGCGTTTTTATCCAGAGATCGATCTGACCCCTTACGGCGCGCTGGATCGCGGCGTATCACGCGAGCATGCCCGCCTGCAGGTCAGCGACGGCCAACTCATCATCACCGACCTGGGCAGCACCAACGGGACTTTCCTGGCCGGCGAGCGCCTGGAACCCGATGTGCCCACCACCATCCAGCGAGGCGACGAGCTGCTGCTGGGCCGGCTGGCCGTGCAGATCATGCTCCGTTAGTGCGACCATCCACAAGCCCCTCAACCGCAGACAGTCCCCGCCAGCCGCGTCCATCCGGCGCGGTCCGACGGCTCAGGCCGCCACCGTAGGCAATCCATCTGGTGGGTGGTATCATCATTTCCATTCTGACAACTGGCGCCATCGCACAATCCGGGAGGTGACTTTGACCGCACCGTACCAGCAGTATCTGGCAGAGACACTCATCGACCAGGCCGCGCTCATGCAGCGCGTCAGCGAGCTGGGCCATGAGATTTCCAGAGATTACGCCAACTGCGACAATCTGCTGCTCATCTGCATTCTCAAAGGCGGGGTGATGTTTCTGTCGGACCTCACCCGGCATATCACGGTCCCTCACGAGATCGACTTTATGGCGGTTTCCAGCTACGGGCACGGCGTGCGCGAGTCGAAAGGCAGTGTGCGCATCGACATGGACCTGACCGCCGAACTCAAGGATAAGCACGTACTGATTATCGAAGACATCATCGACAGCGGCCACACGCTCGACTTTGTGCTGCGCATGCTCCAGGCACGCGAACCAGCCAGCCTGCGCCTGTGTACGCTGCTCAACAAGCAGTCGCGGCGCGAGGTCGATATTGACATCCACTACCGGGGTTTCGACATCGAGGACAAGTTCGTGTTTGGCTACGGCCTGGACCTGGACGAGAAGTTCCGCAATCTGCCGTTTATCGGCGTGGTGAGGCCGGAATCGCTGTGAATGCCTCACCTGCGCCACGCCAGCCGCAGCGCCCGCTGCTGTGGCCGGACTTCATCGATGAGTTACAGGAAGCATCTGCCGGCACACCGGCTTACATCGTCGGCGGCGCGGTGCGGGACGCCTTTTTGCAGCGCCCGGTCCACGACATCGACCTGACCACGCCGCACGATGCCATCGGCCTGGCGCGGCGGCTGGCGAACCGCCTGCGCGGCGATTTCTTCATCATGGACCGCGAGCGCGATGTCGCCCGTGTGCTGCTCGACCGACCACCGCAGCCGTTCGCCGCGCCAGACGCCCAGGCCCAGCGCCTGGTGATCGACGTGGCACGCTATCGCGGCGACGACCTGCTGGCCGACCTGACCGACCGCGACTTCACCATCAACGCGCTGGCGGTTGACCTGCACAGCGATCTGACACACATCATCGACCCGCTTAACGGCGAGCATGACCTCATCGACCGTGTGATCCGGGCCTGCACGCCGCAGGCCATCCACGACGACCCCATCCGGGCGCTGCGTGCCGTGCGCCAGAGCGTGCAGTTCAAAGCGCGCATCGAACCGGCCACCCGCGACGCCATCCGCGCCGCCGGGCCGCAGTTGGCGCGCATCTCGCCGGAGCGCGTGCGCGACGAGTTCTTCAACCTGCTGGGCGGGCCATCGCCGGTGGCTGCCCTGCGCGTCGCCGACTCGCTGGGGCTGCTGGCGCCCATCGTGCCGGAACTGGCGGCCCTGCGCGATCTGCCGCAGCCGCGCCCGCACACCCTGGACGCCTGGCGTCACACGCTGCTCACCGTCGAGAAGCTGCACAGCCTGCTGCATGTCATCAGCCCGGCCCGCACCGATACCAGCGCGGCCACCTTCGATATGGGCATGGTCGTCATGGCGATTGATCGCTTTCGTAAACCGCTGCAGCAGCATATCGCGCACCAGTGGCCCAACGAACGCCCGCATCACGCGCTGCTGCTGCTGGGTGCGCTGCTCCAGGCCAGCGGCAAACCGAGTGTCGCCCAGACCATCGAC
>CAZXCK010000114.1:0-14552 GCA_964639225.1 uncultured Anaerolineaceae bacterium | reverse complement strand
GCCCCGGACCCCGCCACTTTTGAAAAAGTGGACAAAACTTTGCCTTTTTCGGCGCAAAGCGCCGAAAAGCAGAGGGTCAAGGGAGCCTCGCTCCCTTGCGGGGGTGTGGGGGCAGCGCCCCCACGAGACATGCTGAGTAGTTACTGCGATAGCCCTGTTATCACCGGGTAATCCGGTTTCGTGCGCCGCCTATGTGATGTATAATGAAAATCTTCAAACCATGTTCAGAACAGCGCCCATCGACTAAGAATCGCTAACCGACAGGCAAATGCAAGATATTTTTAGGGAAGAGAAAAAGTTAATGGCTGAAATGACTTCCAGACAACGTATGCTAACGGCGCTCACGGGCGGTATTCCCGATCGACTGCCGGTGACCACACACCATGTCATGCCTTACTTTCTCGAGCAAAAGATGACTGGCATGAGCACGCAGGAGTTCTTCGATCACTTTGGATTTGACGCCATCGTCTGGGTGACTCCGCACATGCATGATGCCACCAATGGCGAGTACCCCGACCCGGAACAGGGCGACATTGAGTTCCTCGAAAGCCATCGGGTGGCGACCGATGAGTGGCGCATCTACAGCGAAGAGATTCCTGGCCAGAAGTACAGGACGGTCCGCTATACGTTTGTCACGCCCAAAGGCAAGCTGTCCACCGTCCTGCAATCAAACGAATACACAACCTGGGTCACCGAGCATCTGCTGAAGGCGCCCGCAGACCTGGATGTTATTCTGGAATATGTGACTGCGCCGAAATGCGATGTCGAGGCGGTTAATCAGGCTGCCGAAGCATTCGGCGAACGGGGAATCGTCCGGGGGCACATCCCCTGTTTTGATGTATACGGTCAACCGGGCTGCTGGCAGGATGCTACCTGCCTGATGGACCTGCAACAGTTGATTTACCTGACTTACGACGATCCTGAATGGGTGCATACCCTGCTGAAGTTTGTCCAGGCGCGCAAACTGACCTATGTCGAGTCGCTGAAGGGTGCGCGCTATGATGTGCTGGAACTGGGGGGCGGCACGGCGTCATCTACGGTGATCTCGCCCAAGATTTTCGATGAGTTTGTAGCGCCGTATGACAGCGAAATCATCCGCGCCGCCCACGAAGCCGGCCAGCGTATTGCCTATCACACCTGCGGCGGTATGATGCCACTGCTTGAGCGCATCGCTGGCATGAAACCCGATGCGATGGAGACGTTCACCCCTCGCGCGATGGGCGGCGACACTAACCTGGCCGAAGCCAAACGCCGTATCGGTGACCAGGTGTGCATGATCGGCGGCTTCGATCAGGATAACTTTTTCGTTGGCTGTACACCTGAACAGACACGGGCTGAGGTACGACGCTGTTTTGAGGAAGCCGGGCCAAACGGTGGCTATATCCTGTCGCCGTCCGATCACTTCTTTGACGCCGACCCGGAACTGTTGTATGCCTTCGTTGATGAAGCCCACCAATGCAGTTATGAACTGATCGCCAACCGGTAAATCTGCGGTTTGCACACTCGGCGAACGTTGTGATGAGTCCTGACCGTTGCTCATACCGTGTCGGGAGTGTCACATTCAACTGGAACACCACCGGCGCGCTGGCGGTGTTCGTCTTCGTGCTGCTGCGAAAGCGGTTCATGAGCGGCTCCGACCTGCCCCGCAGCAAGTAGCCCCTTTCCACAAGGATGCTCTGACCATGCACGTCGTTCAACAGCAAATACGCATCACCACTATTCAGAGCGCTAAGCCCGACCGGGCCAGCGAGGATACCTTCTTCACCAGCACAAACGGCGACTACACCGTCGCGCTGGTGGCCGACGGCGCACCGCAGCGCGTCCGCACGATACACAAGCTGCGCCCGCTGCTGGATCGCTGCGGCGAAGGGACTACGCCTGGCCGCTGCGCGGCGCTCATCACACGCGATGTCGTGTCACAAACACTCAGCGCCGGGCAGAATGTCTCGCTGACAGACGCTGTAGTGGCGGCCAACGAGCATCTGCGCGCTGGCCTGGAAGCCATTTACGGCGCACTGACGGCGGATGCGGTCTACCAGCACGAACCTGAGCTGCGTTTTCTGCTCGATGACCCGCGTTTGCTGCGGCTAATCCTGCCGGTATGCTGCGTGACAGTCGCTCGAGTTGATTTGCAGGCGGGCCGGCTGGAATATGCGCATGGCGGCGATACAGCGCTATTTCTATTCTACCGGGATGGCCGAACGGTACGAGCCACCACTGACCAGATGATCCAGCACGATGGCCGGGCCGTCCAGGCCGCGCTCGACATCAAAGCAGCCGCAGGTGCGACTCATCTGGCCGACGTGGTGACGGATGAGCGCGTGCGCGAGATTAATATTGCCAACGGGATTTATCACAACTATGAGGACGAATCCGGCGCGACTGACACAGCGGTCGGTGTAGGTGTCATCAACGGACTGCCCATGCTCGCCGCCTATCTGGAGACCGGCAGCATTCCTACATCTGATCTGGCTGGATTTCTGGTGTGCAGCGATGGCTTCCCAACACACAGCACATCTCATACTGACGCCGACGCTGAAATGGAACGCATTCAATCCATGCGCGAGACGATTGAGGCTAACGGTCTGGCGGGATACCTGGCCGAACTTCGGGCAGCGGAATACGCCGACGCCGGACTCGACGCCTATCCGCGACTGGGCCAGCACGACGACGCGACCGCCATCTACGCTGAATTTGTGTGAAGAGTCGTGGCAAATTCATTAAACGCATGGCAACGTGCTGTTTGCCCCGAGTTTACCCTTGCAGCAGCGACTGCCCACCATCAATCCAGATTTCGGTGCCGGTGATGTGGCTGGATGCGTCCGACGCCAGGAAAAGTACGAGGTTACTGACCTGCTCGGACGAGCCAGGCGTGCCATCGGTCAGTGGGATTTTGCCCGCCGGGAACTCGACCGGTTCCGCAGCGGATTCGAGGTTTTCGCGTTCGGTGTTTTCCTCGATGTCGGTCTCAATTGCGCCGGGACAGATCACATTCACGCGGATTCGCTCGCTGGCGAGTTCCAGCGCAAGCATCTTGGTAAGGGCCACCTGTCCGGCTTTGGAGCAGGCATAAGCCGTTGCTCCGGTATTGCTGAATATGCGCGTTCCGTTGACTGATGAGGTGATAATCACCGAGCCGCCGCGCTTTCTGAGAAGAGGTAGCGCATACTTAATGGTGAGAAAAGTCCCTTTCAGATTGATATCCAGGGTCTGATCCCAGTCATCCTCGCTCAGATCGCCCAGCGGTGCCCAGGTCCCGTTGATGCCTGCGTTGGCGAAGACCACATCCAACCGGCCCCACTGGTTTTCGATCTGCTGATAGGCCTCCTGCATGGACCGCACATCGGAGATATCACCGACAATCACCATTCCTTCGCTGCCCACCTCATCGATCTGTGCGGCTATCTGCTTCAGTTCATCTTCGTCGCGGGCCAGCACGGCGACTTTCGCTCCAGCCTTCGCCAGCTTAAGCGCGGACGCTGCGCCGATCCCGCTGCCGCCGCCAGTCACCAACGCGACGCGATCTGTCATGTCTAATGGCATGATCATAATTGCACCTTTGCCCTTTTGATTCGACAAATCAACACAATACTCCGAAATACAGATAGGGAATAAAACGAATATACATGGAACTTAACTACTTCACCGTGCCCATGTGGTGGTTTCTGCATAGGCCAACTGGGGGAACTCTTACGGGGACACCAGTGTGCGACAAGCGTTCTGCAACAACTTCGCGTTGAAGTTGAGGCAAGGTCTTTATCGGTGGGGCGCTGCCCGCCGGGACTTTGTCGCGGATACCCGCGAGCAAGCTCATGCCACTTTTTATGTGCGTTAACAGATTAACGCGGATAAACCGATCAGATGGCGAGCCAAAAGGATGCTCTTTTGTGTCTCTTTAGCAGACACGCTTCCTGTAGCCTGCTGCGAGCAGCTTGTGTTTTAACGCCGGGTGGGGCTGGTCCGCCCCTTTACTCCGCTCTAAATACTTGATCTGCATTACGCCACCCTTACGCGCCATCGTAAGGGCGTGCGGTAGTGCTTCGATTTCAGGGGCATTACAATCTGTTTACAGAATCATGACCACGCGATAACAAGTTCGTGATAAATTCGGACAAACTACCATTCACATAGCAGAAGGAGTTTATCTTGCGGACGTTTTTGATTCTTTTGGGGACCTGCTTATTGTTCAGCACGCAGGCAAACTGGTCTGCACAAGCGCAGATCGCGGCGGAACAGGTGGTGACGCTCAACCCGCCAGGCGAGTCTTACATCGACCCAGAGATTTTGCCCGGCGGCGCGTTGCTGACGTATCAAACAGAAGGCGGCGCGATCTATGTGGCTCAACTTGACCCGGTGACAGGCTTGTTTGTCAACGGGGATGGCAAGGATATGCTGATCGATAGCGGCGCGGCGCGCCCGCTTGAGACGTTCAACGGGCCAGAGTTTGGCATTGACGCCAACGGTTGGGCGCTGTTTTATGCGAAGGAGCATGACGGTGTTGTGCAGATCTGGCGGGCGACACTCCACCCGGATGGTACAACAACAGAACCGCTGACAACGGGTGTGCGCCATCAGACGCAACTCGCCAGCCGCAACCCCGCCGCCGACTCAACACGGCTGGCTGCCATCGAAGGCACATGGCAGGATGGCACGGCGGTGTGGTTTGATGAGGCCGAACCAAGTATCACATACCCGATTGACATCATCGTGAATGGCATTACCGCCGTGCGCTGGGTGGACAACAGCGATATCATCACCTACAGCGAACGCGACGGCGAAAACACTGGGCAGATCGTCCTGCTGGATACCAGTACAGGTCAGCGCCGGACCATCACGAACGACGCCGGCGACAAGACCGACCCATATGGCTGGTTCGCGCCGGAATATGGCGGCGAGATGTTAGTGCTGGCGGCGGTCGATAGTGAGGCCATCGCGATCTACCGCGACACAGGCGGCGCGCACTGGGAGCGCATCGCCACGATCTATCCGCCGCCGGAGTCGCGCCATACGTTTGTGTCGTCCGCCGAACCCTTCATCGTGGGCGGTCAGTCTTACTTCAGCGTGATTATCAAGAACGCCACCGATAACCGCCAGCGCTTCACAGATGGCGAGGTATGGTTGATGGGTATACAACCGGACGGCGATCTCAACTACACTGAACGCTGTGATGACGGCAGTCCTGGCATGTCACGCTCTGACCCGGAAATCTTTATCGGGGAGACCAATGTCTTCGTCTATTACAACGTCATCGCCGGGCCGAACGTGGACACGCCTTATTCCGTGCGCCGTTGCAAGAGCGATCTCACCGTTACCGGGACGCCGATCACCGGGCAGGATGAACCTGCGCTGACGACATCCGCCAGCATCCCGGATTTCTGCCAGTGGCTCTCACCGAGCGCAGATGATTCCAGCATCAACCACTATATATGCCACGATGAGTCGGTCGAATCGCGGGATCGCCTGCTGGTGTTCTTCCCTGGCACGGGCGCGCTCCCATCCGACTATCAACTATTTGTGCAGGAGGCCGCCTCCATGGGCTTGCACGCTGTCGGCCTGCAATATCGCAATGCACGCTCAGTGAACTTGCAAATCTGCCGGCGCGACCCCGACCCCAACTGCCACGAACTCGTGCGGCGCGAGGTGATTTTCGGAGAAGACCTGCATCCTGGCGTGTCTGTGGACGCAGAGAATTCGATCACGCGGCGTCTGACCGAGACGCTCCGAATCATGCGCGCCAGCGATCCCGATGGCGGATGGGAGCAATATCTCGATGCAAACGGGGACCCACTATGGGATCAGATCGTCGTCGCGGGGCATTCCCAGGGTGCGGGGATGGCGGCCTACATCGCGCATAACTTCGACGTGGATCGAGCGATTCTGTTTGCGTGGACGGACATCTACCGCGGATCGGTCGCGTCGTGGATCCTTGATACCAACGCGACGCCGGGCGATGACATTTACGTGTTCGAGCATCTCGACGATCGCACACGCGGCGAACAAGCCCGTGCGGACATGCGCGCAGCGTTCGGTGTGACCGCATTCGGCGAGGCTAACATCGACGACACCGAACCGCCTTACAACAATGCACATTCACTGGTGACGGCCATGGACACCTTCGTTCAGGGGCCACGTCCTTCTGCCTCCGCTCACAATGTGGTCATCGCGGATGACTTCACGCCGGTTGTGGATGGTGTCCCCGTCCTGCGCGACGTGTGGCGCTATCTGCTGGATGTGGATTAAGGTTCAGTTCGATCCTTCTGAGGACACGGCGCTGCGTGGCGAAAACGGTCAGCAGAGGTTGGACACCACAACCAACGGCGTGCTGAATCTGAGAAGAGTATCCGGATTTGGGGCAGACCTGCCTCGCCCGGCCTTAAAACACAAGCTGCTTGCAGCAGGCTACAGTAAGCGTGTCTGCACTTAAGCGGGTGGCGTATACGCGCCACCCTTACGCGCCCGTCCTTGATCCGCTGGCGGCTCGAAAGTTGCAAACCCGCCCCAATTTCCGGATGCACCCCCAACCAGGACAAAGAGTTTTCTACGTACCTGTATAAACTCTTCTATACTGTGCCAGTCCAATCTCGATAGAGGACCACCACCTGCGGTAGTCCTCTATGAATGATCTGGCAAAGGCGACAATGTGCTCGGTCCGGACTCCGGGCATCATGTTCCTTGCTGGCAAGGGTTAACATCGCAAACACAACCCAACCAGCAGGCACCGCTTCACGATACCAGAAGTCGAGCAGCGGGCCTTTGCTCAGCGGCTGACGACCGGTTCAGCGCCAGCGCGCACGAACACCGGGATGCGGTCGATGGGCGTATCGACGACGATTCCCCGCCCGCCCGGTACACTGTCACCAGTCCAGAAGTCGGTCCAGTCGCCATCAGGTATAAACACCGGTTGCTGTTCTGCGCCCGGTTCGACGACCGGACACACCAGCAGATCACGCCCGAAGAAGTACTGGAACTCACCCGCCTGCGGATACCACAACCGCAGCGCGCGCATCATCGGCTGGCCGGTGCTGGCGCTGTGCTGCGCCTCGCGCCAGATGTAGTCCAGCAGACTCCGGCGCACCTTGGCGAAATGCCGGAAGGTCGCCACCACCCGATCATCGCCGGTGCGCGCCTGGATGTTCCAGGGCGTGCGGTCCATGTTGACCTCGCGCGCGGGGTTGGGCGCGGAGTGATACTGCATCACCGGGCAGAAGGTCGCCATGGCCGTCGCCCGCAGATACAGCTCGGCGTCCGGTATCTCGCCGCTGAACCCGCCGATATCCCAGCCCCAGAACGGAAGTCCGGAAATGCCCGCCGACAGGCCCGCGTAGATCGAGTGGCGGAACGCTTCCCATGTCGAGTTCTCGTCGCCGGCCCAGTGCAGCGGCGACCGCTGCGACCCGGTGAAGCCGGCCCGGCTGAACGTCACCGCCTCACGTTTGCTGTTGGCGAAGTTGTAATAGGCTTCGCTGTACAGCCGGGGGTACTCGTTCCACACTTCCGCACCGGAGCGGCCATCGGCGAACTGTGTCTGTGTGCTCCACATGTGCTCGCCGCCGTCCGTTTTGAAACCGTCCACGCCCATCTCGTCCAGCAGATAGGCACGCTTGCCGAACCACCAGGCGCGCGCTGCCGGGTTGGTCACATCCCAGATGTAGCCATCCCGGAACCAGAACGGGCGTACCCGGTGCAGCGTACCGTCAGGGTCATGAACACCCAACTCCGCCGCCTCGAAGTGAGCACGGTCGGCGTCCTGCTGGGGGTGCGGTTTTTCAGGCACTTTCATCACGGGAATCTGCCACAGCACCAGCTTGACATCCCGGTCATGCAGCCAGTCGATCATGCCTTTAGGGTCGGGCCATCTGCCTTCCGCCGGGAAGATGAAATCGTCATAGTAGAATGGCTCGCCGCCCGGTTTTGGCGTGTACTGCGCGTCGTTCCAGATGTAAAACGTGTTTTCGTCGCTCCACGCCTCGATAACCAGGACAGACGGCTCGATTCCCAGCTCAAACGAAGTCCGCGCTTCCTGCATGACACGCGCCTGCGAATCCCATTCGTTGCTGCTCATCCACAGCCCGAACGACCAGCGCGGTGGCAGCACAACTGGCCCGGTGGACTGCGCAAACCGTCCAATAATCGCCAGCGGATCGGCATCCATGAACCATGTAAGCGCCAGCGTTTCGTCATCAGCCAGGTCAGCAACCAGTGTCCAGCTTTGCGAGTCAGAGGCGGTCAGGTCGAATTGCATCCAGCGATTGCTCTCGACATGGACACCGTAGCCCGCTGACGACAGCAGAAACGGCACCGGGATATAGGTCCGCTTGCCCTGATTCTTGTACTGCTCGTAGCAGCGAATGTCCATGACGTTGCCGCGCTGGTCCAGCGTGTTAAAGCGCTCGCCCAGGCCGAAGAATCGCTCGTCCGGCTGGCAGCGGAATGTCACACGGACCTGACGCGCCCGCACGCCATCGGTCAGCCAGGCGATCTCTTCGATGGCGGGCATTCCAGGCAGCGTCTGCCCGCTGCCGTCGAGGTCGCGCCGCAGAGTCAGCGTGTCGCCGTCCATATGGAAGCCGCCGCCCAACTCCCAGGCTTCGCCGCGCAGCGTGAACGGCTGCGTTTCGATGAGCTTGCCGTCGCTGTCCGCCACCGCCCAGTAGACGAGCGTCTGCCCGTGTTTGGGCGCGGTGAGTGTCGCCTGCCACACGTCCTGCTCGATCCTGACGACACGTTCCAGCAGTTCGGCGCCCATGCCGATCTCAGACTCCGGCTGCCAGTCCGCCAGATGTTCGGCGCGGACTGCCGGCTGTGGCACATCATCGACTGCACTGAGTACGTGCACGCCACTCACCGCGCCCGGCGGACGGGTGACAATACCCACCCGGAACGTCTCGCCAGCCAGCGGCTGCCGGGGGAAGCGTTCTTCGGGCAGTTGATCGTAAGGGTGTTCCTGACCGAAGGGTTCATGAACAATCATCATCATTCGTTTACGCTTTCAGTCGTGATTCAAGGACTAAGAACATAGCATGTGACCACAACAGCGGCAGCGCCGGTGTTCCCCAACGCTCCACCCAATGCGGATAGTAGGCGGGGTCCAGCGGATGATCGCAGACCTGCTCTGGCAACTGGCCGTCCGCCGTCTGCTGCGCTTCGATCCAGGCCAGCAGTGGCTCGGCGTCGTCGCGGCGGCCCATTTCCAGGTAGGTCCACGCCAGCCACGCCGTCAGCAGAATCCACTCGCCCCCGCCGAAGTACGTGTCCGCCGCGTAGCGATACACGCCGCCGCCGGGCCGCAGGATGTCGCGCTCAATTTTGGCCACTGTCGCCCGGAAACGTGGATCGTCGACCGTCACCAGTCCGTAAGGGACCGCCAGCCACAACAGGCTGGCATCAACGTTATCGTTGCCGACAAACTTCATGAAGTGGCCATCAGCGGTGACGCCTGTCGTCAACACGTAGTCGCGGATGGCGTCCGGCAGGCCAGCGGGGACCAGCGACGCATCCATTTCGGTGACGGCGCACAACCCACCATACAGGGCGGCCAGCGTCGCCGGGTGGATTTCCTGCCGGTGCTCTTCCCAGCAGTCATAATTCGGCGACCGCCACAGCGCAGCCAGATAGCGGATGACCAGCCGCACCGCCGGGACTGCCTGCTGCCACAGGGAATCATCCCCGGTCTGGCGACAGTGACGGACCAGCCCCCACAGCCACGCGCCATAGCCATCGAGCTGGAAGTCGGGCCAGTCATCGCTGCCCAGGCCGCCATCCAGGGTAAAGCGCGTCGGCAGATAGTCCGCCTCGGCCACTGGCTCACCAGCGTCGATCTTCGCCAGCAAACGCTCGACCTGGGCTTCGTAGGCGCTCAGAGTCTGGGCACCCCAAACGTAAAAGGCACGGGCGCTGTCGTGCTGACCGGCGCAGTCCATGCCGTAGGCGATCCAGGCCCCATCTCGCAGCCACGAATAGCCGTACTGCGAAAAGGTCGGTGAGGCGACGTAAGCGCCGCTGCTTGCCTGCCCGGCCCGGATGACATCAATGCTGCTTTGCACTAAGTTTGTCATGGTTCAATCCTGTTGCGTCAGGAATAAGCATGGGGCGAGTGTCACCTCGCCCCATTTCATGCCAGCCTGCGCGTTACGGAAGCAGGCGATCCAGTTGCTCTTTGGCCTCATCCAGCGCTTCCTGCGCCGTCAGTTCACCGTCGACCACCTGCGCGATCAGGTTGTTGACCGCGTCCTGCATCTCATTCTGGCGCTCGATCACCGGCGGAGTCACCGGGCTTTCCAGTGCCTGGAAGACGGCGGCGCGGTTGGCCGGCGGCGTCTGCTCCAGATACGACTCGACGAACTCAGGCGCGTCGAGCGCTGGCAGTTCCCAGCCACTCTCCACACGCACGGTCGCGGCGACTTCGCTGGCGGTCAGGAACTCCGCCCATTTGGCGGCGGCCTCCGCGTTGCGCGTCGAGGCGGATACGGCCACACCGTTCGCGAAGAAGTGATGACCGTGCTCGTTCATGGCCGGTTCGATCTCCACGTCCCACGTGAAATCGACATCGGCGAAGGCGCCGAACATCCAGATGCCGGTCACCAGCATACCCAGATTGCCACTCATGAACAGCTCGCCCTCGCTGACGCCGGAAAGCTGCGCCTGCGACGGCATCACACCCTGCTCGATAAAGCTGATCATCGTCTCCAGTGCTTCGACACAGCCTTCGCTGTTGAGTGTCGACTCGGTCATATCCTCGTTGAAGAATTCACATTCACCCTGCTGGGCCGCTTTCTTATAGAACTCCCAGAACTGCACCGGCGAGAACAGACCCCACACATCGTCGCCCAGGTCCGTGATGGCGGCGGCGGCTTCTACGGCGTCGTCCCAGGTCCAGGTGTCGGTCGGGTAGTCCAGCCCGGCGGCGTCGAACAGATCGGCGTTGTAGAACAGCAGCACGGTCGAGAACGATTCCGGCAGCGCGAACTGCTGGCCGTTATACTGGAAGGCTTCCAGCGCACGCGGATAGTAGGGGGCATCGCCGGTCAGCATATCGCTGATGTCCAGCAGAATCTCATTGGCCGCGTAGGTGACGAAATTCTCGTAATTCAGCTCGAAGACGTCGGGCGCGTCACCGCTGACGACGTCCGCCTGCAGCAGCGTGAAGTAGTCATCAAATGGCGCGGTCGCGACATCAATCACGATGTCGGGGTTCTCCGCCTGGAAAGCCTGGATAATCGCGTCCAGATCGTCCAGATGGTCTGGCGCGGCGGAGAACGTAAAGTAACGGATGGTAGTGGTATTCTGCGTGCTTGCGGGCAGAATAACCAGCAGCAATACCAGGATCAAGACAATGGGACCTAATCTGCGAAACATGATCAATTTCCTCTTTCGATCGTATATAGAACTACCGCGAGACATTAAACGCATGTTGCTGCGCAAAGCAACCTAACCTTTGATTCCGCTGGCGACTACGCCCTGGACAAACCAGCGCTGCGCCAGCAGATAGACAATCAGAATCGGCAGTACGGCGACTACCGACCCCGCCATCACCAGATTCCATTCCGTCAGTGCGCGCGGGCCGCCCTGCAGCATGGCCAGGGCTACCGGCAGCGTCATCACTTCGGGCCGACGTGCGACAAACAGCGGATACAGATACGAATTCCACAGCCCCATAAAGCTGAAGATCGCCAGCGTAGCCAGCGCCGGTTTGGAAAGCGGAAGGAAAATGCGCCAGAAGATGGTGAAGTGGTTGGCCCCATCGACGAACGCGGCTTCCTCGAAGTCTTTGGGGATTTGCAGGAAGGACTGGCGCAGCAGAAACGTGCCGAAGGCGCTGAACAGGCCGGGCACGATCAGCGCGGCGTATGAGTTCATCCAACCCAGGTTGCGGATGAGGATGAACTGGGGAATGACCAGCACCACCGCCGGAATCATCATCGTCGCCAGATATAACAGAAAGACGGTGTCCCGCCCGCGCCACTCCACACGAGAGAAGGCATAGGCGGCCATCGCCGACACAAGAATCTGCCCCAGTGTGCCCATCACCGCCACGAACAGGCTGTTGAACGTCGTGCGCGCCAGGTCGATACGTTCCGAAAGCTGACTGTAGCTCTCGAACGTCAGCGGGTCTGGAATGAGCTGGGGTGTCGTCTGCAGAATGTATTCCTGCGATTTGAGCGACGTACTCAGCATCCAGGCGAACGGCAGCACCATGACGGCGATCAACAGCGCCATGATTGCATACTGCGCAATCCGCAGGCTGAAGCGTGGCCGAGGCATGTGGACAGGGTTGGCTTCGACGGCTGCAAGTGATCTAGTTAGCCTCATAGTACACCCACCGTTTCTGCAGACGAAGCTGGACAAACGTGATGATGAAGATCATCACGAACAGCACCCACGACATCGCCGAGGCATAACCCATCCGGTTGTAGCTGAAGGCGTTGCGCACGACTTCGGTCACAATCACCTCAACCTGTCGGTCAGCGGCGCTGTCGCGCATGGGCATCAGCCATACCTGCTCAAAGATCTGGAAGTAGTTGATCAGCAGCATGATGGCGACGAAGAACATGGTGGGTGTGAGCAGCGGCAGCGTGATGTGGCGCAGGCTGTGCCAGCGCGAAGCGCCGTCGATGCGTGCCGCCTCGTAGTATGTCTCGGAGATGGCCTGCAATCCGCCCAGATACAGCAGCGCGATGTAGCCCACATCTTTCCAGATGCTGGTGATGACCATCGCCCACACCGACGTCGCTGGCTCGAACAGCCATGCCGGCCCGCTGACGCCGATCTGCGCCAGGCCGTAATTGACCAGCCCATACTGCGGGTTAAAAATCCATTTCCAGATAAGCGACACCACGACCCACGAGGCGACCACCGGCAGGAAGGTCGCCGTCCGCAGCACGAGAATGCCGCGCAGCTTCTGGTTGAGGAACAGCGCCAGCGCCAACCCCAGCACAAACACGCTGGGCACATAAAGCGCGATGAAGCGCACCGTATAGCGTAAGGCGTTCCAGAAGGATGAGTCGCTGAGGAGTTCTTCAAAGTTCGCCAGGCCGACGAACGTCGGCGGACGCAGCAGATTCCAGTCGTGGAACGCCAGCCAGAACGACGACACAATCGGGTAGACAATGAACATCATCAGCCCAATCAGGCTGGGCGCCAGGAAGAACAGCACCCACTTCCATTTATTCCAACCTGTATGCCCTGGCATCAGATCAACATCTTTCAATCAATGAAAAAACGTGATTAAAAAAACTTAATCCAGGTGACCCTCTATCAAAGGGGACTCAAAAACCTTGCCGATCACCAGACTGGCCGCGCCTCGCGCCCAGGCCTGATCGTCAGTCGGCTCGATGACCACCTGCACCCCGTCCAGAAGACCATCAAACGTATACCGTTTCAGCGCATCCAGCATAGGGCGCAACCGATGATCGCCAGCAACGACCCCTTCACCGCTGATGATGAGCATCTCCGGCGACAGCATGTTGATCACCGTCGATAAGGCCATCCCGATGTATTCGCCGCTTTCCCGCAGCGCGGCCTGCGCATACTCATCGCCGTTCTGAGCCGCTTCGATGATTGTCTGTAGCGTGGTCGATACCAGCCCATTGCGGCTCTGGAAACGCTGGAGCATCACCGGATCGGCGGCGAAAGCCTCGATTGTGGCCGCCTCGCCGCGCCGTGCGCGCTCCAGATCGACAATGATGTGTCCCAGTTCGCCCGCGCCGCCCTGCGCCCCGCGATAGAGCTGCCCGTTGATAATCATGCCCATGCCGATGCCGCGCCCGATGGTGATGACCGCCACATCATTATGATGGCGGCCTGCCCCAAACAGATGCTCGGTGATGGTCAGCGTGTTGACATCATTCTCGATGATAACCGGCAGCTTAAGCCGCGCTTGCAGCATGGTGGCCAATGGTACATCACGCCAGCCAAAATAAGGTGAGTAACGTACCAGCCCTTTGTTCGAGTAGATGACACCAGCCAGGCCCACACCGATGCCGAACAGCTTATCAACGGGGACCTGCGTTCTGGCGATCAGATCACACGCCATATCGGCCAGCGCGTCGCAGAATGCCTCAGGTTTGTGATTAGTGTCAATCGCCTGCTCGTGATAATGCAGCACCCGCGCCTCGAAGTTGGTTATGGCGCACACAGCGCGCTGTTCCATCACCTTGACCCCCAGCGCATAACCGGCGCTGGAGTTGAGCTTAAGCAGAACCTGCCGCCGTCCGCCGGTATAATCGCTCTCACCCGTCTCGTGGATCCAGTCGGCCTGCACCAGCTCGTTAATGATCTGCGAGACCGCCCCCACGCTCAGACCTGAGATTTCGGTGACCTGAGTGCGCGACAGCGTCCCCTCGCGCCGCAGCACGTTCAGGATGAGGTTGCGATTCATCGCTTTGATCAGGTTGCGGTTACCACGTTGTACGGACGGCATGTTTTTTCACTCATCGAAATAACTTTCCATTAATGTATATCGTTTTTCTCCACTTGTCAATACATGCTGCCCCTGGATCAGGGCTTTTGCAAAGTCCCAGAATCTTTTGGCGAGGGTTCCACCCTCGCGCTCC
>CAZXCK010000113.1:0-14574 GCA_964639225.1 uncultured Anaerolineaceae bacterium | reverse complement strand
ATGGAGGTCGACTGAGGCGCGCCGAGGAATTTACAGAAAGAATGTTGCTCTACCCGCTCCTGCTCCGGAGCCTGTGAACCGCGAGTAGGGCCCGGGATCCGACCGGAATCATGAAATTTCCCCGATTCGCCACATCGGGTTCATGTTGGCCACCAATCCTGCCGAACTAACCGTATCCGGCAAGACATCGGCTTCTTGCACGCGGACCATTCCACATCTCACGATGCGTCGCCTGGGACCTGCGGTGATGGCCATTCGAGTCGACTCCGCGGAAGAGGGAATTGAACGCACATGGCCACCGAATGTGTTCTTCCACTACCTCCCGTCGACCTTCCGAACGCCGGGAGAATCGGGTACATCGATCTGGAGACGGGCGCTGACCGACGGATCCAGCAAGTCGGCGCGATCGTTGGCACCCGGTATCTTCACGAGCGTCCGCGCGGTCGTCCGGATCGCGCCCTCGCTCGGCTGGATGAGCTGTGTGGCGATGCCGACTGGATCGTGGGCCACAACGTCATCGGGCATGATCTGGTCATTCTCCGTGAGCACCGCCCAGGGCTCGGATTGCTCCAGCGACCGGTCATCGACACGCTCTACCTCTCGACGCTCGTCTTCGTCGAACACCCCTACCACTCGCTGGTGAAGGACTACAAGCTGGTCCCGTCCAGCCGGAACAGTCCCGTCGCTGACGCCTGGTACACGGCCAGGCTACTCGGCGACATCGTCGACAAGCTGCGCGCCCTCCAGACCAGTGACCCGGGTTTCGTGGGATTGATGCGATACTGCTTCGAATCCTCGCGAGAGGCGGGACTACCGCCGGAGAGCCGCGGAATGGTGAAGTTGCTCGAGCAGATCGGGGCTCCTCAACTCGATCTGGACGGCGCAGCCAGAGCCTTCGAAGCATGCGCCTCGCATCGGACCTGCTCGACCGCGCTGCGCCAGTGCCTGCAAGCCGGACTCACGGAGCCGCAGCAACGCTTCGCTCTGGCCTACGTGGGCGCCTGGCTGCGGGTGGCAGGGAAGAACTCCGTCTTGCCTCGGTGGATCCGGACGCAGCTCAAGGAGATCCGTCCGTGGATAGACCGTCTCCGGGACACCGACTGCGGCATGCCGGATTGCATCTACTGTCGGGAACACTTCGACGCACAGGGACAGCTGCAGCGTTACTTCGGATTCCAGTTCCGAGACGCTCCCGTTCACCAGGACGACCGGAGTCTGCAGGAAGCGGTGACCACCGCTGGAATCCGCAATCAACCCCATCTTGCATTGCTCCCCACCGGAGCCGGCAAGTCCATCTGCTACCAGCTACCGGCCTTGCTCCGGCACCTGCGTCGTGGGCAGCTCACGGTCGTCATCTCGCCGCTTCAGGCCTTGATGAAGGACCAGGTCGATGGTCTGGCCCGGGCCACGGGCTCGAACGCCGCCGCGGCCCTGAGCGGTCTCCTGTCTCCCTGGGAGCGTGCCGACGTCCTGGATTCCATCCGGATGGGAGACGTCGGCGTTCTGTACGTGTCGCCCGAGCAGCTGCGCAACCGTAGCGTCGTCGACGCGATCAAGAGTCGTGAGGTCGGTGCGTGGGTCTTCGACGAGGCTCACTGCATATCGAAATGGGGGCACGACTTCCGCCCGGACTACCTCTATGTTGCGAAATTCATCCGGAGGATCGCGCAGGAACAGCAGACGCAGCCTCCGAGCATCGCCTGCTTCACGGCCACGGGGCAGTCCCAGGTTGTCGAGGACCTCGCGACGATCTTCGACAGGGAGTGCGGACAGGCGCTCACGGTATTCGAGGCCTCTCCTGATCGCATCAATCTCCGCTTCCAGGTCGTGCGGACCACGGAGGCCGGGAAGGATGCCGTCCTCGTGGATCTCATCCAGGATCATCTGGATCTGGCGTCAGATGACGGCGTCTGCCTGGTCTTCGCATCCACCCGCAAGCGCGTGCAACGGATCGCAGAATACGTGCAGGCTCACGACCTGAGCGCCGCGTTCTTTCACGCCGGACTGGAATCCGAGGAGCGCCGCGAACTCATCGAACAGTTCCTGGACGGCCAGTATCGGGTCATGGTCGCGACGAACGCCTTTGGCATGGGGATCGACAAGTCCGACGTGCGCCTCGTTGTTCACGCCGACATTCCTGGGTCGCTCGAGAACTACATCCAGGAAGCGGGTCGGGCGGGCCGCGATGGCGATCCCGCAACGTGTGTTCTGCTCTACGACGAGAAGGACATAGAGACCCAGTTCCAGCTTGCCCTGCAGTCCCGGCTCTCATGGCGGGATCTCTCGCAGACCCTGGCGGCCATCAGGAAGGCCGCGCGAGGCAAGCCCGGTGCAGAGCTGGTGCTGACAACCGAGGAGATCCTCGGCGTCACTTCCGACGATCCGCTCGACATGGCTGAGGACGATCACGGCGCCGAGACGAAGGTCAAGGCGGCTCTGGCCTGGCTGGAGCGTTGCGAGTTCCTGGAGCGCAGGGAGAACCGCACTCGCATTTTCCAGGCCCGGTTGGTCATCACCGATCCCGGTGAGTGCGACGGGGTCCTGGACCGGGGCCAGGTCGCCGAGTTCGCCGCAAACGCATATCGCTCGGTCTGGCGAGAGGTCGGCCGTCTGCGGCCGGGCGAACTGCTTTCTGCAGATCAGATCATGCGTCTGGAGCCCGTCCGACGGTATCTCGAGGCCGAGAAGAGCCACCGCGGGCGAACCAGCTCGCAGCTCGTCTTCCGCATTCTCACGGACATGGAAGACCTCGGTCTGATCGAGAGAACTGTCCTGTGTTCCGCGGAGATCAGCGATCCGCGGACCAAGCGTGCGAGACGGCTCGCGGCCGCGAAGGCCGTCGAGCTCGCATTGCTGGACGTCATGCGCGAGCGTAGCGCCGACCCGGATCACGACGAGACTCTTCACCTGGATCTGCGGCGCGTCCGCGAGGAGCTCTTGGCCCGACTTGACCTCCGACCGTCGATGCTGGAGCTCGACTGGCTCCGCAAGCTCCTCGTCCAGCTGAGCAAGCTTCGCAAGGGCACGCGTGGCCGCACGCCCTTGTTCAAGGTCCGCCATACGGGCAACCACAACTACAACGTCGCGGTGACGAGAGGGTGGGACGAGCTGACGCGCGCCGTCGCCAACCGCCAGGACATCGCGCTCGCCGTCGAGCAGTTCCTGAGGCGCGAGGCCCGGCAGATCGTCTCGGCGGGATCTCAGTGGCCCGCGGAGATCTCGTTCGAGCTCGGCGCGCTGGAGGCACTCGATCCGATCAAGGGTCTTCCGGTTCAGGGGCGAGCTTCGGTCGTCGAGCGCGTCTTGCTCTATCTCCACGGTCTCGAATCGATCGTCGTACGCGGTGGACTTGCGATTCTCCGTCACGCCATGACGATTCGACTCTCCGAGGATCCCAGGCGACGCTTCACCAGGTCCGACTACGACCTCCTGGGCCAGCATTATGATCGCCGGATACTCCAGATACACGTGATGAACGAGTTCGCCCAGATCGGCGCGAACGAGATCCAGTCCGGCCTTGCCCTGGCGTACGAGTACTTTCGCCTCCCGGAGGCCGAATTCGTCCACAAGTACTTCCGCGGGCGCAAGCAAGAGCTTGAAAGGGCGCTCTCCCGCGAGGCCTACGCAACGATCGTGGACGCGCTCGCCAACCAGGCCCAGCAGCGGATCGTCATGTCCCCGGAGAGACAGAATCAGCTCATCCTGGCGGGCCCGGGGTCCGGAAAGACCCGGACGGTTGTTCATCGTGTCGCATTCCTGATCGGCGTCCACAGGGTTCCCCCGAGGAACATCCTCGTTGCATGTTTCAATCGCTCGGCTGCTCTCCAGCTGCGGCGGCGTCTTCGTGAGCTCATCGGAGCGCGCAGCCATGGGGTGACCGTTCAGACTTACCACGGTGTCGCCATGAGGCTGAGTGGCGCCGCGATCCGGATCGAGGACGCCGCGGGCACGAACCAGGGCCGTGTCTTCGATGAACTCATCGACCAGGCGCTGGAGATGCTCACGGCGGAGGATGTTACGGTGGCCGGTTCCGACGGGGATCCCCTGCGCGACCGCATCCTCCGGGGATACAGCCACATCCTCGTTGACGAGTACCAGGACATCGATGAGAAGCAATATGCGCTCGTCAGGGCGATCGCGGGCCGCTGGTCACCCGACAATGCCAGCGCGATCAGCATTCTCGCAGTCGGAGACGACGACCAGACGATCTATGACTGGCGAGGTGCCAGCACCGAATACATCCGGCGATTCAGCCGCGACTTCCCGGATGTCCGGGAAGAGTCTCTCGTCGAGAACTACCGATCCTCGGACAACATCATTCGTGCTGCAGATCAGATCATCTCCAGCAATCGTGATCGGATGAAGACGGGCGTCAAGCTACGCCGCAATCGATTCCGGCAGCACGATCCAGGCGGAGGGCGCTGGGAAGGTCTGGACCCGCATGTCCGTGGAAGAGTGCACGTGATGCAGGCCCGGGATCTGACCGGTGGACTCACGGCCATCGCCGCCGAGATCCAGCGGCTGAAGGCGCTTGCCGAGACCTCGCGCTGGGAGGATTTCGCCATCCTGTGCAGGACCCGCGAGGGTACGGCTCGAGTTCGCGACGTCATGGACAGCGAGGGTGTTCCCTGTAGCTGGATTCTTCCACGCGATATTGCGCCACCGCCGTTCCGCATTCGTGAGATGCGAGCCGCGCTCGCATTCCTCGGAGGCATCCGCACGGAGCACTGGAAGGCGCATGATCTGGTCGATTCATTACGCAACGTGGCTGAATTGAAGTCCGGTAGCCCTTGGACGCGAATCCTCGAACGCGCCCTGGAGGAATGGCTCGCCGCCGAGGGTGATGGTCTCCGGCGTGTCGGTGACCTCGAGGACAACCTCGTGTTTCTCCTTCACGAGATCTCCCGGGAGTGCCGGATTGGACACGGAGTCCATATCTCGACAGCCCACGCATCCAAGGGCCTCGAGTTCGACCACGTGTTCGTTGTCGACGACGGATGGCGCGCCAGCAATCGCCGTGAGGATGAAGAGGCCCAGCGCCGTCTGCTCTATGTCGCGATGACGAGGGCGCGCGAGAATCTCGCCTTCCTTGACAGTGGTTCTGACCTGGCGAACCTGCTGGAACCACTGGATGGCGCGCACATGCTGTATTCCGGCCCGCCATCATCTCGCGATGCGGGACCCCGCTCGATCGTTCATACGTCCCACGCTATCGTCGGGATGAAGGACATCAATATTGGTCATGCTGGCAGACTTCCGGGAAGTGACCCGATTCATCGCCATCTGGCCCGTCTTGGCACGGGCGATCCCGTACAGCTGCGTGCGACGCCTTCCGGAATCGAGGTCTGCAATGAATCCGGGGCCACCGTGGCGCGCCTGAGCAAGGCGGGATCCGACGCCTGGCGTGACAGGATCGGCAGGGTCAAGCGCGCTCACGTGCTCTGCCTGGTCGAGAGACGACGAGATGATGGTGATCCCGAGTTCAGGCGTTACTGCCAGGTCGAGAGCTGGGAGGTGCCGTTGATCGAGGTGGAGGTTCGGGAGTGAGGTGCGACGGGATGATCAGACGCACTTTCCGAGAGGGCGGAATCATTGTGCGGTGGCGGGAACTCCCTGGCACCTGTCCCCAAAGAGAGAGCGGTGGTCACGCCGCCTCATGCTCGGCAGAAAAACGATGAGCAACCACACTCTCGTTAACCCCGCAGAGGAGAAGATCATACCACCACGGTCGAAACTCCGCCTTCGAACGGCCGGTTTGGCGGGGAAGCTTACGCCAGTACAGCACCTATTTTCGACCAGGCTACAGTTGAGGGTGGACGTACCTTCGTCTGCGGTGTGGAGGTGCCCAAAAGATGAGTAGCTGCCAATCTCCGAGGTTCAAAGAGGGTGAGCGCGTCTGGCATCCTGAGCGCAAGTACGTAGGAACGGTCATCGGGACAACCAAAATGGCAGATCTCTTCGAATGTGAAGACGATGAGATCGGGGTCCGCGTCCGAGTCAGAGAGCAAGATCCGGTTGTGATAGCCTCACCACGGAAACTCGTGAAGTTCATGGACATGCCCCTCAAGGAGCGGCAGCGCGCTACACGAGCTAGCAGCCGTCGTGCTAAAAAGCGCAACAAGCACTTGACGAAGCTGAAGACTCTTCACGAGGCCTATCAACAGAGTCTCGGGCTTGGCTATAGAGGGCTTCGCGCTCGAAATCCTGTACATCGGACCGCTGACGGCCATCGCGTTACTCATTGCTGGCGATGTCAGCGAGATCTGGACAACGCCATCGACTACGAGTGTGTTCGGTGCGGGGGGATTGTATGTAGCTGCGGCGCGTGCTTCTGTGGGACGTATTTCCGCGGTGAACCGGACTGAACTGGCCGTGATAAAATCGACGTGATGAAACGGCAGAGGCTCGTGGCGGGGTGTACTGTGACACTCGTGTCCTCGGACTTCTCCAAGCGCTTCTTGAGGCGCTTCTACTCGTCTATTAGCGCGGAGGCATTCATTCCCCTTTTCGGACTCACCTGCTCGAGCGTTACCCGCCGCAACTCTCGGTCCTTCCCGATCACCTAGATCTGATCGACGATCAAGTCCTCTAGCCTATGCACCAAGATCGACGGACACGTCAGATGCCATGCCCGAACCTCGCCGCACTGCCGCCCACGTAGCAGCGGGAGAGTTTCTCCGAGCCGCTACCGGCGAAATCTACGCTTCGCAAGCTGCACACCGCACACGCCCTCTCGGTGGTAGACCTCTCCTTACACTATGGGGAAACGGAAATCGTA
Organism: uncultured Anaerolineaceae bacterium; assembly: GCA_964639225.1. GTDB lineage: Bacteria > Chloroflexota > Anaerolineae > Aggregatilineales > Phototrophicaceae > CAZXCK01. Next base: position 7,796 of record CAZXCK010000113.1, on the reverse strand, counting down.
CCTGAATTACCCAAATACTATATCGACTACAAGACCATTGACGGCTCCCGACCATTTGCATTATGGATCTATTGGGGAGTCGAGGATCCGAGCTGTACCATCGGTGCGCCTGCTATTCCCCCGCGTCGTGCTTCTCCACGCAACAATAGGGGAATGAATGGGCGGCCTTTCTCCAGAAAACCGTTTCGATATCGTCCGACCGTCCGCGGCAGCGATGATCGAGTCCATGCGGGCGTACGGATACTCCATACCCACCGCTATTGCCGATATCATCGACAACAGCATCTCCGCTGGTGCGAGCAATGTCTGGCTCGATTTCCACTGGTCTGGTCGTGATTCATGGCTCGCGATCGTCGACGACGGGTCCGGCATGGACGAGTCGACGCTTCGTGACGCCATGAAACCTGGGAGCCAGAGCCCGCTGGCGGTCCGCTCGGATGATGATCTCGGTAGATTCGGACTAGGCCTCAAGACCGCTTCCTTCTCGCAGTGTCGACGGCTCACCGTGGGATCCAAGGTTCAGAATGATGTGGTAGCAGTTAGGCGATGGGACCTAGATCACGTCAGTGCCACAGACGAGTGGCAGCTTCTGAGGTATTTGGCCGAGGAGTCATCAGGGCGACTCGATCCGATCCAAGGTCTGGAACACGGAACGGCCGTTCTCTGGGAGCAGCTCGACCGAATCGTGGGCTCCGCTCGGGTCGGAGACGAGCAGGCTCACGGACGATTCTTGGACATGATCGATGAAGTCGAGCAGCACCTAGCAATGGTCTTTCATCGTTTTCTGGACGGGCCGAATCCCAGATTGAAGATCTTTATCAATGGAAAAGACCAGCACTCTCGCGTGATCGCATGGGACCCGTTTCTGGAGGATTTTGCTTCCACGACGCGTACGCCTCTAGAGGAGATCCAGTGCTCAACGGGGAAGGTGTCGATCACCGGCTTCGTCCTGCCGCACAAAGACCGCCTTGGGGCGGATGAGTTCTTGCGCGCAGCGGGTCCGGCTGGCTGGAATGCCCAGCAAGGTTTCTACGTCTACCGGAACGAGAGAATGCTCGTGTCTGGAAGCTGGCTTGGACTCGGTCGACCTCGGGGATGGACGAAAGAAGAACACTATAAGCTGGCCCGAATACGCGTCGATATACCAAACACGCAGGACATTGCATGGCAGCTGGATGTCAAGAAGTCGACGGCCCGCCCTCCGGCAGAAGTCAGATCAAGATTGACGGATCTGGCGGAGGCGGTCAGGGGCCAGGCGAGACGAGTATTCGCACACCGCGGTAGCTACCAAAGGCGTGAACGCCAGGATCCAATATCAAGGCCTTGGTTATCAACTCAGGTCCGCGAGCGATTGATCTACCGGGTCAACCGTGATCATCCGTTGATCCAAGCGATCCTCAATGCCGAAGCGGATGAGCGGGAGAAGATCGATGCAGCTCTCAAGCTTCTCGAGGAAACCGTTCCAGTCCAGCAGATATGGCTTGATGTTGCAGAGAAATCGGATCTACACGGGAGACCCTTCGAGGCTCTCAGCGAGGAGGAGATTCTTGGGCTGATGAGACCGATGGTGAGGCACCTACGTGCCCAGAACCCGGATCTGGATGTCGATGGTCTCAGGAGTCGCATGATGTCGATGGAAGGATTCGCCGACTATCCTGGCCTGATTGATGAGGTTTTAGACGTACCGAGGAGATGACCATGGCAGAAGACCAGAACATGGCACTGGAGCTGGCGAGAGTGCTCGTTCGACAGCGTCTAGGAGAGGACGGTGCGCTCTCGATGGAGATCCTCGAGGAAGCAGCAGATCAGGTCATGGATCTGATGAGTGCTCGGGGCATCGACGTGGACCGACAATCACTCGTGCGCCAGCTCGAGGAGGTCTTCATCGTACATATGCTACGTCCTGTCGTGCTGGAGGACAGAGACGAGAACCACCGGCCGTGGCTACTATCCAGGAGGTCTGAGATACAGTGGCGATACTCGGACCGCTACAGCAGGCTGCTGCAATCCAAGAACTGGCCGGAGGCTGCACTGACGGGTATCGACAATCTATCGGATCTGATCTTGGACAAGCTCGGCGATCCAGACCGAGATGGAGCCTGGGATAGAAGGGGATTGGTAGTCGGCCATGTCCAGTCTGGCAAGACCGCGAACTACATAGGCTTGGTGAACAAGGCTGCGGATGCCGGGTACAGGATCATCATCGTCTTGGCGGGAGTCCACAATAGCCTGAGATCGCAGACGCAACTTAGGTTCGACGAGGGTTTCCTTGGGTTCGATAGTCGCCCGAATCCTGACGACCGAAACCGTCGTCGCCCCATCGGTGTTGGAATTCATGGAGCGACGCTCACCGTGAACACCGTAACGAACAGCGGTGAGAACGGCGATTTTTCGAGGCCGGTTGCGGACCATCTCGGGGTTGATCCAGAGCAGAATCCATGGCTCTTCGTCATCAAGAAGAACGGTCACGTAATGCGGAACCTTGTCCAGTGGCTTGACAGGATATCCGATGTCGAGACCGAGGATGGCGAGCGTCGGATCTCTCGCTTCCCGTTGCTCTTGATCGACGACGAGTGCGACTACGGATCAGTGGATACAGCGAGAGACAGCATCGGAACTGATGGCAACCCCAACATGGATCACGAGCCTCGCGCACTGAACAGGCTGACCCGACAGATCCTCCAAAAGTTCCATCGCTCATCGTATGTCGGTTACACGGCGACCCCGTTCGCAAACATCTTCATCCATGAGGCTGGGGAAACGGAATCAGAGGGTGAAGATCTGTTCCCGCGTAGCTTCATCGTCTCGCTCCCGCCTCCAAGCGACTACGTTGGACCCCGCAGGATGCTCGGTCTCGATCCGGAGCGCGATCCGGAAGGTCAAGGAAAGGAGGGCCTTCCGCTATTCCGGTTCGTCGATGATCACGCTCGTACGCTTGCGGAGAACGAGCAAGAGGGCTGGATGCCACCCCGTCATCGGCGGAACCATCTCCCCGTCGTTGACGGTCCAGATCGTGTTCCGCCGTCACTCCGAAGAGCAATCTTTTCCTTCGTCCTCGCGTGCGCCATCCGGAGACATCGTGGCCAGACCCAAGTCCACAACTCTATGCTCGTACATGTCACGAGGTATGTCGACGTCCAAGCGATGGTACAGCAGCAGGTTCAGCTCGAGTTGCGTGAGATGCAAAACAGGTTGAGACGCGGGGATGGCGGCCGACAGCCCACGATCTTGGAAGAACTCCACGATATCTGGATCGATGATTTCATCCCGACCATTGAGGCTGTATCGCTGAAGAGCGTTCCGGAAACGGGCTGGAGCGACATCGTGACACACATTGTCCCGGCAGCTCTGGCTATTACCGTCCGCGCCATAAACGGGAGCGCGGGCGATGTTCTCGACTACGTCGAACACCAAGAGACGGGGCTGAGTGTCATCGCTATCGGCGGGGACAAGCTCTCCAGGGGCCTGACCCTCGAGGGACTCACTGTATCTTACTTCCTTCGCGCATCGAAAATGTACGATACGCTCATGCAGATGGGTAGGTGGTTTGGATATAGACCTGGATATCTGGATCTCTGCCGGATCTACATGCCAGAGCGACTCTTCGAGTGGTTCTACAGGATCACTCAGGCCAACGAGGAGTTACGTGAGGAATTCGATGCCATGGAGCAGTCGAACGCCACGCCTCGAGACTTCGGTTTGCGAGTGCGTTCCCATCCGGGGCTTCTAGTCACGTCTAGGGTCAAGATGCGGCATACGAGACAGGTAGAACTTAGGTACTCAGGAGATATCCCGGAAACGATCAAATTTTCGAAGAAGGTGGAGTGGCTAGAGCACAACTACGGTGCGACGCAGAGATTTCTAACGCGGCTGGCGGCCGACACCACCGTCCAGCATGAAGTGCATCCCGAGAGAATACGGGATGGCAGCGCGGCCCGATGGACAGGCGGCCACTGCTGGATCAACGTAAAACCCGATCACGTCGTGTCATTCTTGGAGGACTACCGGACACACGAGGACGTGTACCGTGTGAGGAATGAGCTGCTACGGGACTACATTCTCCTCGAGAATGCTGAGGGCAACCTGACGAGATGGACCGTGCTGCTGGTGTCAGGTCGAGGTGAGCGAGACGAAGACTTGATCGAAGGTGGTATCGACATGGTCAAGCGGTCGCAGTACCCAGAACAGGCCGTCGGCGACGCCTACACGATCCGGCGCCTTGTCAGTCCGCGTGATGAAACCATTGATCTCTCTCCAGAGCAGTACGCGGAAGCGCTCCGACGGACCCGAGAAATGGCTGGCCTCGAGGAGCGCGGTAGTCCCGTCGGCCCGAAGATCAGGGAGGTGCGGCCGTCGCAACAAGGTGTGCTGATTCTCTATCCCTTGGATCCCGCCGGCGTCACTGACGCCGGATCTGACGGGGCCTCGGTGGTAGGATTCGCGATGAGTTTCCCGGCGATCGACGGCCATCGTACGGTCAGATACACAGTTAACAACACCTATTGGGAGCAGGAGATTGGAGCGGCTCATTGAGGGATTGGCTAGATAAGACCTGGAATGAGATGGCCTCGGCGGATGCACGGTCCGACGTTACTTTGCGTAAGAGGCTGCCAGGCTTTCATCTCCGGCTCTATGCGGTCCGATCGCCCGATAGCATGCAGCGGGGATTGATGCTGGTCGTCGGTCTCCATGATCTCCGGCATCTGGGCAATCCACCCGCATCTCGTGGATTCTCCGTTGGCGTCGAGAGGCCGGAAAGAGACGAGGCCTGTATTTTTCTCGAGGAATCGGGCGACAGCTCCGACGCCGTGTTTCTCCATCTTGCCGCTGACGTGGCCAAATACCTCCGGGAACACCGTCTTGAGGTCATGGCCATCAGGGCACTCGTTCAGAGATTAAACCTCTGGAAGGCGTTCTTCGAGGCATGTCCGGAAGTCGGCCTCTCGTCGCGAGCCCAGCAAGGTCTCTTCGGCGAGATGTGGATTCTAGACAGCCTCATGCGGGCCGGCTGCGACCCTGCGATCACTGTTTCTGCGTGGGTGGGTCCCACCGGGGCAGATCAGGATTTCCAGTTCCGCGGTGTACTCCTTGAGGTCAAGACGACGATAGCGATCGACCCGAAGCTCCGGATCTCGAATCTGCGACAACTCGAACCGCTTGGCGACAGGCTCTTCGTGAACCTGCTGCAGCTGGTCGAGCGGCAGGAAGGCGGGACCAGCCTGCCGGCCAAGATAGACCAGGTCAGGCGTCGATTATCTGCGGCGGCGCCCGGTCAGCTCAGGATATTGGACGAGCAACTACTGGAGGCTGGATATCATGATGCGCATCGCGACTTATATGAAGCTCTCGGGTATATCGTTGAGCGGGAAATCTGCTTAGAAGTCGGCGAGGGGTTTCCGAGAATCAGGCAAGCTGATCTCTCCCCAGCCATCTCCGACGTGAGCTACTGCATCAATCTCCAGTCCTGCAACGAGTTCGAGGTCGACAGGGGTATAGTCGACCAAGCCATCAAGGAGTGCAACGTTGAGTGACGAGCGAGGAATCCGGGATTTCGTACAACAACTTCACGAGGAGATTCTTGACCGTGCCGTGGCCGACGAGGACGAGAACGCGGGTGTGATTGCCGAGTTCAAGGAGAACGTCTTCACACAGATCATGATCGAGTACTTGACCGATATTGGTGCCGTCGGTGATGGCGAGATTTGTTTCTTCGAGCGGAAGACCACCAAGGGAAACGTCAAGGTAAACGGCTACTACTTCGACGACGAGCAGGGAACAGTCGATCTCTTCGTCTCGATCTATCGACCAAGTACACAGGAATGGAATCTGCAGACCCGCGACTTGGATGAGGCGTTCGCCCGAGCACACAGGTTCTTCGCTCTCGCACGAGACGGATTCCTGGGCGACCCCGACGAGTCGACGGAGCAATACGGCATGGTGAGAACGCTCGTGGATCTCGACGAGACAATAAAATCGGTGCGGATTCATTGCCTGACGAACGGCCTCGTCAGCTCCAGGACGCTGCAGAAGATAAAGGAGCGTGACTTCACGTTCGTCGATGAGGTATGGGACGCACGACGGATGTTTCGCTGCGTTGCATCCGGCTTGCCATTCGAGAATGTAACAGTCGATTTCGCTGCGTTCAACGGAACCGGAATCCCGTGTCTGCCGCTCGGGCGAGAACTAGGAGAGTTCCAAGTACATCTGGCAGTGTTTCCGGGATCGGTGCTCAGGGATCTCTACGAGGAGTATGGTTCTCGCCTGCTGGAACTGAATGTCCGGAGCTTCTTGCAAGCTAGAGGAAAGGTAAATCGCGGGATCAGGCATACCCTCTTATCCGAGCCCGAGAGATTTCTTGCCTACAACAATGGCATCTGTGTCACAGCGGAATCCGTCGAGTTCGCCGAGCGCGAGGACAAAGAAGTGCTGCTCCAGTCGATTTCTGGAATGCAGATCGTCAATGGAGGCCAAACAGTCGCGTCAATACATAGAGCCAGCAAGCGAGACGGCGCGTGTCTTGATGATGTCTTCGTACAAGCGAAGATCACTGAGGTGGCCATCGACCGAATCAACGAAATCGTACCGTACATCTCTCGGTACTCCAATAGCCAGAACAAAGTAAACGAGGCGGACTTTGCCTCGAACGACCCCTATCACGTCGAGATCGACCGTCTATCTCGTACGGTCTGGAACTCTGGGGAACAGAGCCGCTGGTTCTACGAAAGGGCAAGAGGAGACTACCAGGTGGAGAAGGCCCGGGCAGGGACAACAGCAGCCCAACGGCGGCAGTTTAACGAGAGGTGCCCGACGCGCCAGAGATTCACCAAGACTGATCTAGCGAAATACCTGAACACTTGGGACCAGAAGCCCCATGTCGTGAGCCAAGGCGCCCAGAAGAATTTCGTCAAGTTCATGGAGCGCATTGCATCCGAGCGAGGTGCCGAGTTCAAACCTGACGAGCTTTACTTCAAGGAACTAGTCGCGAAGGCGATACTCTTCAAAACGGCACAGTCTATCTGCCGGAGAAAGAAACTACCTGCCTATCAAGCGAATGCTGTAACCTACACGATCGCATACTTGTCGAGTCGAGCGCTGGGCCGTCTCGACCTCGAACGCATATGGAAGGAACAGCGAGTTCCAGATCCGGTCACCGAAGCCCTGGAGAACTGGTGCCCAGTCATTCACGCCCAGCTGGTCAAGAGTGCCGGTTCCAAGAACGTCACTGAGTGGTGCAAGAAACCGGAATGTTGGGAGCACATCAGGAAGCTCGATCTCGAAGAACCCGAAGCTCTTCGCGAAGAGCTGACGAACCGTCAACCCCAGTCGACGGTGGGCGCAGCAGCTCGAAGCGGACGGACGCTCAAGTTGACGCCGGAGCAGCAGGATAGTATCGCAAAGGTCATGAAGGTGGATGATGCCACATGGCTTGCGATCGAGAGAGCCGGGCGACAGACCGGAGAGCTGAACGCACGGCTAGCCGGGATCGCCCACACACTCTGTGGTTATGCTGCTGGAAACTGGCAGCACGTTCCTTCGGCCAAGCAGGCCTACCGTGGCGTCGAGATATTGCGTATAGCAAAGGAGAAACTCGGTATCGATCCGGGTTTCGATCTGTAGATCCGGTCGCGCGTGCACCATCGGTACGGATATATCAAGTCGGCGAGGTGGCCGAGATCCGGGCTAGAACACCGTCGCAGGTCAGCTTCAATGATGGTCCAAGGTGCCGGCGTCGTTGTTTCTAACCGGAAGTTCCCAAGGAAATCCAGCCCGGAATCAGTCTATCTGATTGCCGGGCA
>CAZXCK010000112.1:0-14950 GCA_964639225.1 uncultured Anaerolineaceae bacterium | reverse complement strand
ATACATAAACCCTTGCCACGGAAGAACCTATCGCATATCGGCAGTTTTTTCCGGCAGTTTCTGCCGCATCCATATGGTAACAACCGGCAGTTTTTGCCGCATGACAATTATTGTCACTGTTTAATATTTGGCTTGCGCTGTTTATTATTTGACCGCTTGCATTTATGGTAATCATTAAATGTTGCGCGAAGGTTGTCTATCATTTCACCTTTTGTTTCATTGTCAAATCTCTTTCCTAAATGGGCAATGACAACCAGCTTTGCCGCATCATAAATTTCTCTCAACTCTTCAATCTCTTCCTGCCTTCTTTCCAGCCTTATATCCTCCAGGCTTCTGCCGCAACCTATGCAGTAGTCTCGTTCTGTCTGCCTTCTCTCAATGTGCAAGCCGCACCTATGGCCTTCTGGACAGCTCATATCATTCACCGCCTTTCATTGTCTGACAGTGCTTTGCACAGTTCTTCTACTGGGCAGCAAGAGCACTCGCAATCGCTCAATCTCTTTTCCCTGCTGTGCGTTGATAGCCGCAAGGTCAGATGTCTTGATTTTGTGCTGTTCGCGGTCTGCTTCTATGGCTTCGTTGATTCCCCTGTGTACCAAAAGAACAGCAGCACCTAACGCCACATCGTCCGCGTCAATATCCCATGAATTAAGGATTAAGTTTTTTATGTCTTTTGCCGTTCGTTCTGCCGCTTCGCTAATCTCCATCATTCTCCCTCCCCATAAGACACGCCAAACCTCTTGCGCATCCATTTGTTGTTCATTGCCTTTGCTGCTTGTTTCGTTTTGCATGGCTTAGAAAATATCTCTACACTGTTAGTACGATCTACAGATGTATGTGCTACCCAATATTCGTCCTGATAAGCATTGACTTTTACCTCGCCATCAACGTCAGGACAAGCCAACAACGGATAGTCCGGCAACTCACCCTCGGCGTCGAGGGGTAGGCGGATGCCTTCGGTGCAGACAAATGCTGGTGTATTTTGCGCCACCACCCAATTATTGCCAACCGTCAGCATTTCCACCCTGTCGAGATTAGCAAGCGACCGTTCAATAAAATCCTGCCGTGCCTCTTCCTCCGTCATGCCTTCTGACCACATCTCGATATGCTCGGCCAGGGTGCGGTATTCTTTTTTCTGTGGTTTCGGCCTTACCGAATCAACAGGCATTTCGTCCACTGGCGGCGGGTTGTGGATTACGTTGCCATCATTTACTGGCATGTTCTCCAACTTCTCCAGCCGCTTCTCGATAGCGTCTATGCTGTCAAGGATATGCCGAAACACATCTCTGTCGATGTTATGTAATATAAGTTTCTTTCTCGCTTCTTCCTTATTCATTGTTATTCTCTCCTAAGCCTTTGGCCTATACAGCATGTCACATATCCTGCGATTCATTGACCGCCTCATTTTTTCCATGTCAACTATATACGCGTCCGCAACTGTAACTTGCTTGCCAAGTCGCTTATTACGCTTGCGCCGCCGTGCCTGAATACGGTTATTCATACGCCTATCCTGCTTTTTGGAATCCTCTTCAATTTCCGTAGTTACGCATAATGGCGATGTCATTATCTGAATGCCACCAAACGCTGGATACTGCCTTTCGCCTTGCGGCAATGTAAATTGTTCCGGGGCGCGTTCCCGTAGCCCGATAGCTATGGAAGGATGAGCAACCAGAAGTTTGTTTGCCGGATTGCGCATTGCCTGCCGTATGGTTTCTCTGGTTAAAGTCATCACCCCACCACCTTCCCGATTACCTCACACTGATAGGCAGGCCTGGCCTTGCCAGCCATGCCCTTGCCCTGGTCAACAATACCCATTGCGATATGGGCGAGGACACAGGCGTCTGCCTGGTTATCGTCTCCCGCCTCGATGCCGTACCGCTTGAACACTTCCCGCAGGATAAGCGACTTGTCGCCCTTGCCCTTGCCGAGGATGTATTTCTTGAGCTGCGTTGCCGCTACGTCATGGAAAGATATTTCCCGCCGCGTCAGTTCCCTCCTGACCAGGTGCGAGAGGGCGATCAGGTTCTTGCTCGATGAGTCGATCCCGCCGCGCATCACCCGCACAAACGGGGCTTCTACGCATACTGCCGCCGTGGTGTCTGGCAGTAAGCCCACCGCCTTGCTGACAATGTGATCCAACCGGTCATAGATATTCCTGAAGTCTTTCGGCTTCGTTGAGATGGTAAGCATTTGGTGTTGCTCCCCGTCATAGGCACAAACCCCGGTGCCGGTCAGTGACAGGTCAAGCCCTGCGGTTATTGTTTTCATTCCTTACCCCTTGTAGTTTTCTGCAAACTCAACCGCCAGTTTATACCCATGATAATCCGGCTTAAACCTTGCAATGGGTGAGTTGCCGTCATTTGAAAAGTGGGGGTCAAGATACTCTCTCGGCTTGTATTGACCTTCAAAAACCATGAGCTTATGCCCCTCAAAGTTTGTGCAATCCAGGTACTTGACCACAAGCAAGTGCGCATGTTGAAACTGAAACATGCCGATCAGTTCATAACGATCAGGCCTCGGGTTCGGTGCTGGTTGTGTCGGATTTGAAGCGCAAAATAATCCCGATGTCACTCCCATTATTCCTCCCCTTCCTTATCTCCAGGCCAATAAACCAGACCGGCGACCCGTGCGGTGTCAAAGATGAGGCCGTGTATGTCTTTTATAAACTTCATAACCTCTTTCTTTTTATCCTCGCCAGTTACCGTGAAAAGTATTTTGTTATAGATGGCGAGTGTTTCATTAAGTGTCTGGAGCAAGGCAAAATGATCACCTTTATAAATGGGCTTTGGCCTGGTTGAGTCAACCGGCTTTTCGTTTTCCGGCACTTTGTTGTGCATCGTTTTCTCCCTGAACTGTTCTCGCGTCATGGCTGGTTTTCCAAACATGATATTCCTTCCTCAAAGCGGTGGAGTGATCCACATCCACCAACGGTTCCAGTAATCAACAAGGCGGTCAATCATTACTTGCGCCTCTTCCTATTCTGCTTTTTCTTCTGCGTCCGCTTCCGGCGTTCCTTGCGGGAAATACTGCTTTTGGGCTTGCCGATCTTTCTTCGCCGTGCAAAAGGCAGAAGCCAGCCGCCCATAAGTGCATCAAACTCCAATTCATCCTGTGCCGGAAATGTTACGTCTTTATCGTTATTCATTTGCCAACTCCAAATCGCTTTCAACCTCATTCCCCCAGGAGTGCCAACCCGGCGCATACATCCTGGCAAATAGCTCCACCTTCGGCACGTTGCCAAACATGCGATCAATCCGCTGCCTGACCTCCACCGGCTTCTGGCTGTGCCGCTGCCGTGGTGCCATAACCACGCTCTGCGTGTTGTTTACCTGGAGCATGGGCTTGACCCGCCCCCGCGTGCCGAGAAGGCATACTTCAGCATTGGCGCGGGTGTAGTGGCCCACCCCCATTGCTGGCCTGCCTGCCTTGGTGGTCTTTACCCAGGTAAAGGCTGTTGTCTTGTATTCAAAATCCCAGGCCATCATGAGCCGCAAGGCCACCGGCAAAAGTGGCATGGTCGCCCACAGGAAGAGGGCTGATTTTTCAGCCGCTATCTCATCCACCCGCAAAGCCGCGATCTCCTGCAACTTCATCAGCGGGTAATGCTTCACCGCTCCCCCGCGAAATTTCTTTGTCGCGCAGGACTGGCCATACTTCCACGGCGGGTCGGCAAGGATCACGGTGTACTTTTGCTTAGGCATTTTGTACCTCCGGAAACTCAAGATGCTCCACGCCATCGAGCAAGCGGCCAGCATCCTTCTTACCCACAAGGCACATGATTGTCCCGTTGCACATAGACAGATTGTATTCCGTCTCATCCTCTACCATAAAACACGGCACATATTCGCCCCACTGCTTGAACATGAACGGCATACCAGCTTCGCTACACTGATCGCGTAGTGACCTTGCCCAGTCCGGGTGCATTGGCCGTGCTCCGGGGCCAGACTCGCCGCCACAGATTACCCAATCGAGAGTGGGTAAAAAATCGCCACACTCTACGCCCCCTGTTATTGCTTTAGCCATCCGTTCGGTTGGCCATGATTTTGGATAATTTAAGGCTGCTGGCTTTAGCCACTTCCAAATACATATACTCTCCAGCAACGGCTCACAACTGACAAAACGCACCGCTGCCGGTATCTCCAAAAGCAAGGGTATTCGTTTGTCTGCCTGTTCCTGATTTTCAACTGTCACGCCGAGCCAATGGTTATTACCTGGTTCATCCCAGTCACCCCATTCACCCACGCACTCCGGACGCTTGGTCAGAAATATCCATATCAAATCGGGGCGTTCCATAACTACTGATATAAAAGCATCAAGGCGCAGGCGCGGGTCAACGGCAGGGTGAAAGAAGTCGCTCAAGCTACAAACGAAAACCTTATCGCCGCTCTTGTATTTCTTGCAGTTGAGGGGGGCATTAAATGTCTTGTCGCTGGCGCGTTTTATCTCCCGGTCAAAATCAACGCTGCCGAAACGCTTCGCCCATGACCGGGCATAGCAGTTATCACAGGCCGGGCTGCGCCTGCCATCATCAGGACAGCCATACCACGGGTTCCAGGTGTGATCAGTCCATTCTATCTTGCTGTTAGTTGCCATTATTCAACCCCCATTATCTTCCTGGCCTTTTGCGCCGCCTTTTCTTTTGCAGTCTCGTCAGGCTCCCCCGTAAACAACATCCCTTCGCTGCGGTCAGGCATGGGGATGGCCGGTAAACCGTCGCGCATCTTGGTATAACCTCCAAGCTGCATCCAGGCGTAAAAGGCTGACCAGTCTGGAAAGGCGTCAACCTCGGGCAGATGGCAGAAGACATTTTCACGCGGCCCGACGATGCAGACCCGCTTGCTCTGCGCCAGGGCATAACCCATTTCAACGTGCCTGCCACCCCGCGCCTTACCGGGGCAGTCCGCGCCCTCGGTGAAGGCCAGGAACATATCGCACCGGCCAATACCGAGGAGGTCGTCAAGAGCCCAGTGTGCCGCCTCTTCGTGCGTTGGCTTCGCGTCTTTGGCCTCATGTGTACCCCGGAGCCACAGGCTGCTGATCCGGTGGCCGAGGATGGCCAGTTCCTCCCCATAGTGCAAAATTTCTTCCCTGCGGCTGTACCGCCCTGCAATGTAGATTTTCATACTGCTGCCTCGCTTTCTTTTTTGGTTGTTCGTTTCAGGTCAACCCACACCCCGCAATCGGGGCAAGGCTCCTGCCATTCGCTGCTGCTTATTTTTTTGCTGATCCTGATCTGCTTTCCGCAAGAGCATTCGCCAGAGAAAATCTTGTCGCTCTGCTCTGTTGGTATCTGCACCTTGCCCCCGGTGCGTGGGTCAAGCCAATTGCTCAAATTATTCACCAACCCTTTGAGCGTATATTTTTCCCGCGCCTCGCTGTCTCGCAGAAGATTTTTCATGCCCTTCTCCAGCATGGCAATGTCTGCCTCACCGCTGCCGATCAGCGTCGCCGCTTCTGCTGCTGCCTCCTGGGTTCTTCTGTCCCGGACAAAGGCCAGGCCCACAGCTTCCCGTTGCCGCTTCCAGGCTGCCAGAACTTCGTCCTTGACCGGGTCAAAAGGGCTCTCGAAATTTTCGCAATTTCCGGCCCCATATAGTTCTTTATCATTCTTAATACTTCTTAGATCATTCTTAGTTGTGATCACTTGATGATCATCTGATGATCGCTTGATGATCATTCGCTGATCATTTTGATGATCATTGTCCGTTTCACTGCCTTGGTAACTTTCGTAATTTCTTACAGTTATGAGCGTATATCGGCTGTTCGTTTCAATGATCAACATTTGCTGTTTTTCGAGTTTCTTTAACCACCTGATCAGGGTTTCAGGTGTTGGATTCCCGGATCGCTTAATTGGATAACAGAAGCTGTGGAAGTCATATCTTCCGGTGATAAACTGCCCTCGCTTTACCACAACAGGTTCCAGCATGTTGTCAACTGGTACCTGTTTTTCCTTGTGGTTTGCCCGGATCAGGCAGGCCGTAAATACCTTTAACATGCCGTCGTGACTCCATACCTGGCTGCTGCTTATTTTGCGCCACAGCTTGCACCATCCTGGCATTTCAATCTGCATCTGCTTTCCTCTTCAAAAATCGGCGGCTGGAAGGTGGTTAAACTTCCGGCTGGCGTTCGCTGCCCCTGCACTCATAAGTGAACCGTGGAAGCCGCCTTTAATTGTAAATCTCCGTAGTCCTTAATTGCATTTACGCTGCTTCGTCGCCCTCGTTAAAGAGCGGCCCGTTTTCGTTGATGGGTTTGCCGGTAAGCTCTGAAAGCGGCTCGAAGTCGCCGTCAAGGTAAGCCTTCGCCGCGTCCTCAAGGCGTTCGATTGCCTCGATACATTTGGGCGTCCACTTCGGCCTGTCGTCTTCATCATCGAAAAGATCGGTGTAAAAATAAGGCGTCTTGATCTCCACCTTCGCCGTGTATTCACCGTCCGGGATATTGCGGATGAAGATAAAATGAGCCTTGCGACCATTCTTGTCGTTCTTGTATTCGATGCCCCGGACTTCACAGTATTCCTGCAGCTTCTTCTTTTCCGCACCGGTCACGCCGAAGAGATCGGCAACGTACACCCGCAGATCGTGGAGCGCGTCGGTAAAGGCAGACCGGGGCGGATTGTGTCCGATCCGCTTGCCGGTGTCCGGGTCGGGATTGCCCGGTCGCCTTTCATCCCATTGCAGCGTTACCTCCTGGCTGCGCGGTACATATTTGATCTTCTGCCAGCTTTCAAATTCGGCAGACTGATCGTCCTGTTTCTTCTTACCCATATTCACTTCCTCCTGTTCTGGTTATGGCCTCACCGCGAGGCCGTTTAATCATCAAACATAAAGCAAGTTTGCCCGGCTTTTTCTTGCATTGCTTTTTCGTCTTGCATCCACCAGTCAAACATTTCTTCGGGTGTATTCCAGTTATCAAGCGGCTTGCCTTCCTCCTGTCTTTGCTGGAAGAGAGCCTTAAACCAATGCAGATAAAGACGCTTGTAACCTGGGTATCTTCGTGCGTCGGCTTTGCGTTGTTTTGCGCTGGCCATAGGACACATCAGGCAGCCTAGTCGCGTGTAACTGTATGGCGAGTCGTACAGTTTGCAGTAGGGCAAATTATGACCTCTGATATAGTTCCATACGTCCGCGTCATACCAATCTATGATAGGTGATAAATAGTGCCTGGTCTTATCTTTGCGGCATACCTCATACCATTTCCGTTTTCCCCGCCGGGCTGATTCTGCCCACCTGATACCAATTACAATAACGCCATCACCGCCTCCCTCTTTAAGCAACTCACAACACCATCGTTGCTGCCTCGATGGTGGGAACTGTTTGTCAAGCATGAATGCGCCAAGTGTCTTTTCAGGACGGTGGATAACTGTTTTCGGATAATGCTTGCGAAGGTGATAAACTAATTCAGGATGGTCGATACCAGTCAGATTATGGTTGCTGGTAAAAGGTACACCTGACCGCTTTGCTAAATCCTCAATAACACAGCTATCTTTGCCTCCAGACTGACAGAGATAGAGCGGCTGGCCGTCACTTGCCTGAACCCCAAATTTAAAGCGGGAGATGGCTTTATTTATCTTGCTTTTCATGCCACCGCCTTTTCGTCAATCAACTCCAGCCGCCTGGTTGTCAAAATGTAGTGCAAGGTGTTTTCCGGCAGGCTCACGCCGTGCTTGTTTTCGTAGAGCCGTGCCACCTTCCAGAGCGGCATTTCTTCTGTCTGTGCAATCATGCGGTCTGCCAGTGCCTTGGTCATTTTCGACCGGCCCACAATGAGATCGCGAAACCACTGGCATATTTTGAATTTCCCGCACTCGTGGCAATGCTCCATCGTATAGGTATATTCACGCGGCCCGTTGAGGTCGTAGACCGTGCGCCTCCTGGTACTATGCGCTGTAAGCCGGTATTCTGGTGCGCCACAGTTCGCACATTTTTCAGTTGCGTACATTGCGCCGTCCTTTCAGTTCCTTCATGCCTGCCGCGTATTTATAGGCCGTGCCGTCAATGACAATGATTGGCGGGTGGCCGAAGTCCAGACCGGCAAAGGCTGCTGCTGCCAGGGCTTCGACCGCGCCGTTTACCCACCATTCGGCGGGGTTATCAAAATCGATATAGTCAAACTCAAAGCCCATTAACGCTGCCTTTTCCTTCGCGCTGTCGCATCGGCCACAGCCTGACTTTCCGAGGATGGTTATTTGCATTGCTTCCCCCATTGCTCTGCCATTGCCCTGGCTATACCCATATAGGTTGTGCTTCTTATTTGCGCTCTGTCCTCGGACGGGCCTAGCCTGTTTTGGCCGCTGTCGGTCTGGTTTGCCCACCGCTTCTTGCCGTTCACTATGCGCGGCTCTATATATTCAGTTGGTTGCAGGAGCGGGAAGCCTTTGAGCCACAAGCACGTTGATTTGCTGGCATCTTCCCCAAACTGGTACGGCTGTATAATCTGATCCGGCTTGCGGATGCGCGTTGATATGCAGCCAATAGGGTTTTCCAGTGCAATCTTTTCAATCGGTGCGTTAAGTAAGGTCTTGACAAACTCAAGGGCTTTCTCTGTTTTTGCCGCCCGTTCTGAATCACGCTTGTTCCAGTGAAGGCCGCTTGAGCAAAGGTATGTGCAGTCTGGAAAAGCAATCATGCCGTCCCATCCCTTCCAATACATGATGTCCAGTACATTTCCGCGATAATGTGGGCCAGGAGTATCTGACGGATACAGGTCGCAACTAATAGCATTGTGCCCCCCCCTGATAAATTCATCGCGCACTCTCGCGCTTCTCTCGCAGGCAATCAGTATCTTCATTACTTATCCCCACTCGCTGCCAGCCGTGATTGCTCAAACCGCTGCTGTGCCGCGCTGTGGCGTTCCTGTTCGGCCTGCACTGCCTTCCAGGCGCGGTCGTACTTCTCAAGCTCCTGGTTAAGCCTGCGCTGTTCACGTTCAATCTGGCACCGCCAGCAACGGGGCTGCTCACGCCTGCCCTTACTGATGCTGCTATGCCGCTTGAACTCATGCGCGGGACGGTCGCGCAGGCAGGAAGAGCAAAGTTGTTTTCTCATGTTCCGATCCCCCAAGATCGTGGTTTCAAAAATTACCGCTCTTCCAGATTGCTTTCCTTGGTGATGTGGACGCCAAGT
This sequence comes from uncultured Anaerolineaceae bacterium, assembly GCA_964639225.1. Lineage (GTDB taxonomy): Bacteria > Chloroflexota > Anaerolineae > Aggregatilineales > Phototrophicaceae > CAZXCK01. Next base: position 5,825 of record CAZXCK010000112.1, on the reverse strand, counting down.
TTATCCGCGGCGATCCGTGCGGCCTTCCGCGCTGACCTGGCCGTCTGAAAGGTTCGCCCCCGCTGCGGGGTTATGGCTGTTCCTTCCGTCTCGATCTGCCATGTCCAGCGGTTCGCCTCTTCGTCTACCATGTACAGTTCAAGGGTTGCGCTACGTTTGGTGGTTGCTGACATTTTTACGTCCTTCCTTATGCCGGGATTGCCTCAACAGCTTCATAAACCGCCGCCAGTTCCTCCAGTTCCGAATGCTGGCGCAGTACCGTATTGAGTTGCTTTTTGACCGTGCCGAGAACGCGCTGGCGCAAACGTGGATCAGACATGGCCGTTTCAATCGTGGCGTATGAGCGTTCCCGCAGGAGGTTGCCCTCGTCATCGCTTACGGTTGTGACGTTGACAAAACTGCGTGTCTGTTTCTGCGTGTGGACATTGACCTCGACGATTGAGCCAATCAGATACCGCGCCTGAAACAGCCTGTGCTGCTGTGCTGCCTTCGCGTCATCCCATTCAAAGTTAGGATGCAGTGGGCTTCTGCTGTCTGCCGCATCCTTAACAACATTGTGCGGGTCAAGCTGTCCCTTATTGCGCTTCGCTATCCGCTCCAGTCGTTTGCCGATGCTGTCCGGGTCGCCCTTTACCGACCGCCCGTTAAGTATTCCGTATTTCTTCGCCATTTCTTTCTCCTGTTCTGATGGTTGTTAAAAAATAACCTTGCCTGCCTCGCCTGCCTCGCCTGCCGTACCAGACCGTGCCTAACCAGTCCTTGCCGTACCCTGCCCGTCCTCGCCTGCCGTAGTTACTTACAAGCCTTTTTTTCCGCATCGCTGGCAACGTGGAACATGCCATAACTGCCCGACTTCTCCGGTCGCCATTCTCCTACACCGCAGGAGAACCCACCGCTGTTAAACATATTCAGAAGTTGGTGGGGCGTAATAACAGCCGCGTTATAGGTGACCAGGAACTGCGCCCACCAATCCTTGAACTCCGGGCGAAAGCGCACATCACTTGTACCCATACTGATCCGCACCATATCGCTACGCATAGAGCGTTCGCCATGTATTTGAACAAACTCTGTCGGAATATGGAAAGCCCCGCGCATGTCTGCCATGACCATACCGAGGCTCTTTGCTCCCCGGATAGCGCAAGCCTTGAAGGCAACCGCTGGCATACCAAACATCGGCTTCTTGATTTTTTTCAGGTTTTCGATGTGCTTCTTGACCTGTTCGTTGAATTTATCAACCTTGCCGTCAGGGATCAGGCTCATGTCGATCCCGTCATTGATTTCACGGCCATCGTTATCAATGTAATAGGTTGCCATTTCGTACTGCATCGCCGGGTCTTTTGCCTCTTTCGGCATTGTGACCTTGCACTGCTTAGCCAGCATTTCAGCCTGTGCCTTGTGGCTGAACTTATGCACGATAAGCGGTGCATCCCCAATAAGGGTCAACTCAATGGTGTTCAGGTCAATCTTGCCAATTTCCACGTTCGCTTTTTTCTTAGCCATCTTTCTGATCCTTTAATAAAAATTAAGCCTCATAAAGTTACACAAAAGTAAACCATGCCATGCCTCGCCATGCCTCGCCATGCCTCGCCAAGCCGCGCCCTGCCTGCCAAACCTCGCCGTGCCCAGCCCTGCCAAACCCCGCCGTGCCTCGCCGCGCCGCGCCTGCCGTACCAAACCCGGCCAGGCCGCGCCACGCCGCGCCCTGCCTCGCCGTGCCTGCCGTACCAAACCCGGCCAGGCCGTGCCTCGCCAAACCCCGCCCCGCCACTCCTTGCCTCGCCTGCCATACCAAACCTCGCCATGCCGCGCCTGGCCTTGCCGGGCCTGGCCACGACCCGCCTGCCAAATCAAAAAGGCACATCGCTGGTATTAAAATCATCATCAAGACCGCCGTAATTTTCCGGCTCTGGCGGGTCACTATTGCGGCGGTTGTCATTACCCCGGCTGCGGCTGTTTTGACTCTGCCGGTTGCTACCCTGGCTGTCAGGACTGCCAAGGAATTGCACCGCGTAGGCTGTTGCCGCTATCTTGGTGCGCTTCTTGCCAGTGTCGCGGTCTTCCCATTCGTCGGTACGCAAGCGGCCCTCCACAAGTACCTGGCTGCCCTTGTGCAGATATTCCGCGCAGTTCTCGGCAATGCGATCCCATACCTTGCAGTCGATAAAGAGCGTTTCTTCCTTGTCCTTGCTCTTGGTATTGACTGCCATCCGGAGATCAGTTACTGCCGTGCCTTGCCCGGTGTAGCGCAGTTCGGGATCGGCTGTGAGATTGCCGAGAAGGATTACCTTGTTGAAGCCTGCCATCACTCGCCCCCTTCCTTGACTGCCCCGTCCTCAATGAATACGGTGCAGCCTTTGCCTGTTTCGCTGACTTGCTCTATCCACAACTGGCCCTCGTGCTGCTCTGCCAGTTCGCGCAAGACCTCCATACTTTCAGAGTCCAGAAGGCTGCCTTCGCGGATAAGCAGGACGCGCAGTTCCGGGTTCATGGCAAAGCCCATGGCCACGCTGATCCGCAGTTGCTCCGCGCTGCTGCATTGCTCGAAGGGGATGCCCTTCATGGTGACGCCGGACTCATCGAAGGCCAGGCCGTCAAGCGGGAAGGATGCTTCTGCCAGGGTGGCCTGCTTCTCGGCGTCGATCTCTTTGATGGTGTCGGTGAGTTTATCCGCTTCAGCGCACTTGGCTTTGTTCTGCTCGATCAGTTCGTTACGCTTCTCGGCCTGTGCCGCCTTGCGGTTGGTCTCTTCTGCGGCGGCAAGCTGGCTGCGGATTTCGTCGGTGTCTTGGGGCTGGAACTTTTGGAATTCAAAACTTACTTCTTGCAAAGCCTTTTCAATGCTTTCCTTTTTTTCTTCAAGTTTAATGGCCCTGTCACGAAGGGCTGCGATCTGTTCAAGCACATTGCGCCATTCTGTTTCAATGCCGTTAAGCTCATACTCTTTTTGTCGCTTCAGTTCACAAAGGTAATTCCCGTCCTGGTTATACTTATTGCGCTTCTCCAGTTCGGAGGTCAGTTCCGATATGCTCACTGGCTGGACTTCAACAGGCGGGATGGCGTCGATCTGCGCCTCCAGGCTCTTGATCTCCCGGTTTATGTGGGTGCGCTCTTCAAAGGCTTCCTGCCGTGCCTTGTCCAGCGGGGTAAGGTCGATGCCTACCAAAGCCCGGAGAGTTTCGGCCTGTTCCCTCGCGCTCTTGCGGCTGAATGCCAGCGGGTCAAAGGTCAGGCTGCCATACAGTTTGTCAAGCATGGCCTGTGGGGAAGAGAAGCGTCTGCCGTGGCGGTTCTCCACCTTCAACTGGCTGCTCTTTTCGGTAAAGCTGCGGGTGACGATAAGCTCTTCCGTCTCCAGAACCACCCGCGCCGACTTCTCCCCGTCGCGGATAGGCCGGTCAACCTTCGGCTTGCCACCCAGGGCATATTCGATGCTGTCGAGCAATGAGGACTTGCCTTGTGCGTTGCGGCCCCCAATGGTTACAAGTGATCCATCCGGCTTGATTTCAACGGCCTTCAAACGCTTTATGTTTTCTGATTGCAGGTTTATGATCTTCATTCCTCACCTTCTTTCTTTTTCCGCTTGCAGGTGCATTCGACGTAACGCTTGCACTTGCAGTTCTGGCAGAAGAATTGCGGGTCACGGCCTCGGGGGCGCATGGTACGGATGCCGGGTTGCTGTTCAGCCATTGCCGTTATCCTCCTTGTCATTCTGTGCCGCAATCAGGTCGCTAACCTTCCGCGCTGCCCGTGCCAGTTTGTTGCTGTCGGTGACGGTCAGGTCTTGCGGAATGATCGCGTCAAGGGTGGGGAGTTTTACGTCTGTCAGGGCTTCGTCAATCTCGGCCTGCCATTCGCGGTAGTTGTTATAAAGGAAGGCATAAGCCTCATCCTCCGGCTGCTCTTCCGGCTCGACCTTTTTCGTGGCGTCGGGAATATGGTCTTGCCCTTCGGCGGCTTCTGCCTCTTCCGGTGTGTCTTCCGCTTCGGGCTGCTCTTGCCCGCGCCGGTTTTTCAGCTTGTCGTGGACGCTCCTGGTCTTTTCGGTCATCTCCGTTTCAACCACGATTGCGCCGACTTCCCTCATGCGCTCTGCTTCGTCCTCATCCACGATCCCGGCGAAGCCAAAGGCCACACGGGCGCACTGGATTAACGCCTTGTGCCGGAGCATCCGGCGCGGCCACTTCTTCCAGAGGTCGGTCGAGCGGGTGCACTCGGCAAAGTATTCGGTGATTACCACCGGCCTGGCAAGGCCCTTGCGGTGTATCGTGCAAGTGGTATATTTCGGGTTGCCGTCCTCGTCGCTGACTTCCTCAAACTCCACGCCGTCCAAATCCTTGTGCTCGTGGATCAGTTTGAGCCAGCCGTCAATGCTGACAATGGGCTGGATGCCGCCGCCCTTCGCCGGGAAAGCATAGATTTCCTTCAGAAAGGGGTTGAGGCGGTACTCATTGCAGACTGCCAGGAATACCTGCACTTGCTCATCGCTGGCGTTGCCGTTGGGGATAATCGTGTCCATCAGGACGGGCAAGACGTTCTTTGCATCCATGCCCTGCCGGTTCGCAAAAGTGGCGATCAACCCCGGCCTCTGCTTTGGCTCTTGTTTTGTGACTTCGTTCATGCTATATTCTCCTTTACCTGTTCTGTGGCCATCCTTGCCGGTTGCCGTGCAAAGCCCCGGCGGGGGTGGCCTTTCTAAAGTTCCTTCTTCCAGCTTGCCGGAACGCGAAACACTCGCGGCCCCGGCTTTACTACTTCCTCGGTGTGTTCCTTGACCAACTCTTCAAAGCCGTCCGGGCTGCAATATTCTTCCCCGAGGTAACGGGCGAGAGCCTGCCAGTCGGTTACGGCCTTGACGCTGTCCTTGTTCTTCTTCCAGGTGATATTTCCTGCGCGGGTGCCGATGCCTTCGGCTTCCTTTATCTGATCCTGCCACCATGCCTTTATTTCTTCATAGGTGGCGTCCGTGCGCTTCTTTTGCAGCCACGTTTCCTTGAGGTCAACCACTTCAATATTTTCCTTGTCGGTGGCTGTACGTATGCCGCTCTTGGGCTGGATGGTCTTGTAATCGGTGGGGATTTCGTCGCCGAGAACGTAGCGTTCCCAGAACTCTTTCTCGGCTTCGATCAGCGTGGCGATAAATTCTTCGTCCCGCTTGACATGGTAAATAGCCAGCTCAAAAAGCTGCTCTGCCATCGTGACGGCATAGTCAATGGTGACATTGCCGGAGTCCAGCATATCGGCCAGGAGTTGCATGGTTTCGTTTTCGCCGAAGAGGATCGCTACGTCCACCGCTTCCGCGCCGGTGACAGCCATCTGGTGTTGCACCTGGATAAACTCATAGTCCGTTACCTCGTCGGTTCCAGGCTCTCCATACTGATCGCGTACCCATGCGGTGTGGGTCTTGCATTCAAGGATGCGGTCGAAGGGATCATCGTCAACCACGTTGCGATCCGGGCTGGCTGCCATCCAGTCATATTCGGGGTGTACTGCAGAAGGTGCAATATCAACGCGCTTGCCGGTCGCCCCGGAGTACAGCCTGGCCACCACTTCCTCAAGCACATGGCCCCGGCGCATTTCCGGGCTTTCCGGCTCCGGGTGCTTGTCGCTTGTGCGGGGCTTTTTCTTTTCCGCTGCCACTTCCTGCGGACTACACCAGCGGCTCATACCCAGGGCGGCGGGTGCATCACTGCTTCCCATGTATTTCTTTCGCCACTCCAACCATTCCGGCGTATTCTGTGGCGGTGCCTCGATCCTCTTTGCCTCTGCGCCCATAACTTTTCCTTTTTGAATTATTAAATTAAATCGCCATCGCCAGAGCCATCGCC
>CAZXCK010000111.1:0-15098 GCA_964639225.1 uncultured Anaerolineaceae bacterium | reverse complement strand
GCGCGTGGATTCGGATTACTTCAATTCCTGATCCCCACAAAAACAGAGAATTCCCGGCTTCGGGGGAGGGGAAGGCCGGGAATTCTCAACAGGGTTTGCGAAAGTTATTGGGGGGTGTTGCGCGGGCGCGAACGCAGCGTCGTCGTTAGCTCCACCGTCTCGCCGTCGCGCAGCACGCTCATGGTGATCGTGTCACCCGGCAGCGTATAACGCGCCAGATAGCTGATCAGGTCCGAGATGCCGGTCAGTGGCTGGCCGTCGATGGCCGTGATGATGTCCGCGCTGACCACACGCTGGTTCGGACCCTGGCCGGTCACCTGGAAGTTGCGCAGGCCAGCTTCAGCCGCTGGTGTGCCCGGCTCCACGCGGGAGATGACCACACCACGCTGGTTGTTCGCCAGGTCCAGCGCCTCGATCACGCCCAGGCTCACGTCAGAGCCGGTAATACCCAGGAAGCTGTAATCCACCTCGCCCTTTTCGATCAGCTCGCGGGCCACCCGCACCGCCAGATCGCTGGGCACAGCGAAACCGATGCCCGAGTTGCTGCGCGTCCGGCTGATGATCTGCGAGTTGATGCCCACCACTTCACCGCTCAGATTCAGCAGCGGGCCGCCGCTGTTGCCGGGGTTGATGGGCGCGTCCGTCTGGATGGCCGAGCCGATGCTGTACGAACCCAGTCCCTGGATGGTGCGTTCCAGCGCGCTGATGATGCCGCTGGTCAGCGTCCAGCGCTGGCCGAACGGACTGCCGATCGCCACCACCATCTGACCAATCGCCAGATCGTCCACACTGCCGAATGTCACCGGCTGCAAACGATCTTCGGGCAAATCCACCTGGACGATCGCCAGGTCGGAGTCCGGGTCCAGCCCCACTACTTCGGCGCGGACGATGGTGCCGTCAAAGAAGTTGACGATGATCTCCTCGGCACCCTGGACCACATGGAAGTTGGTCATAATGTGACCCTCGCGGTCGATGACGAAGCCGGAACCAGAACCGCCTTCTTCAAAACCATTGGCGCCCCGCGTAATGCTGATGGCCACCACCGATGGGCTGACTTCCCGGTAGATTTCAGCCATCGTGCGCTCAATTTCGGTCAGCTCCAGTTCTTCAAGAGCCACCCGCTGCGCCTGTGCCGGGGAATCATCCACAAAATATGTCGCTGGGCTGGCGGAAGTCGAACTGTCCAGCAGTCCCACGCCAGCGAAAAATCCGATAGCCAGCAGCAACAGCGCGATGACCACGCCGCGTGCCAGTCTGCTTGCGATATGCATCATAATGATTTCCTACCCTGAACTTACTGCTTACGGTCAGGTTACAATCTGCTTGTGGGCTACATATGGCCCGGCAGATGATCCCTCTTGCTACGTTACATCTCAAATATTAAGCATTATTTGTAAACGAAGTTTTACACAATCATCAGATTCTTATGAGAAAACACCGCAGCCAGAACGCAGAACAGCCCCGCGCCCACCGGATGCGACCAGCGGGGCGGGGCTGAGACAGCGAAGATTGATTTGCGTGAGGATTATGCCGCTGTGACCACCTGATACGCCACGTCGTCCAGCACGACCAGCACCTGGTCTCCCAGGGCGAAGTAAGCGCCCAGTTCCGGCAGGCGGTCCAGCAGCTCAAAGTAGGCGTCGCTCAGGAACTCGACCGTCTCCACCGGCATCGTATCCGCGTCATAGATGGTGTCGGTCCACACGCCGTCGCTCAGGATGAACGTCTTGTCATGCACCGTCCGCAGCGGATTCACAGCCGGGGCCGCTTCTTCGAACTCGGCGTCGCCGTCCGTCATCGACTGGGTCGGCATGGGCATGGCCGCCGGCGCTTCGGCCTGGGTCATCGCGCCCAGATTGGTCGCTGTATCCACCGCCGCCGAGCCGGTCACCGAGCGTGACATCGTATCGAGCGTGTCGCTGAGCGCCTCCTGCATCTGCGCCCGGCCCTCGCCGCCGAAGATGTCGTCCTCTTCGATCAGGAAACTGGTGTAGGGCGTGATGATGCCGTAGCGCAGGCTGAGCGCGATGATGCTCTCGACGGCTTCGGGATTCTCGCCGTGCAGCCGGATGCTGTTCAGCAGGTCGCCGATGCGCCGCGTGGCCCACAGCCGCCCGATGAACGGCTCGCCACCGGCCAGCGACCGCAGTGACAGCTCATCGTAGACGAACGTCTGCGAATCGCCGCCCACCGAGCCGGTCAGCGTGATGCTCAGGTCGTCGGTCCCCTGGCGATAGCGGCCCACCACCGTAAGCTGCTCGCCGGCGAACAGGTCCGGCAGATGATCCGGGTACAGCATTTCAACCTGCGCCCCGCCGAAGTCCAGCGCCGGGCCGGTCAGCACCGGCGCGCTGATCTTGTTGTACAGGCTGGCGACGGCCTCATCGATGCGCTGCGACGGGCGCACATAGGTGCCCGTCCCGTGAAAGTCGCGCACGATGCTGTCCAGCAGATGCGTGTTGACAGCGTCGCCCACGCCGAACGTAAAGACGCGCACATTGGGCGAAATGGCGGCGTGCAGGTTCGCCAGAATGCCGGGCGTATCCATGACGCCCTCGGTCGCCTCGCCGTCCGTCAGGAACAGCACGGTCGTCGGGCGCTCGGCGTCGGCCATCTCCAGCGCGGTGAGCAGCGCCAGGTTGATGTCGGTCATGCCGTCGGCCTGCATGCGATCCATCCAGTTGATGGCGCCGCTGGTCTCGTCGCTGGTTTCCAGCCCGCTGCTGTAGACGCGCACCCCGGAACTGAAGGCAATCACATTAAAGCGGTCGCGCGGGTTGAGGTTGGCCAGCACGTAAGCGGCAGCCTGCCGCGCCTGGTCCCACATGGCCCCCTGCATACTGCCGGACTGGTCCAGCACCACGATCACATCCTTCGGCACGATGGTTTCCTCGGCGACGTTCAGCGGCGGCTGTACCAGCAGCATGAAGAAGCCGTCCTCGGTGGCGCTCTCGCGGTAACTCAGCAGGCTCAGGCCGATGCCGTCGCCAGCCAGGCCATAATACAGGCTGAAGTCGTCGCCGGGCGTATAATTGGCCTGCTCAAACGTGGCGCGGAAGCTGCGGCCATCGTCGCCGCGCTTGACCTGCACCGGATGGCTCGGCGAGTAGACGCTGCTCACCGGGCTGGCGCTGGTCACATCGACGACGATGCTCATCTGGTCGATGACGCGCCCGGCGTTGGCCACCGCGTGCAGCGGATACACATAATGCAGCAGGCCGTTATCGACTTCCAGCACCTGCGCGTAACGGATTTCCACCCGGCGCGAGTCGCCCGCCGGGATAGGGAACACGTTCGCCTGGATGACCGATTGGCCGATGTATTCCAGCAGGGCCGGGTCGCGGTACTGCCGCACGATCTCGTCATAGATGGCGCGGGCTTCGTCGGCGGGCAGAATGCGCGCGTCGATCGCCATGCCATCGACGTGCATCGTCAGCCGGTCGACGGCGGCCCCCAGCGGCAGCGGAAAGACAAACGTCCCTTCCACCAGGTTCATGCTGCGGTTGGTGAACTGCATGTCGATGTGCGTATTGGCGATCTGGTCCTCGACCGTCACCTGCACCCGCTGGTAATCGATTTTGAGCGCAGCCGGGTCGGTGATGACCACCTGGGCCGCCGCTGGCAGCGCCGCCGCCAGCAAAAACAGGAAAAATAACACAAAAAGGATTCGTCTGGCGTTCATGGTAGGCCCCTCGGCGATTCATTGGCTATTGCTCCAATGACGCCGCTGGTGATCTGTTGGTTCCACGTGCGGCCTGCGCTGGAATCAAAAAGCCCGCCGGTAATCGTCTGGCGGGCGTGTTGGGCGTTACTTGTCTGGTGTCTGATGGTCAGCGTCAGGCTGGTGTCTTAAGCCGAGGAATGTCCCCAGTACAAAACCGGCAAGCAGTATCACCACAGCGAACAGTGCTTCCCAGAGTTGCGGCGACTGCTGGCGACTGTGTTTGGGTTCGGTGTCAGTCACGTAATGCGAAACCTCTCCGCGACTCGTTCTGGTCAACCGGCCTGCGCGTTTGCGGCGCTGCTCTCTCCGGGGCGCTGGCCGTTGTCCGCGATGTCGCGCAGATGGTGCCCGCGACAATCCAGACCTTCCAGCAGCGCATCGTGTGGATTACGCAGCTCGCCGGGTTGGGCGTAGGTCGTGTCGGCATGTTCCTCCGCGATAGCGGAGTTGTTTCCGGCTGGACCACCAGGAACGTGCCAGATGGTCGGCTGGGGCCGGTACTGCCTGGTGAACATTTTATGTCATCCTTGAACAAATCACCACGCTCGATGTTGCAGAACTACGTACAGGTACTTACAGCCTATTTACCTATAGCATACACCGTATTTCTACGTTTGCACGTAAAGAAAGACGAAGGTGACGTAATACATAGTCGATTTGTGTTAAACGTCACAATAAAGATTACCAAGAGGCGATTACAGAGCGTTACAACAGGTGTGCTTTCTCAAAGAGTGACCCGGTGGCCAGCTTCAGTGGCCCGATCGCTGGCTGCGCCACACCAGGCACAATCATGGTTTCCGGCTCTACTCGCAGCGCGCGCGCAACGCGGTGGCATCTCGTCTCCAGCGCGCCAGGCCGGATGTTGAGTCCGTAACCCTGAATGGTGCCCGTCCACGCATCGAAATAGACGCCACATACAAAGCCCAGTTCCAGCCCAGCGGCATCGCAGACCGGAATATGCGGCCACAACGGCGAACGTTCCAGCACGCGCCGCACACTGTACAGATGACCGGCAGCCACAATCATGCCCGGAGACTGAGCGACAATCCGCTCCGCCGACACATCGCGCAGGCCGCTCCAGGGCAGTATGCGCGACGCTGGGTGCCAGCCGGGGGAATCCAGCGCGAAGCCCAGCACAATGCCCGCCAGCGAGTCGAAAATCACAGCGGTCACCACGCCCAGTGGTCTGTCGCTGTGTGGTACGACAACCTCTTTGCCTGTGACGATGTGATCGCTCAACATAACAAATCCGACAGCCCCCACTTTGTGTCTGTCTGTTTCAAGCATAAATCATTCCCGGGGGCAGGATATGAGGTTATGAGCGCATTTTTTGCTGGGCCGTATGGCCTATTTGCCCCTGGGCGTCAGCCGGTGCTCAACAGCCAGCGCGGCGGCCTCGGCGCGGTTGGCCACCCCCAGCTTGGAGAGGATGTTGCTCACATGGTTCTTGACCGTCGAACGGCTGATGTTGAGCTGCGCGGCGATCGCCTGATTGTTCAGCCCCTGCGCCACCAGCGCCAGCACCTCACGCTCGCGCGCCGACAGGTCGTGGCCGGGCGGCGGCGGGCGATTGGCGGCGCTCATCAGCACCTGGATGGCCTCCGGGGCCAGCGTTCCCTGACCGCTATGCGCCGTGCGGATGGCCCCGGCCAGGTCGTCCAGCCCCACATTCTTGAGCAGGTAGCTGATGGCCCCGGCCCGGAGAGCGGCCTGTACCAGTTCGTCGTCTTTGTAATTCGTCAGGGCGATGATGCGCGTACCCGGCGACACCGTCCGAATTTGTGAGATGGCCGCTACGCCGTCCAGTGTGCCCGGCATCACCAGGTCCATCAGCACCACGTCCGGGCGCAGCTCGGCGCACAGGTCAACGCCGGTCTGGCCATCGGCAGCCTGCCCAACCAGCAGCAGATCGTCGAACGTCTCCAGCAGCACGCTCAATCCCTGGCGCACAATGTCGTGATCGTCGATCAGCATCACGCGAATGGTTTCCGTCATCGGTTCTCCTGGTTCTGTAGCTGCTGCCATTCCATATCAACGGTGGTCCCCTGGCCGGGCTGGCTGTGGATTTCCAGCGAAGCCCCAATGCCGGCGGCTCGCTCGTGCATGATGTTAAGACCCATGCCGGCTGGCACCGCCAGCGGATCGAAGCCGCAGCCGTCATCGGTAATAACCAGCTTCAGTTGCTGGTCATCGCCAGCCAGCCACATCTGTACCTGGCGAGCGTTAGCGTGTTTGATGATGTTGTTGATCGCTTCCTGCGCCACCCGATATATCACCGTTTTGACGTCCGGCGCGGGGTCTTGCTTCAGGTCGATAACCAGCGAAAAGTCGAGCATTTTGCGGCTCTGGGCGCTGGTGGCCAGTTGGCGCAGCAGATCGTCCAGCCGCAAGTCGGGCAGATCGTCCGGGCGCAGTTCCAGCAGCAGCGTTCGAGTCTCGGCGTGGGCGCTTTTCAGCAGGTGATACAGTTCGGAGACCTGCCGTTCGGTCCACGCCGGGTTGCTGTTGAGATGGCGTGTGAGCGCCTCGGCCATCAGCGTGGCGGCGAACAGCGTCTGCGAAACGGCGTCGTGCAGGTCGCGGGCCAGCCGCTGCCGTTCTTCCAGCACCGCCAGCGCCCGCGCCTGCTGGTACAGCCGGGCATTCTGAATGGCGATGGCCGCCTGCTCGGCGAAGGCCTGCAGCCGGTCGGCATCCACTGGGGTGAAATAATCAGGCTGCAGGCTTTGCAGATTGATGAAGCCGATCACCTGCTGCTGGAGGACGATGGGCGCTGCCACTACCGACTGAATCCAGCCTTCGATATCGGGGATACGCCATTGCATGCTGCGTACATCGGGTATGACCAGCGGCTGCCGCGAGTCGTATATCCGCCTCAGGTGGCTCGTCTTTTTCAGCGGATGCTCCGCCCAGCGCCGCCAGTCTCGCGCTACCGGATGGTCATCATAACCAGCGGTACGCACCACCCGCACGATGTCATCCTCGATCAGCATAATGTTGGCCGCGTCGTGCTCGACCACGCGCCCCACATTCGTCAGAATACGCTCGAAAACCTCATCCATGTCCAGCGTGCTGGTGAGCAGAGTCGCCGTGTCGCGCAGCGCCTCGGCCAGCGTGCGCGCTTCCTGCTCGGCGGCGCGGGCGCGGTTGCGCTCGGTGACGTCCACACCGACTCCCCAGCCAAACCAGCCCTCGACCGGTGCCGCGCTGGTCTCGTTAAACCAGGCGATGGTGCGCACCTCACCGCTGCGCGTCACCAGGTCCCACTCCCAGTCACGATAATTGCCCTGCCGTTCTTCCAGCTCACGCAACTTGTCCTGCAGATAATCTGGTTCCGGGTACAGCAGGGCCATCGCCTGCGGGTTGTTGATGATCTCATCGGCGGTGTAGCCGGTGACGCGCTCGCATTCGCCGTTCCACACCTTGAACAGCCGGTCGTCGCCTATAACGTTGAACATCACCGGCATGTTGTACAGAATGTAACTCAGCAGACCGGCGTCGTCCTGCATACGGACCATCATCGACTCGCCCGACTGGTTCGTTAGCAGCCGTGCTACTCGCGCCCGGAACTCGGCGCGGTCCAGCCCGCATGGATCGTCTGGTGGGACGGCGATGAAATCGCTGACCTGTTCCCAGGGCGAAAGCTCCGGGTCGGTATGGATGTGGAGCACCGTCCGCGCCAGCCACTGCCGACCCGCCGCCAGCAGATACCGTCGCAGCGAGGCCGAGTCCATAATGACCAGGCCATAAGCGGGCTGCTGCGGCCCGGTGTGGATCGTCAGATCAGCATAGTCGGCTGCGAGCCAGTCGCACAACTGGTTGCGTAATTCATTGTGGCTGGCCAGCAGCAGAATGACCGCGTTCACGGCAGAGTCTCCGGTATCCGTGCTCGAATGGGTTAATTTAGACCTACGTATCTTAGCACTGGTGAGGCCGCCGCTGCACAAATATTCGTTGAGAAATGGTTTGCGGATGCTTCGGTTTCTCAGGGTGGTCATTTATTACATGGCCGTTATACTGAAAAACCTTATTGAGTTGTGAGGAGGCAAAAATGTTACTCAAACGCTTTATTGTAATCAGCCTGATCCCCCTGACGTTTTTGCTGGCAGCCTGTGGCGGCAGCGATTCACCGACCGCCGCACCCACCGATGCCGCTGACCCGGATGTTCAGCAACCGGCAGACGCCGACGACGCGCCGCAGTTGGGTGCCATCGGCGACGGCACGTTTGAATATACCGTCAGCGGCGCGCAGGAACTCAGCATCGACGAGGGGCAGGGTGTAGTGGTGCGCAATCCTGGTATGGAAGTTTCCGGTATTACGATTGAGCCGCACATCGAGATCATGCTGTCCAACGGCTCGATGTCATCCGAACTGTATATGGTGCTCATCACCACCCCACCAGATACCGGCGCCGGTACCTACGAACTGACCGACCCATCCATGAGCGCAGCCGGTTTTGGTGCGGAATACAGTTACATCAATATGGAAGATATGGACAGCGCGGATTTCATGTTGAATGTAAGCGGCACGCTGACGCTGACCGAAGCCGGCGACCGCTACAGCGGCACGTTTGAGTTCAGCGCCGACGGCGGCTTCGAGGAAGAAGATGGCTCAGTGACCGTCAGCGGCTCGTTCAGCAACCTGGAAGTCTTCGACGCCGAAGAAGAATAGACGCCCGTTAGTGTCGCTGCGACAGCGCCCGCCCACACCGGCGGGCGTTGTTTTTTGCCGTACAACTCCCGTCGCCCTTCCATTGACTTTACCCCGGCCCTCCGATACCATCTCCCCAGGCGAGCGCCAGCCAATAAAAAAAGCCAGATCATGATGACCTGGCCAGTGCCGGAGGTGGGACTTGAACCCACACGTCCCGAAGGACGATTGATTTTGAGTCAATTGCGTCTGCCAATTCCGCCACTCCGGCGTGCGTTTATTGGGCGGCATCTTCACGCCCTCAGACTGGTCTTATTTATAGTTTCACCGGGCTGAAAAGTCAATGGCGGACAAACTGGACAACGAACAGGCGCTGGTCACAGCGGCGCAGCGCGGCGACCTGGACGCCTTCAATCAACTGGTGCTGTTTTACCAGGATACGGTTTTCAGTGTGGCCTATCGCATTATGGGCGATGCCGAGCGCGCCGCCGACGCCGCCCAGGACGCTTTCATCACAGCCTACCGCCGCCTGGAGACGTATCGCGGTGGCGTGTTCCGGGCCTGGCTGCTGCGCATCACCACCAACACCTGCTACGACACCCTGCGCTATCACAAACGACGGCCCGCGACGCCCCTCGATGACCTGGCACCAGACGACAGCGACGACGGCCCCCCCATCCCGGACGAGACCAGCGTCTCACCAGAACAGGCCGCGCTCAACAGCGAACTGAACGCCGCCATCCAGCGCTGCATCAACGGCCTCAGCGATGACCAGCGCGTGACGCTGGTCATGAGCGATATTGAGGGCTACAACTACCACGAGATCGCCGACGTGACCGGCGTCGAACTGGGTACGGTAAAGTCCCGCCTCAGCCGGGCGCGGGCCGGTCTGCGACGCTGTTTGCAGGCGGTTCAGGAACTTTTGCCGCCTGCCTATCGTCTGTAAAGTGTTGTTTAACTATGTAGCAAAGTATCTGCCATGTCTGCCGAGCCGAACCTGACCGACAGAGACACCGAACAGCTCTCCGCCTATATCGACGGGGCACTGGACGAATCCGAACGTGCCGAACTGGAAGCTCGTCTGCAGACCGACGACGCCCTGCGCCGCGAACTGGACGCCCTGCGCCATACCGTCGCTCTGGTGCGCGATCTGCCGCCGCTCAAAGCCCCGCGCGATTTCACGCTCACGCCAGCCATGCTGCAAGGCGCGCGTGTCGCCGCGCCGGTTGCGCCGCGCCGTATCATCCGCTTCCCGGCGGTGAGCCTCGTCAGCGCGGCGGCCTCGGTGGTGATGATCTTCCTGGGCGCGCTGCTGCTGCTGGGCGACACGCCCACCGGCGACACGCTGCCAGCCCCGGTCAGCGCGCCAATGGACGTGGACTCGCCCGCGCCGCTGGCCTCGCCGGATGCGGTCGCCGTCGCCGCTACCCAAACCGCCGATGTCGTCGAAGAGGAACTGGTCGAAGCGCTGGACGCGCCCCAGGTCGAGACGTTCAACGACGCGCTGGACGCGGCGGCGGAAGTCGCCGGTGAACCTGAAATCGCCGGTGAACCTGAAGTCGCCGGTGAACCTGAAGCGATGGCCGTGCCCGACGCCCCGCCAGGCCTCGGCGCACTCGATGACAGTGCCGATCCGCTGGCGCTGGAGATGCCCGCGCCACCAGAAGACGCGGACGGCGCGCCGGTCGATGTGCCCGTGCCGCAGGCCGTGCCACCGGTCGCCCGGCAGACGCAGGTGGATGAAGCCGAAGCGCTCGATGATGAGACGTCTGTCGCCGCTGGTGCGGCCAGCGTCGAAAATCAGGCGGTCGAAGCCGAAGTCGAAGAAGAAGCCGTAGGCGAGATCGCCCCGGATGAAGACGCCCCCGCCGCCAGATCGGCGGAAGCGCCGCCAGCCGCACCCACTCCGCAACCGCCGGATGAAGTCATCACTGATCCGCAGGATAGCGCCAGCCAGGACGTGCTGGGCTGGGCGCTGGTTCTGGCCGGGCTGGGACTGCTGGCGTTTGTTGTCTACACTGTTGCCCGCAGGAGATCGCCGCCGCATGACCGATAAATACATCGCCGACTACTGCCCCGCCTGTGGCAGTCCCACCGCCCAGCAGATACACGATGGTCGTCCGCGTCCGGTTTGCCCGGCCTGCGGTCACATCGTCTACTTTGACCCGAAAGTGGCCGTCGTCAGTTTTGTGACCGATGGCGAGCGCGTGCTGCTGGTCCAGCGGGCCAACGACCCCGGCAGGGGGTTGTGGGCAATGGCTGGTGGTTACGTCGAAATGGACGAGCATCCGGAAGATACCGCT
Organism: uncultured Anaerolineaceae bacterium; assembly: GCA_964639225.1. Classification (GTDB taxonomy): domain Bacteria; phylum Chloroflexota; class Anaerolineae; order Aggregatilineales; family Phototrophicaceae; genus CAZXCK01. Next base: position 4,420 of record CAZXCK010000111.1, on the reverse strand, counting down.
CGCCGCGAGATGCGCGAAGAGACCGGCCTGGAAATCGAGACCGGGCGCGTGCTGGATGTGTTCTGGCGCGTCAAAGATGGCGGCGTGATTACCATCGCCTACGAGGCGCGCATCACCGGCGGTACGCTGCAACCCGGCGACGACGCGCAGCAGGTCGGCTGGTTCACGCCAGATCAACTGCCGGAGTTGGTGTTCATCTCCACAATTTCGTTGTGCCAGCGCTGGGCCGAGGGCGCGCTCTGACGCCATCGGTTAACCCCACCGCCGGTTATTCACACGCGATGCGTCTGACCGGTTCCGCCACGATGTCGAACAGTTCAAAGTCCAGGCTGGGCAGGTGCAGCACGCCGTAGGTGTGCGAGGTCGCCCGCGAACTCTTGAACGTATAGGCCGAACCGGGGTTGACCACGCAGCCCCGCTCCACCCGCAGATACATCGGAATATGCGTGTGGCCGGTAATCAACACATCGGTCTGAAGCGACGCCAGCATCATATTGAGCAGCGTGTCCGAGATATGATCGCGGTACAACCCCCACAGATTGCTGCCCGGTTTGCCATGACACATGAACAACTCGACACCGTCCACGTTGGCGCGCCAGTCCAGCGGCAGCGAATGCAGGTAGGCCGTGTTTTCCGCCGACAGTGAATAAATCCACTCGTCATGATTGCCACGCACGGTGGGAATGCCGCGCTCGCGGATCATCTCGACCACGCGGTTTTGCTCTGGACCGCGACCCACCAGGTCGCCCGCGCATACGATGAGGTCCACCCGATGATAATTGTCGAACCGATCCAGTACCGTTTCCAGAGCCTGCGAGTCTCCGTGTATATCTGATATGACTCCGATATCCATCCTGTTTTCCCGAGGTTCACGTAATGTGTTTATTATACCCAACGTCGCTCAAATTACCCGACTGGGTTTGATATGGGTGCATCCGGATTTGGGGGCAAACCTGCTTTGCCTGGCATTAAAACATGAGTACAGCAGGCTACAGAAAGCGGGTGGCGTATACGCCACCCTTACGCGCCAGCGTAAGGGCGCGCTACAGCGCGCCCACACTTGAACCGCTAAAGACACAAACTCGCCCCAATTTCCGGATGCACCCCTGGCCCTGCCGGACATGGCAAATCGTCCCGGCTCCGCTAGAATAAGAAGCCGGACCTGATACGCACACCGTTAGAAAGGCGACTATGCCCGTTTTTGTGTTGTTTGTGTTTGGCGCGGTGATTCTGGGCGCGGGCGCGATGCTGTCGCCCGCGTGGCCCACGAAGCAGCCGCGCGTCGGTCTGGCGGCGGCTTTCGCCCTGGCGATTGTGGTGGGCGGTTCCGTTTTTTACGCCTCGCTGTTCGAGTGGGACACACTGGTTATCGACTATCTGCTGTTTGCGCTGGTGGTGGGTATCTTCCTGGGCGGCACGCTGTCGGTTGGTCAGGCACGCGCCGAAAAACGCGGCGAGACGCTGAGCGACGCTGACCAGGGCTGGACCGGCCCGCAGGATTTGTTCTTCTTCCTGGCAGTGGCGCTCATCTTCGCCGCGCCGGTGCTGCTGTTCCCGGTGCCGCCGGGCGACAAAGGCCAGCTTTACGGCTTCCTGGCGCTGACCACGCGCGCTGGCGGAACCTTCGACACGCTGGCTCCCTTCCAGCCGCAGATCGAGTACCTCTACGCACCCGGTTTTCCCGCGCTGACGGCCTACCTCAGCCAGCAGTTGAATCAAAGCATCCCGACGGTGCAGTTCAGCGTGGGGGCGGTGCTGGCGCTGCTCAACGTGTGGGTGGCCTATGACTTCGGCGCGGAACTGCGCGACAAACGCCTGGGCCGGGCGATGGCGCTGGCGATGCTGGCCAGCCTGGGTCTGCTGGGCGTGCTGCTCGACGCCGACTTTACCGCGCTGCTGGGTCTGCTGTTTACGCAGGCGTTTTTCATCTTCGCTATTCGTTATACACAGACGCGCTACCCGGTGGATGCCATCGGCGCTGGCCTGATGCTGGGCGCGGTGGCCTTCAGCCAGACGGGTATGCTGGTTGTCGCGCTGCTGGGGTATATCCCCTGGCTGGGGACGATGTGGCTGGGGCAGCCGCGTCCGTCGTGGACGATGTGGGGCGTGCTGGCGCTGGGCGTGCCGCTGGTGGCGCTGGCCGGAATCGCGCCCTGGCTGGCGGACATCATGCCGCTGCTGGGCGCGGACCTGGGCGAGCCAATCGAGCGCGGCGCTGAGAACATGTTCATCATGCTTCAGAATCACGGCGTGTGGATCGTCTTTCCGATGGCGCTGGGGCTGTATACCGGCTGGCTGCGCCGCGATCCGGTGGTCATCCTGGCGGCGACGTGGCTGCTGTTCATCCTCGACTTTTCGACGACCGGCGGCATCAGCGGGCTGCTGCCCGGTCTGGCGCGCTACGCCGACCCGGCGGATGTCGCCTGGCACGGGCCGATTATCCCCTACAGCATTCTGGGCGGCATGGGCCTGCTGTGGGCCTGGGATTCGCTGGTCGCGCCGCGCACCGGCGCTATGACCTACCGCCAGAGTTACGTCGCCAACGCGCTGATCGCGGCGGGGGTGCTGCTGCTGGTCGTTTTCAACCGGCAGGCGATGACCCTGGCCCGCGACCTGTTCAACCTGCCCGGCGCGTATGCCTCGCAGGCCGACGTGAGCGCCATGACCTGGCTGCAAGAGAACACCGACGCCGAAGCGCGCGTACTCAATTATCCGGTGGAGTTTGACGGCAAGTGGGTGCCGGTCATCGCCGAGCGTGACAGCGTCTATTTCCCGCTGCCACACAACCACCGCGACGACTCCGACAACGCCGACGAGCGCGAGGCGCTGCTGGCCTTCTGGCACAATCCAGCGGACCCGGCCCACGCTGAACTGCTGCGCGAGGCGGGCATCGACTACGTGATCGTGCCGCAGGTAGCGACCCGTCCGCAGGTGGCCCGCGACACATGGCGCTGGCAGACGCTGCCGGAGATGCAGGCACGCTCGCCCGTCTCGGCGGCGTCTTACCTGGAGCCGGTCTACGAGGCTGACGGGGCGGCGGTCTACGCGCTGCGAGAGGAGTAACTCGCTTGTTTTCGCGGACTGCGGCTTTGTGCTAAGATGAACGCAGGCGCTCAACCGGCGCGCATTTCGCCGCAATTTATGGAAATTGCACACGTTTCGCACTATATTAGTGGCTTTCCGGCTACAGACGCAGGACGGGACTCATGGTGACCATCTGGAACTTGCCGCGCATTGAAATTCAATCGCTCAGGAAGATCGAAGAGAAGCGCCCTGCCGCGCTGATTACCGGCAGAACCGCCTGGAACACCGCCGGGTCGCTGTTCAAGCTGCCGCTGGTGGCTCAGGCCGAGCCGCTCACCGCCGAGCGTGGCAGAATGGACGTACTGGCCGAGAACCTGCCGTCACAGGCGCAGGTGATTTATGCGGTGGGTGGTGGTCTGGTGGCCGATGTCGCCAAGTACATCGGCTGGAAGCGTAACCTGCCGGTGGTCATCATCCCGACAGTGCTCAGTGTGGATGGCTTCTTCACGGCCATCGTCGCCACCCGCGAAGGCGGCACGGTCGTTTACCAGGACACCGGCCCCGCCGAGCGCGTCATCATCGACTGGGACATCGTGGCCGCCGCGCCGCCGCACTTTCGCGGCACCGGCATCGCCGAGATTCTGAGCATCGTCACCGGCCTGCTCGACTGGCGCTACGCCGCCGAACGCAGCAAAAATCGCCCGGAAGAGCGTTTCCAGCCCTGGGCGGCAGGACTGGCCGCCGGTATCGCCCAGCAGGCGTTTAAGATCGCTAAAGGCGTGGGTGAGGGCCGCATCGAGTCGCTGCGTAATCTGCTCGATCTCATCTGCATGGAAGTGCAGCTTACCAACCAGCTTGGTCACAATCGCCCGCAGGAAGGCAGCGAGCAGTATTTCGCCTACGCCATCGAATCGACGCTGGCGCGTGAGCAGGGTGTGCCTTATGCCGACCTCATCGGGCCGGGCATTATGATCGCGGCGGCGCTGCACGGCCAGGACGTGGGGCCGATTCGCAACACGCTGGATACGGCGGGCATCCGCCTGGACCAGCTCGACCCGGACGACATCACCCAGACGCTGCTCAACATGCGCGATTATGTCTCGCAGCATAATCTGCCGTACAGCATCGTGCACGATCTGAGCATCGACGCGGATAAAGCGCGCGAGCTGCTGGCAACCACCGGCCTGAACGGGTAGGCGGTCGGCGGGTGAGGGAAAAGCAAAGTCAAAAATTCTAATTGCGAGGGTTCCACCCTCGCGCTCCCGCCACTTTTTATGTGCTTTAACAAATCAATGCGGATAAACCGATCTCGTAGCATGCCTTCGCCAGCGGTTCAAAACCGCTGGCTATAGGGAGCCGACCCACTAAAGGGGTCGTGTCCCCTGTGGCAGGCAAC
>CAZXCK010000110.1:0-15178 GCA_964639225.1 uncultured Anaerolineaceae bacterium | reverse complement strand
GGGTGACGAGGATGGAAAAACAAAAGCCAGCGTGAAAGCTGGCTCTGGTTCGACAAACATCGCATCAGGTGGACCTGAGGAGACTCGAACTCCTGACCTCTACAGTGCGATTGTAGCGCTCTCCCAACTGAGCTACAGGCCCTCATGGATGGCGGCATTGTATAAGCTGGACGGTCGGCTGTCAAGATGGGGTTAGGGCGAGAATCCCCTCTCTGGCACGGTGGCAGAGAGGGGACGCGTGCCCTACTCCGCCAGGGCGACGGCTTCGATTTCGATGCGGGCGTCGAGGGGCAGGCGCGCCACCTGCACCGCCGAGCGCGCGGGCGGGTCTACGGTGAAGAACTCCGCGTAGACCTCGTTCATGGCGGCGAAGTCGTTCATATCCATCAGAAAGACGGTGACTTTGACCACCTTGTCCAGGCTGGTTCCGGCGGCTTCGAGGACGGCCTGGATGTTTTCGAGCGCCTGGCGCGTCTGTGCCTGGATTTCGCCTTCGATGAGCTGTTTGGTGCCCGGAATCAGCGGAACCTGGCCAGCGGTGTAGACGAATCCGGCGGCGCGAATGGCCTGCGAATAGGGGCCAACAGCGCCGGGTGCGTTATCGGTGGCGATGACATCTCGACTCATGGTGCGTGCCTTTCGGTGATGATCGGTTAGGGCCTGTGATTGTACCGGATGCACTCAGCGTAGTTCCAGCACCATTTCGATGCGGCGGAACACCTCCATATAGCCCATCTCCTGGAAAGCGGGCCAGTGACGGTCCTTCTCCGGCACATTTTCGATTTTGGTGTCCTGATTGGGATAGGTCCGGTGGACGTGATGCAGCAGCGCGCTGGTCGCCTCCGCTGACGCTGGTCCCAGCACGAAATGCGTGAGCTGGAAGGGAGTCCGCTGGAAGACGACCCACGAGCGTTCGCCGGACGGCATCTCGATGTGCAGGCCGCAGAGCTGCTTTGCGTTGAGCAGTGACTGGGTTTCTTCTACCCATGAGGCTCCCGGTTCGCGCTGTTCGAGATAGGCAGGGATGTCTGCCGGAGCGATCTCGGTGACGGTGGCGGCGTCGTAGAGCGGATGGGCGGTCGGCTGGCCGGGCGGGCGACGCACAATGAGCAGGATGCGCGTCTCGACGAAGCCGAGCTTCTGAAACAGGCGATAGGCTGGTTCGTTGCCCACGATGACTTCAAGCTGGATGCGGCGCGCGTTGATCTGGAGCGAAGACTCGATCATCTGCTCCATGAGGTACTGTCCCAGGCGATAACCGCGCCGCTCCGGGATGACGCCCAGCCGCGTGATCCAGGTGCGATCATCGCGCACGCCGACCATACCCACGCCGCACGGGTCGCGCTCGCTGTTGAGGGCGACCACCGAGGCGTCGAGGTCGATGTCGTAGGTATGAACGTATTCCTCCATGCGGCGGGCGTTCATTGGCATGGGGACGATGTAATCGACCCGCGCCTGGTTGTAGATATCGGCCAGTTGCCTGAAGTCGTAGCGGCTGGCAGGCACGGCGAATCGTTCGCTGCCACCAGTTGATGTCGTCACGGTCTTGTGGGAATCCAATGCCGGCCTCGCGTGTGCTATTCAGCCCTGGCGCTGGCGATAAAGCCGGCCACCTGATCGGCGAATTGGCGGGTGTCGATGGGTTTGGTAATCACGCCATCGCAACCGTAGGCGCGTGCCATATCGTGGGCGGTGGCCTCTGGCCAGGCGGTGAACGCAATAATGGGGATGTGTTCCAGTTCTGGCTGCTGGCGGATGAGCGCGATCACCGTCTGGCCGTCGATGTCCGGCAGGCCCAGGTCGATAAGCACCAGGTCCGGGCGTTCCTCAAAGACGGTGGTCAGGCCGGTTTCGCCATCCTCGGCGATGACCACCTCGTAATCGGCGCGACGCAACAGCTTGGCCGCCATGCGGGCGTTCTGTTCGTTGTCCTCAATGATGACGATGGAACTCATTAATTTGCCTCCTGCATCCGTTTAGTCGATGCCCAGCCTGTCCAGAAAGTAAGTGACCGTGTTGATCAACTCGTGCCGGGTTACGGGCTTGGCCAGATAGCCGTCGCAGCCCGCGTCGATAAAGCGTTGACGATCACCATACATCACATTGGCGGTCACCGCAATCACCGGAATGTGCGCCAGGGCCGCGTCGGCTTTCAGGCGGCGCGTGACCTCTACGCCGTCAATGTCTGGCAGGTCGATGTCCAGCAGAATAATATGTGGCTTAAAATCAGCCGCACACTGCAGGCCCATCAGACCACTGCTGGCGTCGATCATCTCGAAGCCACCGTTTTGCAGCATTTTGCGCAGCAGGCGAACGTTTTGTGGGTTGTCTTCGATGTAGAGAATACACGCACATGCCCCCGGCTGTCCGGGGGTTCTGGCATTGGCAGACACGCGGTTTACCCCAGTTCGTTTTTGATGGTCTCAAGTAGATGATTCCGGTCCAGCGACGCCTTTTCCAGTACCGAGCCGATGCTCTCCTGCAGACGATCGCGCTCTTCGACGGTAAGCTGCTTGGCAGAGACCACCACCACCGGAATGTCGCGCAGTTTCGGGTCGTTCTGCAGCGTCTTCAGGATGTCGAAGCCGTCCATGTCGGGCAGCATCAGGTCCAGAATGACCAGGTCCGGGTGGTAATTATAGATGGCTTTCAGCCCTTCGCGCCCGCTGAGCGCCTCGATCATATCATAGTCAGCCTGGAGCATACGCCGCGCTAACCGCAGATCGTCGATGTTGTCGTCGATCATGACAAGCAGGTGCCGGGACCGGCTGGCGACAGCTTCCTCGACCGTGCGCGGGTCGTCGGTGATGACAGGCGTTTCCTGAGATGCCGGCTTCTCCGGTTTGATGACGCGCAGCGGGGTGTGCCCCAGCGTATCGACCACATGCTCCACCAGTTGGCGCGTCTCGAAGCCGCCTTTGGTCCACACCGAATCGGAGTAGGCTTCCAGGATTTTGCGGTCGCGGATGGTCAGCGATTTAGCCGAGACAACGACGACCGGAATGTGGGCGGTGTCCGGGTCGTTTTTGAGCACTTCCAGCAGGCCCAGGCCGTCCATCTCCGGCATGGTGAGGTCGCAGACGACCAGGTCCGGCTTGCGATCGCGGATGACATGCACGGCCTCGGCACCGTCACGCGCCTCGTAGACGCGATAACGCTTGTAGCTTTGCAGCAGGCGGCGAATCAGGCGGCGGTCGTTGGGGTTATCATCCACGACGACGATTGTCGTCACCTGCTCGTCGAGGTTCTGCAGGGCGGTGCCCAGCCCTTCTTCCTGCGGCCCCACTGCCCCCGGCGCTTCTACCTCCAGGTCGAGAATATACTGGTCGTACTGGTCGCCGAGGATGTGACTCTCGGCGGGCATGGTGTGGCCAGAGACATTGATGACAACGTGCTCGTCCGGAGCGATGATATTCTGCTTAAACATCTGCTCCAGCCCGGCAAACGCGACCGCCGTCGCCGGTTCGACCGAGATACCGGCGCGCGTCGCCAGATGGCGCATGGCCTGGAACGTCTGGCCATCCTCGACGGCCAGCATGGCACCGTTGTTGCTCTTTGCAGCGCGGTGCAGCAGCGTATAGCCATAACCGGGGTCGCCGGTGGCCAGCACATGGATCAGCGTTTTGGGCACGACCGGCGCGGCGGTATCGAGGCCGGCCTGGTGCGCGTGGACCATCGGCGCGCAGCCCGCCGCCTGCACGATGCCCAGCTTCGGCATTTTGTCGATCAGCCCCATTTTGTGCAGCTCTTCGAAGCCCTTCCATACGCCAATGGGACCGATGCCGCCGCTGACCGCCTGGATGTACCAGTCCGGCGCGCGCCATTTGCCCGGCTCGTCGGGGTGCAGGTCCAGCCCAAGCTGCTCGGCGATTTCAAACGCCAGCGTTTTCATGCTCTCTTTGGCGGGGATGGTCTTAGCGCCCTGGTCCATGATGACGCCTTTGTGCCGCGCGAACTGGGCCGCGACCTTCTTGGTCTCATCGTAGTTGCTGGACACCTTGACGACTTCCGCGCCGTACAAAGCGGCCTCGCGCATCTTTTCTGGCGGGACCAGGCTGGTGAGGAACAGCCACAGCTTGATGCCAGCCCGCGCGCAGTAGGCCGCATAGGCGACAGCGGCGTTGCCCGTCGACGCCAGCACACACTCGGTGATGCCCATGCGCTTCATGGCCGTTACCGACATGGCCGCCTGCCGGTCCTTAAACGAGTTGGTCGGCTGGTGGCGTTCATCTTTGACATATATATACGGGTGATTATAGATGCGTTCGTACTGGTGCAGCCGGAACAGCGGTGTGAAGCCCTCGCCCATCGAGATTTCGGGGTCGGGTTCGGTGACCGGCATCAGCTCGGCGTAGCGCCACAGCGAGCGCGGGCGTGTCGTCAGCGGCTGCGACCAGATGCGGGCGACCGCTTGGTAATCGTAGCGGGCATCCACCCACGCCGAGCCGCAATTGGCGCAGGCGGCGGATGCCATATCCGCCGCCTGCTCGTGACCACATTCCAGACAAACGACCTGCTTAAAATGCGTTGTCATGCTGGTTTCCTCAGCTTTGCCTGCTCTGGTCAGACGCGCTCCATCTCGTAGACCGGCAGCGTGAACCAGAAGGTCGAGCCTTCACCTTCCACGCTGGCGACGTCAATATCGCCGCCGTGCATCTGGATGAGCTGCTGGGTGATGGTCAGGCCCAGGCCGGTGCCACCGGCGCGGCGCGTCGATGAGCCGTCCACCTGGCTGAAGCGCTCGAAGATCACGTTCAGGTTCTCTTGTGACATGCCCACGCCGGTGTCGCGCACAGTGACGACCACCATGTTTGCCTGATCGGCACTGGGCTTCAGATCGACAATCACACTACCCTCTTCGGTAAACTTGACCGCATTGCTGACCAGGTTCCACAGGATTTGCCGCAGCCGGATGGGATCGGCGCACACCGTTGGCATATGGCCATTGGCGACAAGCTCCAGCTCCACCGGCTTGTCCTTCACCAGCACCTGGCCGGTGCGGACGATTTCCTGCGTGAATTCCACCAGTTCGACCGGCTGGATTTCCAGCTTCATCTCGCCAGCTTCGATCTTGGCCAGGTCCAGGATTTCGTTGATGATGGACAGCAGATGTTTACCGCTGCTGTGGATGGCCTGCACGTCCTCTTCGGCGTCCTCGGTGAGTTCGCCGTCCACGCCGTCGAGCAGCACCTCGGAGTAGCCGATGATCGAGTTGAGCGGTGTGCGCAGCTCGTGGCTCATGTTCGCCAGGAACTGGGATTTGAGCCGGTCAACCTCGCGGAGCTGATCCGCGATCTGGCGCTCACGTTCGGCCTGGCGCACCGTCTCGGCGAAGAACTGCGCGTTCTGGACCGCGATGGCGATCTGTTCGGCCAGCACCGTTTTCACGCGGAGGTCTTCGTCGTCGAAGCGGTCGATGACATCGCTCTGAACGTCCAGCACACCGACCACCCGACCGCCGATGACCATCGGGATGGCCATTTCAGACTGAGTGTCGGGCAGCAGCGGGTTAGGCAGGAAGTGCGGGCTGGCCATCACATCGTTAACAATGACACCGGTCAGGTCAGTGGCCGCTTTAACCACCAGCGAGTTGGTGTTGGTCATCGGGATGGCATGGCCGCGCTCCATCATATCGCGGCCCGGCTCACCCGCGCCAGCAGCCAGCACCAGCCGGTCGCCCGTTTCATCCAGCAGATAGATATGCGTGTGGTACAGGCTGAAGCTGGCTTTCGTCAGGTCCACCACCGACAGCAGCAGTTCCTGTAAGTCGAGATGCTGGGTGGTCGCCGCGCTCACACGGGCCACCGTTTCCATTTCCGCCGCGCGTCTTTCCGTTTCATGCCGCGCCTTGACCGTGTCAAGGTAAGCGCGACGAGAAGCAACCACCGACGACAGAGCGGCGCGCAGGTCGTCGATCAGACCGCGCAGGTCTTCACTGAACTGGCGTGGCTCCGGCCAGTTGAGCGAGATCAGTCCCTGAAGCTGACCACCGGTTTGCAGCGTGATGGCGATGGCCGAGCGCACGTTGAGCGAGTCCAGGAAGTCGTACATCGCTTCATTGACCAGCGGATCGTCGCCGGTGTCCTCGATGTATACAACCTGATCGGGCTGGTTGATGGCGAACTCCACGATGGGGAATTCGGAGCGGGTCATCTGCGCTGTGGGGAAGTCCTGCGGTTGCAGCACCTGTCCATCGCCGGAGCGACCACCCACGATGTTGATCTGCGTGGGGATGCCGTCCTCATCAACGTCGAAGTAGGTCATGGCCGCCAGTGACATGGCGCTGTCGGCGACTGCGGTGCTGACCGCCGCCAGGATATCCTGCTCGTCCTGAGCCATCGTCAGCGCGGTGTTGGTGGCCGCCAGCAGTTCAGCGCGCTGGCGCGAGCGTTCGATGTATTCCTGTGCCTGGCGCTCCTCCGTGATGTCGCGGAAGCTCGCCACACTGGCGATCACCGAACCATCTTCGGCAAGCACCGGCGCGCCGACGATTTCCAGCAGCGCCCGCGTCCCGTCTGGCCGGTGGATTTCCATGTCGTCCACGTGGCTGGTCTCGCCAGACAGACCGCGCACCAGCGGCATCCGCTCGGATGGGTACGTCTGCTCTGTCCCCTGAAGATAGGCCGCGTAGACCTGACCCAGTTCTTCCTGTGACGCGTCGGGAGCGAGGCCGCGACCCATCATATCCTGAGCGACCCGGTTGACCACAATCGGTTTGCCTGTGGGGTTCTCGACCACGAAGATGCCGATCGGGGTATTGTTGAGGATGGCGTCCATCAGACGGTTCTGACGGTCCATCTCCGCCGATGCTTCTTCGATGCGGCGGAAGGCGCGCGCGTTCTCCACCGCGACAGCGACCTGGGTCGCCAGCGTGGTCATCACGTTGACGTCTTCCTGGTCGAAGCTGTTGGTGGCGTCAGCCTGCACGTCCAGCACGCCGACCAGATTATCGCCCACCACCATCGGCAGGGCCATTTCCGCTCTCGTGTCCGGCAGCAGCGGGTTGGCCATGAAGTCCGGGTTGGCGGTGACGTCATTCACAATGACGCCCTGTCGTTCACGGGCGGCGGTCGCCACCAGACTATGTTCCCGACTGATGGGGATCGCATGGCCACGTTCCACCATGACGCGCCCCGGTTCGCCCGCGCCAGCGGCCAGCACCAGGTTTTCTTGTTCCTCGTCCAGCAGATAGATGTGTGCGTGGTACAGATTGAAACGTTCCTTCACCAGATTGCTGGTGTTGACCAGCAGCGCGTCCACGTCCAGGTTGGTCGAAGCCTCAGCACTGACCTGGGCCACCGTCGCCAACTGAGCGGCGCGTTCGCTGGACTGTGCGAACAGTTCCGCATTGCGCAGCGCCGTCGCGAGCTGTTCGGCAAGCATCGTCTGGATGCGGATGTCTTCTTCAGAGAAGCGGGCGATGTTATCGTCGTGCACCTCCATCACGCCCAGCACCTCGCCAGCCGCGATGATGGGGATCACCAGACGGGAGCGCATCTCCGGCAGGTTGGGGTCCTCGACGAAGCCTTCGGCCAGCCGAACGTCGTCCTCGAACTGCGCCGTGCGCTCGCGGGCCACCCGCGCCACCATCAGATGCGGATCGTCCAGCGGAATCTCGTAGCCGGTGCCGACATGGCGGCAGCCCCGGCGACCGTCACCGGCCACCAGTTTCAGACTGTTGTCGCTGTCATCCATCACAAACACGTGGATGTGATACAGGTTGAACGTCTTGGCGGTAAGTTGGGCGACCTGCGTCACCACCTGATCGGGGTCAAGCAGAGTATTAACCCTGTTGCTCACCTCAGACACCATCCCCAGCTCAGTCGCGCGGCGTGTCGATTGCTCGAAGGAGCGCACGTTCTGAACGGCGACAGCGACCTGCGAGGCCAGCGTGGTCATCACGTTGATGTCTTGCTCGTCGAAGTAGTTCGCCTGGTCGGCCTGCACGTCCATGACGCCGACCAGATTATCGCTCACCACCATCGGCAGGGCCATCTCCGAGCGTGTATCGGGCAGCAGCGGATTGGCCATGAAGTCCGGGTTGGTAGTCACGTCGTACACCACCACACCTTCACGGCTGCGAGCGGCCAGCGCCACCAGACTGTGTTCGCGGTTGATGGGGATGTTGTGCCCCTGCGCCACCATCGCCTGTCCGGCTTCGCCAGCGCCACCGGCCAGCACCAGATTTTCGCCTTTGCTGTCCAGCAGGTAGATATGCGCGTGGTACAGCCCGAAACGTTCTTTCACCAGATTGCTGGCATTGACCAGCAGCGCGTCCAGGTCCAGGCTGGTCGAAGCCTCGGCGCTGACCTGGGCCACCGTCGCCAACTGAGCGGCGCGGCGGGCATTCTCGCGGCGTGCCCGTTCTTCCTGAAGATATGAGCGCCGGGTGGCGACTGTGGACGAGAGTGACGACCGCAGCGAGGTTACAATATCGCGCAGGTCTTCGTCGAACTGGTGCGGCTGCGGCCAGTTGAGTGTCAGCAGGCCGTGCAGCGTGTCGCCGGTTTGCAGGGGGATGGCAATCGCCGACCGGATATCCAGTGCGTCCAGGAACTCGCGCAGGGCATCGTTCACGATGTCGTCATCGTGCGAGTCCTCGATGAAAACGATCTCGTCTGGCTGTTCGATGGCGTATTCCACTAACGGGAATTCGTCACGGTCCAGGCGCGTCGCGGGGAATGATTCCAGCGGGACTTCTTCGCCCTCGCCGCTGCGCGCCGCCATGACGTTGATCCGGCGCAGCGTACCGCTGGAGTCGGCGTCGAAGTAGGTGAGCGCGGCGATCTGCATACTGGTATCGTCCAGGGTGTCCGCCAGCGCGGCCAGGATGCTCTGCTCGTCATCGGCCATATTCAGGGCGGCGTTGACTTTCGCCAGCACCTCGGCGCGGTAGCGGGAACGCTCGACGTATTCCTGGGTCTGCTTGGCCTCGGTCACGTCGAACACGGCACCGTCCAGTTCCTCCGCTTCACCATCCGGGCCAAGCACAGCCAGACCACGTTCAGAAACCCAGCGGATTTCACCATCGACACGCACAATCCGGTATTCGACTTCATACGGGATACGCCGGCTAACCGCGTTGCGAATCACCCGGTCCACATGGCCGGCATCGTCGGGATGGATGACACTGGCATAGGTGCGCACCGCATTATTGATGAAGTCGGATTCGGGATAGCCGGTCAGTTCGAGTACGTCGGCGCTGATGAAGTTCATCGTCCAGTGCTCGTCGAGCGCACAGCGGTAGATGATACCCGGTACGTTGTTCACCAGCGACCGGAAGCGCGCCTCGTTCTGGCGGACGGCTTCTTCAGCGGCTTTACGCTCGGTAATGTCGGTGAAGATGGTGGCGATGTTTATCGGATTGCCGTCCGCATCGCGGACGACGAAAATCGTCTGGTCAATCGGGATCATCGCGCCGGTGACCGGACTCTTGAAGCGGTTTTCATCGCGCCACACGCCCTCTTTCATGGCGGTGGGGATGCCAACCTCAGTCACCCGCTTCAGGTCGTGCTCGTCATGGAAGTTGGCAATGCGCAGTCCCGCGATGTCATCCTGGGACTCGCAGCCCATCATCTGCAGCGCGGTGGGGTTGGCATAGACCAGGTTGCCTTCCAGGTCGGTGAGCGCGATGTAGTCGTTGGAGTTGTGGATGATGGCGCTCTGCCGCTCCATCTCGATCGCGGCTTCCTTCTGCGCGGTGACGTCGCGAGTGACGAAGTGAATCTGCTGCTGTTCCAGGTCTACTGCCGAGTTCCACGACAGCCAGCGGTAGCTGCCGTCGCGGCAGCGGTAGCGATTTTCAAACGAGACAGCTTCCTGCCCTTCGGCCAGCCGGCCAGCAATGGCCAGCGTGCTCTCGACATCGTCGGGATGGACGAAACTGATGAACGGCTCGGCCATCAGTTCTTCGGGGCTGAAGCCCAGCGTTTTTTCCCAGGCGGGGTTCAGGCTGAGGAAGTAGCCTTCCAGGCTGGCAGAACCGATCATGTCGATCGATGAAGCGTACACGCGCTCAATTTCGCGGCGGGCTTCCTCGATGCGGCGGAAGGCACGCGCGTTCTCCACCGCGATGGCCACCTGAGAGGCCAGCGTGGTTTTGATACGCACGTCCTCATCGGTGAAGCGGTCAACAACACTGGCCTGCACGTCCAGTACACCGATGGTCTCGTCGCCGATGACCATGGGAATGGCCATTTCCGACTTTGTATCGGGCAGCATGGGGTGCGGCAGGAAGTTTTCGTCGGCCCGAACGTTATTAACGATGACGCCGGTCTTCTCACGGGCGGCCCGAGCCACAATCGACTGCGGCGCGTTCAGTGGGATGGAGCGGTGTTCCGCCACCATGACCATACCGGCCTCGCCAGCGCCACCGGCCAGCACCAGGTTCTCGCCTTCGTCATCCATCAGGTAGATGTGGGCGTGGTACAGGTCGAAGCGATTGCGCACCAGTGTTGACACGTCCTTCAGCAGCACGTCCAGGTTCAGGTTAGAGGCGGCTTCCGCGCCCACCTGCGCCACCGTTTCCAGCTCGACCGCGCGTTTGGCTGTGTCTTGCAGCAGGTTCACGTTGTCGAATGTGACCGCGAGCTGGTCGGCCATCGACTGGAACAGCGTGACCGCCGAGGGTTCAAAGGCATCGACGACATTGTGCTGAATGTCCAGCACGCCGATGATCTCGCCCTGTGAGCGCAGCGGGATGGCCACTTCAGAGCGGGTATCGGGCAGCAGCTCGTTCTTCAGGAAATCCGGCTCGCTGGCGACATCCTGGACGACAATGGCAGCACCGCTGCGGACCGAGCGCGCCACAAGCGACTGGCCATCCAGCGGCAGCTTGTGGCCGCGTGCCAGCAGCTTACGACCGACATAACCGGTGCCTTCGCGCAGGACAGCGTATTCGCCCCTGGCGTCGATCATGTACACCTGGGTGTAGTAGAAGTTGAAGCGATCGCGGATGAGGTTAGCGGTCAGGCTCAACAGGTCGCCGACTTCACGCACCTGATTGGCCGCGCTGGCGATCTCTGCCGAGGTCTCAAGGTCGTTGGTGCGCGCCTGGATGCGATCTTCCATCGAGGTAAAGAGTTCGTTCAACTGCGTACTCATCCTGGCGAACGAGTGCGTGAGCTGGCCGATCTCGTCCTCGCGCTGTGACTGCCTGAACTCCACAACCTCGTGAAGGTCACCGGAAGCCATGCGTTCGGCCTGTTCGCTGAGGCTGCGGATGGGGTTCATCAACTGCCGCGAGATGAAGAACAGACCGGCGGCGCTGACACCAATCACGGCCACCATCAGCAACCCCACCCAGCGCGTGACGTTATCGGCCTGGGCGAAGAGTTCGGCGCGATCGCGGGCGCTCAACAGCACCCACGAGTACTCGGCTGACGGCGGGCTGATATGCTGATAGTGAACCAGGTAGTTGCTGTCGGTTGTCAGATCCTGCAGCGTACCGCCACCTGCCGACAGCACCGTATTGACTTCCGACTGGCTGAACAACGCATTCGGATCGTTAAAGACTGATACGCCGGGCGTGCGTTCCAGTACGTCGATATCCGGCTCAAAGCCGAAGGTGAGGCTGCTGTCCTGCGAGTTATACAGGTAATAGCCGTCCTCGCTCAACAGCATGCTGATTCTGTCCTGCTCTGGCGATGTGATGAGGTCCAGCATCGACTGCGCAAAGACATTCATCACGACCACGCCGACCAGGTCGCCTTCGTGGTAGATCGGCGTGCCGTAGCGGATAACCGGCACCACCGAGCCGTCTTCCAGCACCTGAATAGCCGAGGCCGTGCCCTCACGATTGAGATTCAGCGGAGAAACGTAAAACTCACCATCGTCGAGGGCTACCGTGTTCACAAAGTAATTGTGTTCGGCTTTGTTTTGCAGTTGGTCGCCGCTAACCAGAACCGGCGGATTTTGCTCGGTGCTGCCATAGGTGCGGTCAACGCGAATAATCTCGTTGCCGTCCGCATCGAGCAAGCGCACCTGGTTGTAAATCGGGACTGTGGTGGTCTCGCCATTGGCATCCTGGGTGGTAACCACGCGCGTGAGGGCGGTCTGGCGGTAAGCTTCGTTACTGCGCAGCAGTGTGGTAGCCAGCAGTTCCGGATCGCCAGAAGCCAGCGCCAGCGCCATGTCGGTCGTCGCCGGTCGCTCGCGCATGAACTGGATATCTGCCTCCAGCAGTTGGAAGAACTGCTCCAGTTCGACGCGCTCCAACTGGATATTGGAGCGCTCGATCTGCTGAAGGTTGCTCTCCAGATCGGACGTCCACTGCGTCAGCACCAGATAGGCCACGATGGCAAATGGTATGACGAGGATGGGCAGCAAATAAAGTAATAAGCGCTGCCATAATCTGAGCCGATTAAGAAATGACATTAGGCTTCACCTCTGGTTCTCTCGAGTCCTGATTGCCGGGATGTTTCGAAAGCATGGTGCGGGAATGGATGGGCAAACGCCAGCGGTCTGCTGCTGGCCCGTACAGCGGTTGCAGCGGCAAAGGCGCCGCCCCAGCCCGGATGGAGCGTCTTGGGGGTGGAAAGGTGTCCAGTTGAGATCAGATAAAAAAGATGATGTAGTCGCATTGTACTCATTCACTTCGGTGAGCGGCGCAAACCTTGTGTCAAGCGTTAACGCCAGCAATTCATCAACGTATTGTTTGTGACTTCTCTATTCTAGGGCGTCAACACTCAATAAACCGTTAAGGTTGATTGGGATTTTCCAACGGAGTTAAGATAATGTTATAACTTGCTGGTGGAGTCAGTTGAGGTCCAGCATATTGTGCGGGGTTAAGCGGGGAAAGCTGCGTCTTAATAGATCGAAAAGCGGATAGATACCCTGGTCCCCTGACCGGGCTGTGATTCGATTTTGAGAACACCTTCATGCAGTTCAACCAGTCTTTTGGCGACGGTCAAGCCCATGCCAAGTCCCTGCTGTTCATAGAGGTCGCGCCCGAATTGCATGTAGGCACCCTGAAGCTGTATCTGTTCGGCGGTCATGCCACGGCCTGCATCCCGGGTGACTATGTAAAAATGGTCTTCTTTTTGGGCGGATTTGATCATAATCGGTGTACCGGGCTTGGAAAACTTGAAGGCGTTGTCAACGACTTCGAGGACGATCTTGTTTAGGTCCTTTTCCGAAATGCGAAATGCGACCCGTTCGAGGTCAACTCGCAGGTCTTCCATTCGATTGTATTGGTTGGCTTTGCTCGTCGCCACCGCCTCGATGATGACCGAGCTGTCCTTCACCAGGTGGTTGCGAGCCGCCTCCAACTCTGTTGGATCGGCATGGATGAGTTCGATCTGGGCGTAGACCAGATAATTCTCGATCAGACGCTCCAGGCGACCGGTAGCGTTCGTGATGTGTCTGGCATATTCCAGTATGGCTTCGTGGTTATCCTGACCCTGCTGCATCTCAAGAAGGTTGGCGTAACCGGCAATCACATGGAGGGGGGTGCGCAGCTCGTGGGGAAGCGCATAGGCGATATTCCTGCGCAGTAAGCGCAGCGTCGTCTGGTGCTTTTCCTCCAGCGCGGCTCGTTTGCGCAACTGAACTTCAATTGATGACAACAGGTCGCGGGCTTTTACCGGCTTGGTGATGTAGTCCTCTGCCCCTTCCAGCATGCCCCTGCGCATCACCTCGAGGCTGTTTTCCGCCGTTAACAGAATGACCGGAATGCTGCGCGTGTGGGATATCGCCCGCAATCTACTGAGCAACTGCAAGCCATCGAGCCGGGGCATATACAGGTCGGCGATAATGAGATCGGGCACATGCTGTTCGGCCAGGCTCAACCCGATCGCGCCGTCCCCGCCGTAAATGGTTTTGTATCCAGCAATGTGCAGCGTATCGCACAAGAAGGCACGGGTTGGCGCATCATCTTCCACGACCAGTATGGTTGCCACAGTGCACCTCGTTCTTTACGTGTAAATCAGAGGTTCGACACACCTGACCCAATGCAACACGGAAAAACTGGCAGAGCCGCCGCCGTTGCGGAGCGTCTCTCCGACGTTAGTCGACAAGCATATATGTGTAATTGTATACATTATTAGATTAAAAACTTCCGAACTTTGTAAAAAATTCTAATTCAATTACAGGATCGATCAGTCACGATAATACTGTCAGGTATTTAGTTAACAACATTCTATTATAGATCGCAGGCTGGGCAGCGCAAGAGTCCATTCGGATTCGCTTGCCCTAATGCCGCCAACCAGGCAGAAATTCAGAGCGAATTCACAAAAACAACGCAACGTCATCCGATTTTGCGTGTAACGTATATAGAAGGTAGCGTGTTATATGTCGAGCAGTACAGAGTAATGTTGGCGAAGGCTTATGGAAGTACCTATGATCGGATCAAAAGCGGTGCGGTGCGTCGCTGTCAACGGGCGTTTCGATGCGCAGCGTGTGCGGGCTACGGATCGTCACATCCAGGCGGCACTGCAGCAGACAGCCAACCTGATTATAGACCTGAGCGGCGCGCACTTCGTCGACTCGTCGGCGCTGGCGCTGCTGATGCGCACGATGAATCAGTGCCGTCTGGCGGGCGGCGATCTGCGGGTGTGCGGGGTGCAGCCACGGGTGCGCTACGTCTTCGAACTTACCCGGCTGGATCGCGTTTTTACGTTCTTTCCGGACCGCGAAGCGGCGCTGGGATCGTTTGCGAGGATGCGTGAATAGTGGTCACATAATCGGGCTGGCCAGGGGCACAACCGCCGCGAGGGTCGCCTGGTTGTTTCGGGCATACAGCAGGATGCTGGCCTCGCCGCGTGCGTCATCTGCCGCGACGATCAGTGCCAGGTAGCCGGGCTGTAAGGTATCTGCCGGTGGAATGACAAAATGCGCCATCCCCGCTTCGAATGTGGTGTTATACACGCGCGGACCGTGCGTGCCCACCATCACCAGCCCCACCGGCGTCCCGTCGCTGGCACCCACCGGGCCGATCTCCACGCTGATCTCGTCACCGGTACTGGCGATCAGCGGCGCGCCAACCGGCAGGTCGCCGGATAACCGGGCAGCGTAAGGCGCCATCCCTCTGCCAGCGGCCAGCAGCAGCACAAATAACATGAAGAATACGAACAGTCGGCGTGATAGATTGGGCCGCGCGCGCAGCCGGTGCGGAGTGGAATCAACAATACGTCGAGGCCGCCTGAGAATCATCAAAAAGCGTGCCTACCCCCAGATATTA
>CAZXCK010000109.1:0-15271 GCA_964639225.1 uncultured Anaerolineaceae bacterium | reverse complement strand
CGACGACGCTGGAGACGCTCAGGGAGATCTCGGCGATCTTTGCGAGTCTGGCTACGGTTTGGTTGGTGATTGATCGGGCGCAGTAGTGGTCTTGTAACAAGATCCCGGTGCGGCTTAGCGGAAGGCGTCACGATTGCAGTCGGGCAAGGAATCGGAACTCACGATCGACATTTCGGAGATCGTGCTCGAGTGCGCTCGTCACTGGCGTAGGATCGGCGTAATCGCGTTCGCTTCCGCTGTGCTGTCGTACAGCGTGTCGTTCTTGTCGGACCCTTGGTATACGGCCCGGGTCGTGATGCTCCCGGAAACCAGTGAGGATTCACGCGTCTCACTCCTCGGTGGTACTGGACTCTTGGGCGGGATCCTCGGATCGGGTCAGTCTGGTCTTACGGAGGCGTATCCACGTCTTGTCGAGAGTGCTAGGATCCTCGACGATGTACTCGCCGAGGTGTGGAGCGTCGAGGGCGCCGAGGACAGTTTGACGCTGCTCGACTTTCTCGGATTTCAATCCGAAGAAGATGGCGAACTCGCGCGCGATCGCGCGTTCACTATCGCGCGCTCATTCGTCCGGCAGCACGTTATCGGTTTCTCCCTTGACACGAGTTCGGGCATCATGGAGCTCACTGTGTCCGTGCCTCGAGACCGGAAACTCGCTGCATCGCTCGCGAACTCGTTGGCGGCCAGGCTTGAGGAATATGCGGATGGATTGCGGACGGACCGGGCTGCCCGCCGCCGATTGTTCCTCCAAGATCGGCTCGGCGAAGTCCGAGCGGAACTCTTCGAGGCGGAAGCGACTCTCTCTGAGTTCGTCAAGCAGAATCGATCCTACGCGGAGTCCCCAGAGCTGCTTCAGAGCTTTAACCGCCTCGAACGAGAGGTCGAGGCGAGGAACCTCGTCTGGGTGGAGTTGCGCCAGGAATTCGAGCGTGCACGACTTGAGGAGCAGAAGGAAACGCGATCTCTCATCGTCGTGGACCCAGCCCAGGCACCCGCATTCCGCTCGAAGCCTGTGCGCTCTCTCTACGCGATGGTCGGAGCGCTTCTGGGCGGACTCGTCGTCGCGATTTGGATCTCCGTCGGCGTCGTCCGCCGTGGCGCTCGATCCGACGTTCCGCGCTCCGCGGAAGCAAGTCCGCACGAAATGCCATGACGGAAACAGCCTCGAGGCAGGGCGATGTCTCCGCCGGATTTCTTCGTCAAGGCTCCACGCTTTCCCTCGGCATAGCTGGGGCTCAGGCGATCCTCTTCCTGGCTACGCCAGTCCTGACTCGAATCTTCGATCCCGTTGATTTCGGCGTGTTCGGGATGCTCGTGGGGATCGGGGCCGCTCTCGGGGTGGCCATCAATGGGCGCTACTTTCTAGCGATTGTCTTGGAGAAGGACGATCGCGTCGCCGCCTCTGTCATCCGGCTTGCGTTGCTGTTGACGGTCGGACTCAGTGGCTTGCTCCTTCTACTGATCTCCGTCTCACCCGAAACATGGGCATCACTGCTTCGACGGGAGTCCATCGCTGACTTGCTGTGGGTTGTTGCGGTCGTGACTCTCGTGACGGGGTGCTACGATGTTGCAAATTACCGTGCGACTCGAGAAGGAGCGTTCCGGGGTATCGCGATCATCTACCTTATTCGCGCAGTCGTCGTCGTCGGTCTCCAGATTCTCGGCGGTTTTTCGGGAGCTGGAGTCGCGGGACTGATCGTCGGTCGAGTTGCTGGGGACGTGGTCCAAGTCATCGCACTCCTCAAGCTGCAAGGTGTCTCTCTCTTCCGAACCGCGGTTCCCTGGAGCTCCCTGAGGGTGTGCGTCACTCGGCATTGGCGGTTCCCCGTGTTCAGTGCTCCTCAAGGCTTGTTGTCGGCGGTCGGTCAATACGCCCCTGCGGTTCTAATATTCCGATACTTCGATCCTGCGACCGCGGGTCTTTACCTCATGGCGCATCGCATTCTTGCGACTACCGATCAGGTATTCCTCAAGGGAGTGCGCCAAGCGTTCTACGGTAGCATCGCTCGTCGACCCGACGCGAGGAGTGACGTGGCCCGAGAGTGTCGTGGTATAACTCTACGATTCGCCGTCCTCGGAACTTTGGCCGCAGCCCTCACGATGGTCGTCGGTCCTAGTGTGTTCGCATTCGTGCTTGGCCCCGAATGGCGAGGCTCCGGGGAAATTGCGCGGATCATTGTCTGGATTGTCGTTGCGAAGTTCGTTGCCGCTCCGTCGCAGATGGTCATGCTTGCGTGGAACTTGCAGGGACGCCACCTCTTGCTGGATTGTCTGGGGCTTGTCCTCCGCATCGGGGGGCTTACGCTTGGAGGGCTCCGTGGTGACATTGACTTGGCGCTGACGCTATTCACGATCACTACTGTTGTGATCGTCGTCTTCCAGGTGATGGTCGTTGAGTTGGATGCGCGTCGGGAAGTGTCGCGCGCATGAAAGTCCTGCATGTCATCCGGAGCGTTGACCTCGGGGGTGTTGAGCTACGAGTCATGACGCAAACCAAGTGGCTGCGTGATGCCGACGCGAGTATCGAGCACGTAGTGTGTGCTCTCGGCGGTGGCCGGCTGCTCCAAGAAGTTGACGCGCGCCCAGGAGTCTGTCGTCCGGAATACGTACCATCGTCGGAGCAATCCTCCCCCGGATCGCGTATGTCCTTCTTGGGTCACGTCATCGGGGTAGAGAGTCCGGCGATCGTGCATGCCTACAATTTTGGAGCCTCCTTCTGGTCACGTGTGCTCCCTCGAAAGCTGCCCGACGTCGTGGTCCATCATGGTGGGGTAGCGACGTACACCAAGCGTTGGGGACGAGTGGTCGAGTCAGTGCTCAGCCATCGTTCGGCGGCCACCATCTACAACAGCGAGTCCACACGCGCGGTGATCGAAGGGCTGGTAGGTGTGCAGCCCCGGTCCCGGGTCATTCACAACGGAGTAGTGCAGGGAGGCCCGACGCGGAGTTCGGTGAGGACTGACGCCGAGCACTGCCGTTGTATCACTGTCGGCCGGTTGACCAAGATCAAGAACATCGATGTGCAGATCGAGGCCATCGCGGAACTTCCGGCGGAGAGTTTCCGACTGACGATCGTAGGTGATGGCCCGGAACGCGGCCGATTGGAGGAGTTGGCCCGACGATTGGGCGTCGGGGGCCGAGTCGATTTCCTGGGTCACGTTGCCGACGTGCGTTCGATCCTCGTGGAACACGACGTGTACTTGTGCACGAGCTACAACGAAACGTTCTCTATGTCGTTGTGCGAAGCCATGGACAGTGGCCTGTTCTGCGTAGCTGGGCGAGTCGGTGGTCCCGCCGAGATCCTTAGAGGTTCGGGGGCAGGCGCTCTGGTGCCGATGCGGAAGCCTGTCGAAGCCTCTGCGTTGCATCGTTTGCCGCGTGTCGTGTACGACCCAGAAAACGGTTGTCTTCGCGAGCCGCGTGGCCTCGTAACGGACGACCTTGTCGATGCAGTTCAGTTCGCGGCCGAGAGGATGAAGAACCCGGAGGCGGGACGGTCGAACAGGGAGCGAATCCGCGACCGATTCTCGATGGCGCGGTACGTCAGCGAGCTCGTCACGTTCTACCACGAACTACGGAACGCAACGAGCAGTAGGAGCGACTAGAGATGAGGCTTTCGCTCAATGTGCTGGGTCACCGCATTCTCCGCCCGGCCGTCTTGGACGAGTACGCGGCGCAGTTAGAGTGGTGGTCGATGTCCGCCGACGAGGTCATCGCGCGGCAAGAAGCAAAGCTCCGTAATGTGCTCGGTCAAGCGCTGGCTCGACCAGAATATGCGCGATACGTCGCTGACTACCTGGAGGGAGATCCTCGGTCCCGCGTTCGTGGCATTGAGGACTTGAGGATACTCCCGCCGGTGGAGAAACCGCTCTTGGCCGCGATGGAGCGGAACGTGGGGAGTCAGGGACGCGGAGTCCTTAGGAACAGCACGAGTGGTTCGAGCGGCCGGAATTTCAAATTTTTGCAGGACGAAGCGATGC
Organism: uncultured Anaerolineaceae bacterium; assembly: GCA_964639225.1. Taxonomy (GTDB): domain Bacteria; phylum Chloroflexota; class Anaerolineae; order Aggregatilineales; family Phototrophicaceae; genus CAZXCK01. The sequence continues at coordinate 11,294 of CAZXCK010000109.1, read as the reverse complement.
GGTCGGCAAGCTCAGCCGCGGCGCGTCATGCCTATCGCAGAATCGGCGTCGAGTATTGGGCCGACGCAAGAGTCTTGATCTGGGGCCGGTCGCCACGTGGCAGCATACAGGCAGCGCTCAGGGACAAGATGCAATCGTATCTTCTGAACGTAGACCGGCGGCAGATCTACGGAATGGATCAGTCTCTCGCCGAGAAGTACCTCAGGGAGATTGCAGCGATGAGGCCGGCTGTTCTGGAGGGGTATCCGAGCTATCTTGAGTACATGGCGCGTGTAGGAATGCGCGGAGGCATCGAGCGCCCAGCGGTTGAGCATGTCGTCGCGAGTGGGGAGCAGGTTACCGATGCTGCCCGAGAACTCATTGAGTCATATTTCGAGCGTTCCGTTGAGGCCCGCTACGGCAGCCGTGAGTTCGGCGTGATCGCCCACCAAGAGGGATCCGATCGTACGTACTATGTGCATCCATCGAGGGTTGTTCTCGAAGAAGACAGGAACGAGTTGCTGGTAACCGATCTGGACAATTGTGTTTCCGCGTTTATCCGCTATCGCATCGGCGACGTCGGTCGCACCGTCGGTCACGGCGGCCTTTCCGGCTTCGGAGGACAGGGCCTGTGCGATCTGGAGGGAAGGTCGCACGACTGGATCGAGACGCGGACGGGAAAGGCTATACCGGGCCAGTATTGGACGCTGTTCAGCAGAGTTGTTCAGGGAATCGATGAGTTCCAATTGTGGCAGGGTCGTGACAGGTCGATCGAATTTCGTTTTACGACAACGTCGCGGGATGGCAGTGAGATTGCGGCAGAGCTGGAGACCCGAGTGATGGCCCAGTACGGCGATGAGGTCGAGTTTCGCGCGGTCGTCGTCGACGAGATAGAACGCACTCGTCTCGGGAAGCGACGATTCGTCATCAAGGAGTCTGAGGCATGACCTCGATCCCGGTCCTCATGTACCACTCGATCAACGACGATTCGCGATCGCCGCATGCTCCTCTCTCGTTTCGTCGGCGCGAATTTATCGGGCACCTGCGGGCGCTCCGCACACATGGCCTCCGCATGGTGTCGTTAGCAGACTTCTGGGATGGGATTCGAGAAGGTTCTTTGGATTCTGCTTCGACGGCAGTGCTGACTTTCGACGATGGTTATATTGATAACCTGACGATTGCGGCGCCAATCCTGGCCGAATTCGGTGCACGCGCGAGCATATTCGTTAACACCGAAATGACTTCGCGGAGGAGGATGGATGCGCAGCCCGCATGGGGGACGATGACATCTGAAGAACTGGGCGAGATCGAAGCGACAGGCGTATTCGACGTAGAGAGTCACTGCGCATCACATGATCGCGTCTTCCGAAGCCCTAGGGTCGTAGATTTGTACGATCCCTCACGTTTCGATCGCTACTATTGGCTTGCCTGGAGACTCGATCCGGAGACTCGCAAGTCATGGCGTGGCGAATTGAAGCGCTTCGCGAACGCAATCCCGCTAGGATACCCCGTGTGTGAGTCTGACCGCGGTCTCGTGACGCGAGAGTTCGTTCCCGACGATGAGGCTGTGGCGCGGTGCCGGGCGGATTTTGTGCAGAATCCGGATCGAGCGCGAGATACCTGGTGTGGAGTTGAGCTTGATGGCGAGTACGAGTCCGAAGCAGATTATGCGAAGCGCCGGGAGAGGGAGATCGTGGAGTCGAAGGTCGAACTTGAGTCGATAATCGGGCATCCCGTGCGATTCGTCTGCTTCCCTGGTGGTGCATATGATTCAGGATGTTTGGAGTTAGCTTCCTCGGCTGGCTTTCAGGGCTACATGCTTTCAAGCACAACGAGGGGGTTTAATGCTGATGAGTTGGTGAAGCGTATGCTTGAGTGGGCGCCGGTCGGATCGCCCATACCGGTTAAGCGGATGGCGTTCTCGAATGAGTTTCCTGGATTCGCGCGGTCTTCTCTTGGCGCTTCGATCAACGCGTGGTTGAAAATTGGCGCTACACGGGGTCATCCGATCGCAAGCACTCTTTTTGGATTTGCGCGAAGCGCGCGGCACGCGACAAATTCCAGGGGCGTGAGATGAGTCGAGGGGCGGGCTTTACGTCGCTCCGGTGGCGAGTGCTCAATTGGTTCGGACCGGTCGAAATCGGTTGGCTGATTGTACTGGCATACGTCGTGATGACGCTGGATCGATTCCCCGGCAATTCGCTGGTGCCTGGTGGTGCCGCTCTGGCGCTCCTTACGGCGGTGGCCCTTCCTCTACCAAATGTGCTGACGACACGCGTACCCCGAACCAGATCGGTTTTTTTCGCTGGCGCGGTGTGGCTTCTTCTAGTCGCCTGGATGTTGGCATCAGCCTATTGGAGTACAGCAGGGCTCCTTACTTTGAAGCGTGCCGTGTTGGTCTGTATCCCGGTCAGTGTGCTGTTCATTCTCGTATGGGGTCAGTTTCGTGATGTGACCTTGTCAGTCACGTTTTTGAGGGCTTTGACTCTAATCGCGTTTGGGTTGGCTGCAGTAGGAATCATCGTTCTAGTCTTTGGACGCATCGAGATGAGCGCGGAGGGTCGAATCCAACGGCTTGGTATCGGATTTGTCGATGTCGGTCAGCGCCTCGATGGTACGCCGCCTTGGATACGTATCACGTCCTTAATGGAGAATCCCAACGGTCTCGGTGCCATGTTGGCGGTTGGTGTGAATGCTGCATTTGCACTTCGAACGAGGATCGTCAGGAAGTCGGTGCTGTGGATTCTATGTGTGGTCCAGATCGTGGGCCTCGGCCTCACCCTATCGCGGTCTGCTGCGGGCCTCGCGTTTACAGGTATTTTGATGCAATTGGTTCTTCGTCGGCGTCGGACCTCTGGTCGCATCGGCATGGTGATGGTGATGCTGGTCGCCGCGCTGGGGGTCACGATGCTCGTCTGGTTCGCCGCGGTTCGCGATTCTGCAGGAGGCGCAGGCACGGACCGTCTGGACTTGGCGCTGACTGGCCGCGAGGATGCATGGCGGCCGCTCATTGAGTCGATCTCCCGTAGTCCGGTTCTTGGTCGTGGATTCGGTGTTGTTGACGAGGAGATCCTCTACAAGGCTGGCGTGGAGATCGGCGCCCACAACGCGCACCTAATGCTATTAGGAGAGATCGGAGCCATTGGCTACGGGCTCGCTCTGGTGATCTGGATTGGCGGAATCCTGCATGCCGTGACAGTATCCGCGCGAGAGACTGGTGACGGTCGTTTGACCCGCATCATGGCGTGTGCTCTAGCAACAGCGCTCCTCTTTCAGCAGGTGTTCGAGGCTGGCGTTCTGCGGTTCTCGTTGAGTGGACTCGTCTGGGCTCTCGTGGTCGCCGAGTGTTGGCGGCCCCCGATTCGCCTGTGTGACTCGCGTGAAGGACCAGGGCGCGCCACACCCGAATCCGAGGCGTCAACTCCGACGCTTGCGAGAGGAACGCGTAGATGAGGCCCTCGCGGTGTTTATGTGATCGAAGAACCCTAGCCTATGTCGTCAAACGTCGATGTTGGTGATTGATGAGCGTACAGCAATGGCTGCGGCCTCGTTCCTGCGCGCCGTCGTTGCACGTGGATTGAACCCAGAAGAACTCGGCGTGAAGGCTCGTAACCGGTGGCTGCTCAAGGCATTGTCGTGCTGTGTGTTGGTTCTCGACGATCGGCGGGCGCGTTCATGGTGAAGGTCGCCCACGTCATCACGAATCTCAACCCGGGCGGGGCGGAGACATTCTTGGCGCGACTCCTGGTCGACAGGGCTCGTGCCGAAGGTGTGGACCCCGGCGTAGTGGTCGCACTGGGCTCGGGTGGGGCGGTTCGAAAGACCATCGAGGATGCTGGCATCGAGGTCCATACTCTCTGCTTTCCCGGTCCCAATGCCGTTGTGCGCTTGAGCGCATTGCTGCGAAGACTTCGTGAACTCCGGATCGAGGTCGTGCAGGGATGGATGTATCACGGCGATCTCGTTGCCAGTTTGATCGGGACACTTCTGGGCGTCCCGGTCGCTTGGAACATCCGAACTTCGATCGGACGTCTCGACGAGATCGCGCTTCGCACGCGTCTGGCCCTCGCCGTCTCCTTCGGTCTCTCGAACGGGCCTCGCCGGATTGTCTATAACTCGCATAAGAGTCGACGTGATCACGAGGCATTCGGGTTTCCGACGGATTCCGGCGTCGTGATCCCGAACGGTGTCGATCTGCATCGATTCGTGCGCTACGAGGATGCTGGCCGACAATTCCGTCAAGGCCACGGAATCGATCAGGGTCGCGTGGTCGTCGGGATGGTTGGTCGCAATCATCTCGACAAGGGCGTGGACCTGTTTCTCAGAGTGCGTGAGGCGATCGGGCGTGAGTGCGACGGAGTCGTGTTCCTCGCGTTGGGTCGCGGTGTTCCGGAACTCACAGGGCTGGATGCCGGCCCTCCCGTCGTGCTTCTCGACCACGTCGACGACGTGGTCGCCGCACTCTCCGCGATGGACGTCTTCGTGCTTCCTTCTCGGCGGGAGGGGTGGCCCAATGCGCTCGCGGAGGCCATGGCGTGCTCGCTCCCGGTGGTGGCCACGGACGTCGGTGACGTGGCGGCGATCCTGGGGGGACAAGGGACCGTGGTAGAGAGAGACGACATCAGAGGGCTGGCTGCGGGTGTCCGCGAACTCGTACTGGCAGGGGGTGGCGTCAGGAGCGAGTTGGGGGCGGCGATGCGGCGACGAGCCGAGGAGTCCTTTCCGTTGAGCGCCGTTGTGGAAGATTACGATAGCCTTTACCGCGACTTGGCCGCGGCGGTACGAAAGGAGCCCTAGGCGTGTGCGGAATCGTCGGTCTCTGGGATCCCTCGCTCGGAGCGGATGAGCGAGTGTCGCGCGTCGGCGAGATGGCCACCCTTGTCATGCACCGCGGCCCGGATGGGTCCGGGGTTCGTGACCTCCCCGAGGTCGGCCTCGCGATGGCTCACACGAGACTGTCGATCATCGATCTCACGGAGACGGGATCCCAGCCCATGACGTCGTGTTCGGGCCGGACAACGATTACCTACAACGGCGAGGTCTACAACTTTCGGGCGCTGCGCGATCGACTCCCGTCTTCAGCTCGAGCACGCCTCCGCGGGACATCCGATACCGAGGTCCTGCTGGAACTCGTCGAGGAAAGGGGGGTGGATGCTGCCGTCGAACACCTGGAAGGAATGTTCGGTTTCGGAGTGTGGTCGTCTCCAGATGGTGCGCTGGAGATCGTTCGCGATCGGTTCGGCGTCAAGCCGCTCTACTTCGCAGTCGGACCGCGGCGGTTCGCGTTCGCGTCGGAGTTGGACGCGGTCGGACATCTGGACTGGGTCGACGCGGGCGTCGACCGGGAAGCGCTGGGACTCTACCTGCGCTATGGGTTCGTCCCCGCGCCGTGGTCCATCTTGCGCGGTGTCCGGAAGCTCCGGCCGGGTGAGATCCTCCGCGTAGACGGCCTGCCCGAAGGGCACTGCAGGGCCCGGAGTCGCTGGCACTGGAGAGTGACGGAGGAGACAGTTGCGGCGCGCGCGCGGGAAGCGGCGTCTGCCGCCGAGATCGAGGCTGTCGTGACGGCCAGCGTCCAAGATCGTCTCGTGTCGGATGTGCCGATCGGAGTCTTCCTCTCGGGTGGGATCGACTCTTCGGTCGTTGCAGCGCTGGCGCAGGAAGCCTCGGAGCGACCTTTGAAGACCTTCACGATCGGCTTCGCGGATGCCGAGTTCGATGAGCGCACACACGCTGCGACCGTGGCTGCCCAACTCGCGACGGAGCATCACGTCCATACGGTGACCGATAGCGACGCCCGGGCTCTCGTCGACCGCATGCCTTCGATCTACGGCGAGCCATTCGCTGACTCGTCACAGCTGCCGACATTGTTGATCTCGCGGTTCGCGGCCGAGTATGTGAAGGTGTGCCTCGGCGGCGACGGCGGCGACGAGATGTTCGGCGGCTACAATCGGCATCGGGAGGCAGGTTGGCTCGGACGGGTCGGGAAATGGCCAACAGTGATTAGGTTGGGCCTCGGTAGGGCCGCTGCGCTGGCGAATCGCAGCGGAGTCGCCGGCTTGTACACACGGCATCGGGACAAACTGCCCCCGCGCTTGCGCGTGCTGCACCTCGACGAGAAACTGACGAAGCTCGAGCGGGCGCTCCAGGCACGCGACGCCCTGGACGTGTACGGCAACGTGCTCTCCCAGTGGGACGACCTGTCGACATTGATGCCCGGCGTCCCAGACGCGCACCGCGGATATCTAGAGGGCCTCGCCGAGGGACTGGACGGAAGCCTGCTCGACGCGATGCTCCTCTGGGACACCGTGTTGTACATGGGCGAAGGGACGCTCACCAAGGTTGATCGCGCGAGTATGGCCGAGGGACTCGAGGTTCGCGTGCCGTTGGTCGATCGACGGGTGTTCCGCACGGCGCGTTCTCTGGCGCCGGGTGCGTTGTGCGGTTCAGCAGGTACGAAACTGCCACTGCGAGCCATCGCCCGGGAGCGGTTCGGCGAATCCTTCCTCTCGCGGCCGAAGGCGGGCTTCGGCGTTCCGGTGGGCGAATGGATTCGAGGGCCGATGCGTGACTGGGCCGGTGATCTCCTCCATGATGCTGTCCTGAGCGACGACGTCGGACTGGACCTGGGGTTCATCGACCGCCGATGGTCGGAACACGTTCGCGGTATCCGGAACCATCAACAAGGTCTGTGGCACGTCTTGATGCTCTCCCAATGGCTGCACCGTGAAGTCAGACTCTGAACGCACCGGACCTGGACCCTGACGACTGGAGAGGAGGAAGGAAGTGGATCGTGTGGCGTTGATCTCCAACCGCTCGTTCGCGATCGAGCGATCACGCGTGCCGCTGATTCGCACGCTTCAGGACATGAAGTGTGGAGTCGACGTGCTCACCGCAGATGCGACCGAAGTAGGCACGGCGCTGGATCTCGGTGTGATGTGGAAGGACGTCGGTCTGGTTCGTAACGCATCGTCGCCTGTGTCCGACCTTCGTGCGATCGTACAGATCCGGCGTCACCTGGCCGAGCGCGGAATTCGTCTCGTTCATGCGTTCAACGCGAAGCCGGTGATCCTGAGTGCAATGGCAATCCGATCTCGCATTGGCGAGTCGTCGGAGTTGATCGCGACGATTACGGGACTGGGGGCGTCTGTGGATGCTGGCGGCGTTTCCGGACGACTCGCGAACGTCGGATATCGGATCGCGGGTCACACGGCGAGGTGGACGGTCTTCCAGAATCCGGAGGATCTCGATGCCTTTGTGTCGCGTGGTTGGGTTCCCCGCGAACGGTCGATGATGATCCCCGGTTCCGGCGTCGATACGGACCGGTTTCGTCCCGGCAGGCCGGAACAGGAGATGCGAACCGCGCGTCCCCTTCGGATTCTCATGGTCTCGCGACTCCTTCGATCGAAAGGAGTCCACGAATTCTGCGAGGCGGCCTTCTTGGCGCGGGAGCGAGGGATCGAGGCGGAATGGACCCTCGCCGGAGAGACTGAGGCAGGTCACGTGGATGGTATGACCGAGATCGAGGTTAGAACGCTCGCTTGCCGATGTGGCGTGAAGTTCTGCGGCTATCTCCACGAGATCGATCGTGAACTTCCGGAGTACGACGTATTGGTCAATCCGTCGCGCTATCGCGAGGGTTTACCTAGAGTCGTTCTCGAGGCGGCTTCCTGTGGTCTGGCGGTGATCGGAAGTGACATACCCGGTACACGACTCGTGATCGAGTCCGGACGAACCGGACGCCTCGTGCCGCCCCGCGACGTCTTGGCGATCGTCGAGGCCGTGGAATCGTTGGCCATGGATCCGGACGAACGTGTTCGCATGGGCCGACAGGCACGGGCTCGGATCGTCGAGACCTACGCGATCGAGCCGATTCGTCGTCGGTACCAGGAGTTGTACACGAGGGTACTGCGATCCGGACGAGCGACGTGGGGAGAGGCAGCCTAGGAGACTCCATCGAGTCGACTTCAGCGTCCGAAGAGGAGGAGAAGCAGCGTGAACATCCCATGGTGGTTCAAGATGATCGCGAAGTCAACGGTCGGCATGCTGCCGGTCTCGTACGAACGGCTCAGAAGTGGCCTGACCGGTCGCCGCGGAGGAATGGAGCATCTCGAGTATGCCGTACGGATCTTCGAGAGTTACATGCAGGACTTCGAGAGTCGAAGCGGGTCGCTGCGTCCCGGAGCAACGCTCCTCGAACTTGGGCCAGGTGGGAGCCTCCTGTCCGGCGCAATTGCGAAACGCTCCGGATTCGATCACGCAATCCTGATCGACGTCGGCGACTTCGCGAGTCGCGACGTCGACACCTACGCGGATATCCTCGGCACACTGGAGGATTCCGATCGCGAGGCCTTCGAGTCCGCGCGTGCGAGGTCGGGGAACTTGCTCGATGGTTTCTCCGCGATCGGAGTCTCCTACCTCACCGATGGGCTTGCCTCATTGCAAACGCTTCCGGACGAGTGCGTCGACTTCAGCTTTTCGAACGCAGTCTTGGAGCACGTGGCGCGTTCCACTTTCGACGCCACAGCGGCCGAACTCCATCGTGTGCAGCGGCCGGGCGGCTTGTCGGTGCATCAGGTCGACTACAAAGATCACCTCGGTGGTGGGCTCAATAATCTACGGTTCCGGAGCCAGTTGTGGGAGAGTCGGTTCTTTCCTAACCAGGGCTACTATACGAATCGTTTGCGCCACCGCGACGTCCTCGAGTGTTTCGAGCGCTGCGGTTTCGACGTCGAGGATGATCGGGCCCGGACATGGGACAGCGTTCCCCTGGATCGAAGGTCTCTGGCCCCGGAGTACAGACACTATTCCGACGACGATCTTCGCGTCCGCGGGGCACGGATCACGCTTCGCCGCCCCGAGCGCGTCCACGCCTCCGAGTCAGCGGGCTGAACGCCGCGCTCAGGAGTTTATCGAGCCGCCGATCTGGCGCAACGTGACTGGGGCACCGAGGGACGCGTCTGAGCTGCCGCGTCGGTGGATCAGGGGGCAGGGGCCGCGTTCGCCGCCAGGAAGGCGACGATGCGGTCGATCTCGTCGTCGTCGAGGCCACCGTGGGTCGGCAGGTTGACGACCTCGCGGCTGGCGCGCTCGGCCTCCGGGCAGAGGCCAGGCCGGTACCCCGCCTGCTCCCAGCCCGCGAGGTTGGGGTGGACGGGCGAGAGGAACCAGTCGCCCAGCTCGATCCGCGCCTCGCGTGCCCTGTCGAGCAACGCAGCCTTGTTGCCGACCCGGAGCGGATAGCGCAACCACACCGGCTCGGCCGGTGCGGGAACCGTGGCCGTCGGCAACCCCTTCCGATGCAGCTGGCGTTCGATCTCCGCCGCGTTCCGGCGCCGCGTGGCGATGTTCTCCGTCGTCCGGTCCAGCAGTCGCGCGAGGGTGCGCTGCTGCAGCCCGCCCATGCGCTGCCGGTAGTCGGCGGGTTGGCGGCAGTCCAGTTCCGCGCTGGTAGACGAGCCGATCACCAGGCCGACACGTCCCAGCAGACGATAAGTGCCCTGCAGAAGCCAGAAGAGGCGGGGGCGGTAGAGGGCGCGATATGCGAGGTACTGGGCGAACAGGCGACCCTCGGCGAGCAGCCCCGGCGAAGGATAGGTCGCCGCGACATGCGATAGCGTCGACCGCAACTCAGGGTCCGCGGCCTCGGCCCAGCCGCCGAGGCCGGTGGTCACCGGCTTGGACCACTGGGTGGAGAAGAACGCCGCGTCGCCCAGCGAACCCACGCGGCGGCCGTCCCAGGTCGCCCCCAATGCGTGGCATGCGTCCTCGATGACCAGCAATCCGTGCCGGCGCGCGAACGCCAGCAGCGCGTCCATGTCGGCCGGCAGGCCGTAAGTGTGCTGCACGACCAGCGCCCGGGCGCGGTCGGGATTCCAGCGCACGCCGCGGCTGGACTCGAGCTGGGCCACGTCCAGGTTGCAGGTCGCGGCGTCGATGTCGATGTAAACGGGTTCGGCGCCGCGGTAAAGAATCGCACTGGGCACGACGACGCACGTGTAGCCCGGCAAGAGCACCTGGCTTCCGGGGCCGATGCCAGCCGCCTCGAGGATCGCGTAGAGCGCCACGCGGCCCTTGAAGAACGGCACGACCTCCGGGTGGTTCACGATCCAGCCACCTCCAGGGGATAGTCGAGGCGTCGCAATGCGGGACCGGCGAGGCGCGCCATGGCCGCCCGATCGTCCGGCGCCAGTGACCGGCGGGCCTTGCCGATGCTGTCGGTGCGAACGGTGGCGACGGCCGCTTCCAGGATCGCCGGGTCGGGCGTGGCATCGAGGAATGCCAGGATGCCAGCCATGGTCGCCGCCGGATCGGTCACGAGATCCTCGTAACGGACCCGGTGCTGCCGGGCGGCCGGCAGGTCCGCGAGCGCATCCTCGGTCCGCTCGACGCAGCGCGCCCACTGACGGATGGCGAGTTCGGTCAGCGGGATGTCGGGCGGCAAGTCGCGCATGCCGGCGAAGACCGGTCCCCAGACCGACAGCCGCTTCTCGCGGGATACGGCGCGCCGCAGACGGTTCTGCAGGTAGCGCACGGCATAGTGAGGCAGGTCGCCAGGAGGCACGTAGCGCAGCTTAGCGAGGGAGTAGCCGAGGTCAAAGCCGGCGCGCCAGCGCTTCATCGCCGAGGCGGCGGCGTCGAGGCCGTGGCGTACGATGATCACGAAACGGGCCTCGGGCAGGACCTCGTCGACGAAGCCGACCCGCAGCGAATTGGCGCAGGTCTTCTCGACCACCGCCACGTCTTGCCCCGCAGCGAGATCCACAAAGCGCCGTCGGATGTACGCCCGCACCGCGGGACGCCCTAACTCGCGACCGAACTCGTCGTCGGGCCAGTCCCGGTTGCCGTGGCGCCAAACGTAAGGGATCTCGTCGCAGGGCCAGGTGCGAAAGCCCGGCAGTCCGGTGAGAATGTCACGCAGCAGATTGGTTCCCGAGCGGGCCGCTCCAACAATGATGATCGGCGGGCGGATCACGAACTCTCTCGCTCGGTCCGACGGCCGAGTTGCGATGCGGTGGCCTCGATCACATCCGTCACCTCTCCATCGCTCAACCCCCCATGCAGCGGCAAACTCACCACTCTGCGGAATGTCCCCTCCGCTACCGGGAACTCCCCCTCGTTCCACCCATGTTTAGTCCGATAATATGGATGCCTATGAATCGGAATGAAATGCACCGACGTCCCGATATTCGCCCCCTTCATCCTCTCGATGAACTCATCTCTCCCCACCGGCGCCTCATCCGTCAACCGCACCGGAAACAGATGCCACGCACTCTCCACCTCGTCCCGCTCGGTCGGCAACACGAGCGGCAGAT
>CAZXCK010000108.1:0-15347 GCA_964639225.1 uncultured Anaerolineaceae bacterium | reverse complement strand
GCGCATCCTGACCGAGGCGGATCGGTGTCAGCGGGGGATGAGCTACCAGCAGATCGCGGATGCGGCTGGTCTGCACTGGACGCGCGTGGTGCAGTCTGTTCGCTGCTGCACACCACGCTCAACTGGTCACCGGTATTCAATGCCGGACACCAGCACGTTCCCCGGGGTATTTCGACACGTGGATTGATGGTTGAACACTTCAGAGCACAACCCTGGCCTGCTCTGCACGTATAAGTTGTGCAGAGCAGGTTTTCTGTTAAAGATGTAAGGATGTCTCGTGGTTAAACATCTCTCTACCCTCATTGGCACAGCGATGATACTACTATACTTTTCCGAGTTCTACTTTTTGAATGAGGGTCCAGTGAAGACTGTGGTGCAGGCGCTTGAAGAAAACGCTCTAAACCTTATCCCGATTTTTGGAGAACTGACACTATTCTATGCTATCTTTGCCTATGTATTGCTGGGTAGTCTTCACTGGTTTTCTGTCAAAAGCATCACTGATCTGTTTCTTGTCGGAGCGCTCGTCGGCTGGGCCATCGAAGGAATTATCATACCAGTCGTATACGAAGCAGTGCCGATCTCATTTATATTTCCCAGTGTGTCGTGGCATGGTTTGATCAATGTGCTGTTGGGCTGGTATATCATACGCCGGGTGATGCGCCTTAATCGTATGCACTATTCGATCGCCATGTTCACGATTATAGGGCTGATATGGGGCGCATGGGCAACGTGGTTCTGGACAGATCCTGAATTGCAACCACTAACTCCGAACGACTTCGCGTTTTTTGCGCTTGCCGCCGCAGCGCTATGGGCCGTTGGCATGGCATTGGTCGACTATGCTGGTACAACATCATTCCGCGTCAGTAAATGGGAACAGCGTGTGTTGCTTGTCTTTGGTGGTGGCCTGGCGATCATGATGGCAGCGTCCGCGTTTCCATTTTCGCTCGCGATTATTCCATTCCTGTGGCTGACGGTTCGTGCACTTCGTCGACCGGTAAATTCTTCGGGGGATGCGATTGTTTCTTCTCTAGCCGCCAAACCTGCGTGGTGGCAATACTCGCTGATCCCATTAACACCTTTGAGCGCAAGTTTAGTATATCCGCTGTTCTACAACGCCAATCAGGGGGTTCCCAGCGAAACCATCGTATTCATACTGCTTTTGATTGGGAGTATCTGGTTGGTAATCGCGTGGCGACGTGGGTTTTCTCGGAATAGCGTGAAACCTCAAGTCCCAATGTGATATACAATAGTCACTCGCACTGCCACCACTCATGTGCTATCTCCGCGTCTCCGCTTAATATGCAGGGCTTGGCACGCCAATTGGTGAAAAGACTTAATATTAATTAAAAAATTGTGTTGAACCCCTTACGGGAAATTGTTAAACTGAAGAACGTCAAGTTCTTAACCCGAAGGAGACGTTCAATGCGTAGTGTATTATTGGTAACCGTAGTGACCCTTCTGTTGTTGAGCGTGGGGGCGACATTCGCCCAGGAGGACGAAACCAGCGACGATACCGGGTTGATCCCGATTGTGTTGGGTTGTGAGGAAGGCAGCGGGTGTATGCAGTGGAACACCGCCGGGCAGCTCACCACCGAGAACATGGGCAACCTTATCGGCGAAAACACCACCGGCAACAACGTCATCATCTGCACCGAGGAGGACTTTTGCGACTGGACCTCGCTGACCCCGACGGAGGCCAGCATTGCTTACGGCGGCGGCGATGACTTCGAGGTGGTGGACCCCAATGAACCCGCCGAAGAGGAACCCGACTTTGACTTCACCGAAGAGGACTTTGAAACAGAAGACGCCGAGAACGAAGCCGACACCGTGGACTTCGAGGATGTGCTGGCATACCCGGCAGGGACGCGGGTGGTTCCGGCGGCGGGCTTGTGGGAAGCCGATAACCTGGCTGGTGAGATGGTCTGTCCGATGATGACAATTGAAATCCCCCAAGAGCCGGTCAGCCTCGGGCAGATCAGCGTCAGCGCCGACGGTGACACCTATACCGGCACTGGCCTTGCGGAAGACGAAGGTACCGTCGTGCTGACCCGCATGCACCCCGACGATAACCTCTTCACCGGGGAACTCGAATTCGAGGACCCGGAAAGCGGCGGCACCTTGCTGATGAAATATGAGTTGTACTTCGTCACGCCCTGGATGGGGGTCGGGGCGACCACGGGCACGCTTTCCGGCATGGGCATGGAATGCGAAACCTTCCGGCCCTTCCTGGTGGCCCACGCCGATCTGGACTTCTTCGCTCCCATCCAACCCCTGACAGAAGAAGAGTTAGAAGAACTCGCCGCCGAGGATGAAGAAGCAGAAGACAGCGGCGAATAGTATCGCCACGCGCCCGCAGGGGATGGTTGGATCATCAGAACCCGACCATCCCCGCCCCTACCTAAACAACGCCAACCCCACCCGGATGCTCACCAGGATCAACGCGCCGTAAACGATGACACTGATGACGCCCGCCTCCAGCAGCGCATCGACAGCAGCGAAGGCGTCCTTGCGGCTGCAGAATGCGCGCCATCAGGCCGCTGCCCCATTCAGCGTCGGTCAGACAGCGGATGCGGTCGATCTGCACTGGACGTACATACTGTGTTGTCCGCAGTAGGCAAGCCCACTTCTTAAACGGTAACCCTTAAACTGATCTATAGCGTTCGCCTGCAAACCGAACGCACATGCGGCTCTTTTGTGAATCAACACAATGCCAACACGACCTCTTCACACAATCCACACAAGTTGAGCGCAGAATAGCGACAGTCAGTACAGTGAGTCCGTTCGAGGAGAATGCAACATGGCACAGAAGCTGATTATCGGGATTCTGATGTTGGCGATTATGGGCGTCATTGGATTTGGTCTGCTCGACGCGGCCCGGTCAACGGACGAGACAGAAAGCACCGAAGCCCCCCTTCAGATCGAAGTTGATGCGGTGGTCGGCGTCCCGACTCACACCCCGCAACCATCATCAGAGCCGGTCGCAGAGCCAACCACAGAGCCGATTGTACAGTCAACCACAGAGCCGGTACCAACGGTTATGGTGAACGTCGAACCGCAGCAACCGGTCGTGTCGGCACAGAACACGATGGGCGACCCCTGGCAGGCCGAAGGCGTCATCACGACCCTGGATGACTTTGGCTTCACCTTGTCCACAACCAGCGGCGAGTACTTTGTCGAACTGGGGCCGCCGACCTACTGGCAAACACAGGGAATTACCCTGAATCAGGGCGATCCGGTGAGCGTGCAGGGCTTTTATAACGGCCAGCAGGTCCATGCGCAGACGATGAACGCCAACGGAGCCGAACTGGTCATCCGCACCGAGTCCGGGCAGCCGATGTGGGCCGGCGGCGCTGATAATGGCGGCAACGGCAACAACGGCGAGAATCAGATGGCTGGTGCGCAGATGCAGGTCAGCCCCGAAGACTGGGTCACGCTGAGAGGGGTCATCAGCTCAGTAACCAATGGCAATGTCACCCTCAACGTGGATGACGGCACCGTACTCAACCTGCAAATGGGCCAGCCGCAGTTCTGGCAAAGCCAGGGGGTCGCCCTCAACGCAGGCGATCAGGTTGAGGTGCTCGGCTTCTGGTCCGGGTCGCAGTTTATGGCTGGTGACGTGCGTAAAGTTGCGACGGGAGAAACCATTATGCTGCGCGACCCCAACGGACGGCAGATGTGGGCGGGTCCGGGACGCAATGACGCCCAGGGCGGTAACGGGCAGCACGGCGGCAATAACGAGCAGGGCAATAACAACCAGAACAACCAGAGCAGCAACGGCGGCAACCAGGGGAATGATGATCGTGGTAATCAGTATCGCGGCGGACGCTAGCGCCTGGCCAACGGAGGAAAACTGATGTCAACCATCGACCCAAGACCCGAACCTCTGCCGCAGCGAGTCGCGGACTCCATCAATCGTGACGATCTGCCACTGATAGACGATCGCTCGCGCATGCGCTATGTGATGAACAACCTGCTGCTGCACATTCATCCCAGCAGGGTTAATAAGGCATCACTCAAATTCACCTATACCTGGGGGTTAGGTGGGCTGTCTATCATGCTGCTGGTGTTCCTTGTGGTGACGGGCATCATGCTGATGTTTGTCTACACACCCACGCCGGAAAAAGCCTATGAGGATATGCTGCGTTTGCAGACCGAGGTGAATTACGGCCAGTTTGTCCGCAACCTGCATCATTGGAGTGGCAATCTGCTGGTGGTTGTGACTTTCCTGCACATGCTGCGGGTGTTCTTCACCGGTGGCCTGCGCCCGCCGCGTGAGTTTAACTGGGTGCTGGGGGTGATCCTGCTGCTGCTGGTGATCGCCGCCAATTTTACCGGCTACCTGCTGCCCTGGGATCAACTGGCGTACTGGGCCGTCACCGTTGGTGTCAGCCTGTTGAGTTATGTGCCGCTGGTCGGCGAACCCCTGGGTAACTTTATCCTGGGCGGGCCGGAAGTCAGCGGCGCGACGCTCACCAATTTCTATGGGCTGCATGTGGCCATCATCCCCATGCTGATCTTTCTCATCGGATCGTTTCACATCTGGCGGGTGCGCAAGGATTCGCTGACCATCCCGCGCGATCTCGACGAGAATAAACCCAACCGCATTGAAAAAGTACCCACCATGCCGCATCTGGTGAGTATCGAACTGGTTTTTGCCCTGGTGATGATAGCGCTGTTGGTTCTGTGGGCTTCATGGGTCAACGCACCGTTAGAAGAAGCGGCTGATCCTAATCACAGCCCTAACCCGGCCAAAGCCGCCTGGTATCTGATGGGGCTTCAGGAGCTTTTGCTGCACTTTCATCCGGTGATCGCGGCCATCGTTATCCCGGCGATGGGCCTCGGCGCGCTGGTCGTGTTCCCGTACCTGCGTTTTGACAGTGACACCGAGGGTATCTGGTTCCGGTCGCGCAAAGGACGCCTGCTGGCGTGGACCGCCGCCATTACGGCGCTGATCGTAACACCGCTGCTGGTGATCCTCGATGAATATGTCATCGATTTTACGGAAATGCTGCCCACGCTGCCCACCCTCGTCAGTAATGGACTGCTGCCGCTGATGATTCTGCTGGTGCTTTTCCTGCTGTATGGCGCGGTGATGAGGTCGGCCTTCCGCGCCAACCGGGACGAAACCCGTCAGGCTTTGTTTGTTTTGCTGGTGGTCTCATTCATTGTGCTGACCGTCATCGGTGAGGTTTTCCGAGGTGAAGGTATGGCCCTCATATGGCCCTGGGAGGTAGCGTAATGGCCGAAATCACGGAGCAGATGCCGTCAGGCAGTGTTTCGCGGCGGGATTTTCTACAGATGGCATGGATTGCCACCGGTGCGCTTACCCTGGCGGCGGGCGGCGCGCTGTCGCTGCGCTTCTTCGAGCCGAAAGTTGTCGAAGGTCAGTTTGGCGGTGTCTTTGACCTGGGGCCAGTCGATGGTTTCCCGCTGGGCAGTGTCACCCCGATAACCAGTGGCCGCTTTTACCTGGTCCGTCTGCAGGATGGCGGATTCCTGGCACTGTATCAGAAATGTACTCACCTGGGCTGTGCGGTCCCCTGGGAACCCCAGCAGGGCCGTTTTGTCTGCCCCTGCCATGCCTCGGCCTTTGAGATGGACGGCCAACTGGTCAATCCGCCCGCGCCGCGCCCACTCGACCGTTTTCTGGTAACGATCAACGAAGGCACAGTCAGCGTGGATACAGGCCAGCGTATCGAACGAGACAGAACCCACACCACTGATATTGTGTATCCACAGGAGGTCTGATCAGTGACTCGTACCCAGACATGGATTGGCTTCCTGGCGACCTTGCTGCTTTTAGCGAGTATCATCGTGCTGATACGGCGCGAACCCGTTCTACAGACGCGATCCGCTGCCGTACAGTTGCAGAGCGCCATCCACACCGGCACCGACATCTACCTGGAAAACTGCACGGTGTGTCATGGCGCGGCAGGTGAGGGGTTGGGTGTATATCCCGCCTTGGATATTGCGGCGACGATGGATGAGGAAACCCTGTTTAAGGTCATCGAGCGTGGGCGCTACAGCACGCAGATGGCGGCTTATGGCATTGATGAGGGCGGTATCCTCAGCACCTCACAGATTGACGCGCTCGTGTCGTTGATCCAGCATGGCAACTGGGAAACCGTCTACGCACTGGCAGACGAAAGAGACCTGATACCCCCGGAACTGGTTGTCGCCGACATCCCCGACGAGATGTTCGCGCAGATCAGCGAATTACCCGACGGTGACCACCTCAGCGGCGGTCTGATGCTCTATGCCGAAAACTGCGCCTCGTGTCATGGCGCCAATATGGACGGTTCGGCCCTGGCGCCGTCGCTCAATACGGAGACTCTGCGCGACAATGAGACCTACGAAATCGTCCGGCTGATCGAACAGGGTGTGCCCGGTACGCTCATGGCGGGCTGGTCGAATGCGCTGGCCGATGCGGAAACCGATGCACTGGTGGCGCTGATCCTGCGCTGGCCGGAAGTTCTGGCTGCGGGTGTCGAAATCCCGGTCATTGAAGCGGAACCAATCGACATGAGTCCTGAAGCCATCGCACGCGGTGACCGCCTGTTTGATATTACCTGTGCGTCCTGTCATGGCGTGGATGGCTACGGCTCGCCGATGGCCCCCGCACTCAATAACGTGCTGTTTCTGGATAACACGTCGGATACCGCCATGCGACAGATTATCGCTATGGGCATCTCCGGCACTGTAATGCCCGCATGGGGTGGGCGCTTCAGCGATGCGCAGATCAACGACCTCATCGCCTATCTGCGCAGCCTGGCCCCGGATGCGCCGACCATTACGACACCGCGCTAGATTATGCGATAATGGAGGGAAAATGACGTGAGCGTGGATGTAATGAGCAAAAAAATCCTGATTGCTGACGACGAACAGCACATACTGGATACGGTCAGTGCCTACCTCCGAAGCGAAGGCTACGACGTACTGACCGTCCGTAATGGGCGGGATGCCCTGTTCACCTTCCGGCACGAGCAGCCAGAACTGGTCATCCTGGATGTGATGATGCCAGAGATGAACGGCTGGGAAGCCGCCCGCATGATCCGCAAAGAGAGCGACGTTCCGCTGCTGTTTCTCACGGCGCGAGTTGACGACATCGATCAGGTTACCGGGCTGGAGATCGGTGCCGATGACTACGTCACCAAACCCTTCAGCCCGCGTGTCGTGGTCGCGCGGGTGCGCGCACTCCTGCGCCGCATCGGCAACGACGACTCCCGCGAGACAGTCATCTATCGCCTGGGCGAATTAGAGCTTAACAGCGAAACCCGCATTGTCTCGCTTGCCGGCGCGCGTATTGACCTCACACCAAGCGAGTTTACCCTGCTGCAAACGCTCATCGCCCGCCCTGGCCGCGTATTCACACGCATGGAACTGCTCGACATCGTTCAGGGCGAGTCCTACGCGGCCTATGAGCGAACCATCGACGTGCATGTAAAAAATCTGCGCATCAAAATCGAGGACGATCCTCATGACCCACGCTATATTGAAACGGTTTATGGCGTGGGTTACCGGATGAGACCCGACCATGAATAAGCTGTGGCTGCGCCTGTCACTGAGTTTCCTGGCGGTGATTCTGCTGGCAATTGGCGCTGTCGCCTGGGTGGTCTCGTCTTCTGTCCAGTCGCGCTTTGACCAGTATGTCAAAATCAGCAACATGGCGCGGTTTGGCGGCGACATCATGGGCGAACTGGAACGCTACTATGTCGCCAATGGCACCTGGCAGGGTGTGGAAACGCTGCTGCCGTCTCGTGGGCAGGGCGAGGGGTCTGGCAGCGGTATGGGACGCGGTGCGCAAATCTTCATCACCGATGCGGACGGCGTCATCATGGCATCCACCCAACCAGAGTGGATTGGTCAACTTACCAGTGAAATCGGCCCCAGCCAACATATGGAACTGATTATCGATGGGCAAATGGTGGGTACACTGGGCGAGCAGACACCGGGAACAGTCGCCTTGCAGGAAGCCGAGGAGCAATTCCTGGCCGATACCACCGCCGGACTGATCGTGACGGCTGTCGTGGGCGGGCTGATGACGTTTGGCCTGGGGATTGGCCTGTCCTACACACTGACACGCCCCTTAGAGCACCTCACCGAGAACATCAGCCGCTGGAAACTGCGCGAGTCGCAGCAGCCGGTTAACGTTGGCGGCACCGATGAAATTCGCCGTTTGGGTACGGCGTTTAACGATCTCCTCAAGCGCCTGACTGACGGAGAAGCACAACGCCAGCGGATGACCGCCGACGTGGCCCATGAGCTGCGAACACCAGTGGCCATCATGCGCGGTCATCTGGAAGCGATGATGGACGGCGTCTACCCGCTGGACGCGTCGCATCTCGCAGTGGCTTATGACCAGGTGCTGCACCTGACCCGTCTGGTCGAGGATTTGCGTTTGCTCACCCTGGCCGAAGCGGGCCAGCTTTCGCTCAATCCAAGTGAGTTTGACATGCTGCCGGCCATTCACGCCTCAATCGAGCGTTTTGCCCCGCTGACTCAGGATCGTGGTATCAACGTGGCCATTCATCTGCCAGAAAACTGCGTAGCCGTCTACGCCGACCCTAATCGAATCCAGCAGGTTCTGGATAATCTTCTGAGCAATGCTGTCCGTCATGCGCCCGCAAATGGGAACATCTCCGTCACGGCAGTCTGTCAGGATGATCACGTGAGCGTGTCCATCTTTAACCAGAGCGAACAATCACTCAATGACGAGCAGATCATATATCTGTTTAATCGCTTCTGGCGCGGCGAGGATGCTCGCAAGCGCGACACAGGCGGCAGCGGCCTGGGGTTGGCCATCACCCGCGAGCTGCTGCGCCTGCAGGGTGGAGACATCCATGCGGAACGGGAAGGTGACGGGCTGAAACTGATCTTCACGCTTCCGGCTTCAAAAACATAATACGTCTGATATAAACCTGAATTGACGGTTAACACCTCAACTCGCATCTCCGGTTTTGGGGGTGTAGATGTTCGATTCGAGGCTCAGATTTGAGTGGCAGATTTTGAAAAGCTCAGGCTGAATCGAAGGGGAGTATAATAGCAGGAAAATCCAGACACGGTGACTAAACATGAATGCTCTGTGGCATACCAAGACACTGATACCGCCAATGCGCAACCTGACTATAGACCGGCGGCGGTTGCACCAGCAGATGGCCGCTAACCCGGATGCCCGGCTGATTCTGGTATCTGCGCCAGCCGGTTTCGGCAAGTCTTCGTGTCTCGTCAGTTGGGTTCATGCGTTGCAAAATGATGGTGCGCGGGTGGCGTGGTATGCGCTCGATGAACAGGATAACGACCCCACACGCTTTGCCGCCTACCTTGCCAGAGCGTTTCAGGTATCAGGTGAGCCGTTTAGCAGTCTGTTCGCTGCTGCACACCAGTTGGAATTGCACGATGTTACCGCGACGGTACTCAACGAAGTGACGGTCAGCGACGCGCATCATGTCCTGGTGCTGGATGATTATCATCTGATTACCGAACCCGTCATCCATGACGCGCTCAACCGCCTGTGCGAATATCTGCCAGCCAATCTTCAGATCGTCATCGGCACACGGGCCGACCCGCCGCTGCAACTGGCCCGGCTGCGCACGCACGGTGCGGTCACCGAAATCAGAATGGCAGACCTGTGCTTCAGTCAGGATGAGATTGCCAGTCTGCTACAAACCACGCTGGACTGGTCGCCGACTCCCGGCGCCCTGAAAAGCCTGGAGAACATCACCGAGGGCTGGGCTGCCGCCCTTTCGCTGATCATCATGACCCTCAACAAACACGCGATTGCCGAGTTCGAGCAAACACTGGATCAGCAGTTTGCCCGTTATTCGCAGACTCAGCAGCACCTGTTCGAGTACTTCGCCGCCGAGGTACTGGCCCAGCAGACAGACGCTGTCAGGCGATTTATGCTCAACACCTGCGTACTCAACCGGCTTGACCCGTCAATCTGTACCGAACTGACCCGCGATCCCCGTGCCCCGCTGCTGCTCAATCAACTGGCTGCGGAGAGCCTGTTCGTCATCCCGCTGTCAGATGTCGAGCCGATCTACCGTTATCACCACCTGTTTGAGCAGTTCCTGCGTCAGTATCTGCTGCTCAACGACAAGCCGGCTTATGTCGAAAAACACCTGGCGGCCGCCAGGTGGTATGCCGCCCACGATACGATCGTGCGTGCGGTGAACCACGCGCTCGCGGCAGAGGATTACGGCTACGCCGCCAAGCTCATCGAAGATACAGCATGGGCGGCCCTGACTTCGCGCGGTGAGATCATGACGATCATCGGCTGGCTGCGTCGCTTCCCGGATGAGGCGCTGGACCGCCATCCACGCCTGTGCCTGTACTTCTCGCGAGCGCTGTATCTCACAGGCGAAATTGCGAGCAGCGAGGCGATGGTGCAGCGCGCCACCGATCAGATCACCAGCCAGTCGGATGACACCGGCGACCAACCGGCATTACAGGCCATTGCTGCCAGCTACCAGGCGACACTGGCCGCCTATCGCGGCGACGTCATGACTGGTCGCCAGTGGATTGAACCGGCAAATGCGCTGCGCCATACCGTCGCCGCGCTCGACCGGGTGCGCATCGCCAATACGGACGCCTTCCTGTGGTATCTCGTCGGCGATGTCCCGGCGGCGCGACGTGCTTATACCGATGCGCTGCGGCTCGCTCAGGAAATCCAGCATGATTACCTGTCACTGGACGCCCATTACTATCTGGCGCAGATCGACCTGCTGGCTGCCGATCTGGAAGCGGCAAAGCAGCGCTGCGAGGCAATTCTGGGCCAGTATACGACCCGCTTCGGCCCGCTGAGTGTGCTCATGCTGCCGCTGGCACAGGTATGTTACCAGCGCAACCAGCTTGTCGAGGCCGAAGCGATACTGCGCGAAGCCATGACGCTCGCCGAGCGCGCCCACATCCCCGATGTGCTGTGGTCAGCTCATGTCACGCTGGCCGATATTCTGCTCGCTCGCGGCGAGGCCGCTGAGGCTGTCGCCAGTATCAGGCGCGCGTACAGTATCACACAGGGTTACCAAAGCCCGATGATGACGTCATTTGTGGGTGCAGCCCAGGCGCGCGTTGCGCTGGCATCCGGGGACGTTGATGCCGCCACCGACTGGGCGCAGCACTACCAGACGAGCGACAGGACCGGCCACCATCAGGATTATCAGAACCTCACGCTGGCGCACGTCTGGCTGAAGCAAGCGAACTATGAAGCGGTCCTGACCTTGCTGGAGCAGCTCATCGCCAGGGCGCAGCCTGCCGGCAGAACCAGCACGGTCCTCGAAGCGCAGATGCTGCGGGCGCTGGCCTCGCAGGCATCGGGCGCACTCGAACCTGCGCTGGCGGCTCTCAAACAAACCCTGCCTGTGGCGCGCCAGCAGGGGTTTGTTCGCCCGTTCCTCAATGCAGGAACACCCATGACGAAGTTGCTGCGTCTGGCCGTTGAGCGTGGCATCTGCACCGACGATGCGGCTCACCTGCTGGACCGCGCCCAGTCGTCCGAGGCGTCCCAGCACCCCGCCGATACGCTGACCGAGCGCGAGATCGAGGTGCTGCAACTGATCGCCAGTGGTGCCAGCAACCAGAATATCGCCGACACGCTGGTGCTTAGTGTCGGCACGGTCAAGAGCCACATTCATCACATCATGAACAAGCTGGACGCCCAGAACCGCACCGAAGCCGTCAGTAAGGCCCGCAGCCTGCACATCCTTCCCGACTGATTCACTTGCTCAATCCCCCAAATCTAACTTCTGGTTGATGACAACCCCCGGTGGTTTACGCCTATCGTCAGGGTAGATTGTTTCGCATGACAGGCAACACCATGAACCGTTATCTGCAACAACGACTAGCGGAACTGCTCGCCCAGTATGACACGGCGACACTGGCAACATGCGGTGACGCCGGCCCGCAGGTCAGCAGTGTGCCTTATCGAATCGACGGTGAAAGTCTCTATCTGCTCGTTCCGCACGGCTCCGATCACCTGTTCAATCTGGAAGCGCAGCCAAAGCTTGCCCTGCTGACACCGGCCTGGAATCTGCACGGCAAAGGCCGCACGGCGCGCCAGAGTCTAACGGTTCCCGCGCATAGCTGGCAGGTGATGGTTCAGGTCGAGCCGTCCCGCATTCATGTTCTGACGGCAGATGGCAGCGGGTATGTCGAAACAATCGATTTTGAAAGTTCTGAGGGGGATTCACAATGACTACGAAAACTTTGAATACCACCGAACACGCCTCGAATTCCAGCCAGTCAGTGCCGGGCTTCGGCCTGCTGCGCAGCATCGGGCGTCTGCTGCTGGGCCTTATCGCGCTGCTGTTGCTGGTGCTGATCGTGACGCCGGTAGTTTTGCTGCTGTTTGTGACGTCCGTGCCGCTGTTTATCACCATCGGACTGCTGACACTGGATATCGGTTTCGTGTTTGCGCTGTTCCGCGCCGAGCGCACCCTGTTCACAATGGTTGGCGCCACCGTTGGGTTTGTCGCCGTCTCCATTGTGGCCGTGTATGCGTCGCAGGTGTTCGCCAGCACCCCGCCTATCACCGCGCCGGGCAGCATCGCCACACTGGAGCAGGTCGAACTCAACGGCAGCCAGCAGTGGGTGACCATACGCGGTCACAGCACCGATCTGCCGGTGCTGCTTTTTTTAGCCGGTGGACCCGGCGGCAGCGAGCTGGCCATGACTCGAAAATATCTGGATGACCTGGAAGAACACTTTATCATCGTCAATTGGGACCAGCCCGGCACGGGCAAATCGTACAGCGCGGTTCCCTTCGACCAGTTGACCCCGGAACGTTATGTCGAGGATGGCTACGCGCTCGTCCAGCATCTGCGCGAGCGTTTCCAGCAGGAGAAGATCTACGTCTTTGGCGAGTCCTGGGGCAGTATCCTGGGAGCCTGGCTGGTGCAGCAGCACCCGGACCTGTTCCATGCGTTCGTCAGCACCGGGCAGATGGTCGCGCCGGTGGAAAACGACATCCTGATGTACGAGTTTGCCGTCGAGCAGGCAGTCGCCCAGGGACGCACCGGCACGCTGGAACAACTGCGCCGCAACGGTCCGCCGCCCTACACCAGCAGCCAGTTGATCGGCAGATTCGGCACGATGAACGCCGTCGTCGATGGCTATATGGGCGCCCATGCTCACGGCGAGGGCACCGGTCACAACCTGTTCTTCGACTCGATGGGCGCGCCGGAATATGGCCTGGTCGATAAGGTCACCTGGGCGCTGGGATTGGCCCGCACCTTTACCACCGTCTATCCGCAGATTTATGACGTGGATCTGCGTACCCAGATACCTCGTCTGGACGTACCGGTATATTTCATCGTCGGGCGCTGGGACCGTAACGCGATTCCGGAACTGGCTGAGGAGTACTTCAACATGCTGGAAGCGCCGCACAAGGAATTCATCTGGTTCGAGGACTCCGCGCATACGCCCATGTGGGATGAACCAGCGAACTTTGTGGACGTGATGGTCAACACGGTGCTGGCATCTCTAAGCGGATGAACCTATAACCTCACAACCGGGACGTACAGGTTCCGCTGGTCTGCATGGTGCTGGACGAACACATAGGCCCCCTGGATATGATACGGCACGTAAAACAACCAGGTGTGCAGAACCCAGTCCAGCACTAACCGCAGATCATCATGTCCCGGAGCCAGAACAAAACAGGCGCAGAGGGCGGAATCGTCGATGGCGCAGAGGGTTTCCGCCCTGTCGTTCTGCGCCGGAATCGGAACTGGCAACCCCGAATTATGCCCGGCTTGGTCGGCAGGCTCATACGCGCCGGCAACGCCTGCCACAACCGCCGCATGGATTACGTCCGGGATGGGGATCATCTCCGGCACCAGATCGTTGTGAGTTCGCAGACAGATCAGGTGATCGTAGGTGAGCGCGGGTAAACATCGCAGAGTTGGCGCAAATCCCTGCTCGCGCGCCTCGGTGGGCGATAGCCCGAACATGCGCCCAAACGCCCGCGTAAAGCCTTCGTGGCTGCTGAACTGGTAGTCGAAGGCGATGTCGATGATCTTCTGCTGCGTTTGGGTGACAGCCTGCGCGGCCTGGGTAATCCGCCGGCGCATGAGGTAATCATAGGGGGTGTGGCGGGTCACTTTGCTAAAGGTCCGGCAAAAATGGTACAGCGAATACGACGCGACCTCCGCCATCATCGCCACGTTGATGGGCGCTTGCAGGTGATTTTCAGCAAATGTCATCGCCCGGAAGATAGCATCGATCTGGGACATGGGTCCATTACCCATCACGGCGCACGGGCACAAGAAAGTCGATCACCGATTCGTCCAGCCTGTCCATCCCCTTGAAACGCTGATCATACTGCTGCAGATAAAATGGATAGGCAGTCCGGTAGCCATTCGCGCGCAGCCAGTTATCGACGACCGGTTCATCCTGGTGGACCTGCGTACCCGGAAACGTGAAGACGGCGTACTCTGTTTCTGGCAGAATCTTTACACACAACTGGTATGACACATCCAGCGCGGATACTTCGTAACCCACAAAAACCTCAAACTCGCCGGTTACGAGGGTTTCGTCGTTTTGTACATGCACTTCGTACATCACGGATGGCTGCTGACCGGTGTGAACACAGTCGAGCAGGCGCTGCCACAGACGCCCGATCTCGTTCGCTTCGGTCCAACCCGCATGTGAATGAAACGGATCACCGAAAAAGCTCAAGCCAGCCAGAATCAGTTGCGGCTGTCGTCGGATTACGACCTGTGGTTCCATAGCGTACTCAATCCTCGTGGGGTTCAGGTTGCGCCCCTGAACCCCGATTATGCTTAGCCTTCGCCTTCCATCAACCCGACACCTTCTTCGGGCACCCATTCCGGCCACCCCACCAGATCTGGAGAGATGTGAGCCACCTGCACGCGGTCCATCACCGGGAAATAAGCCTTCAGATCGATAATCGGCGTGCCGTCGAAGGCGTCGATGTCGTTAATAACGACTGTACCCTGTTCCAGGTCCACCGCCACAATCTGGCAGACCGTGCTCATAATCAGGTTGGGGCGCACCGGAGCGCGGCAGGCAAACACACCCGCTTCACGTTCCTCGGCGTAAGGCAGCGGCACCACCAGCAACTCCCGACATTCGGGCATATCGTAGTGGCTTGCCCACCAGTAAACAATCACATGGCTGAACGTTTCCAGCCCCTTTAATGCCGGGCGATAATCCGCATCGACCCTGACGGCCACGCGGCCATCCTGACGTTCAACGGTACCGATGGTCTGGATCAGGAATGTCTGTTTTTCCTGTGTCATGGCTTCACCTCCGATTGTTGCTCTGACATGCTCACTATACGGCACAACAGGTCCGGGGGCTTGACGAAAATTGCGCATCTGATCGACGAA
>CAZXCK010000107.1:0-15484 GCA_964639225.1 uncultured Anaerolineaceae bacterium | reverse complement strand
AGCGCGAGGGTGGAACCCTCGCCAAAAGATTCTGGGACTTTGCAAAAGCCCTGATGACCAGGCGGACTATTGTCCGTCATCGCCACGTGTTACCATAGACTCGGATATTGTTTACATCTCCACCGAGAAAGGCAGATAGAGTTATGAACTATCGTTACATGGGAAAAACCGGTCTTAAAGTCACTGAACTGTGCCTGGGCGCGATGACCTTTGGCCGCGAGACGACCGAAGCCGACAGCCATGCCATCATGGATCGGTTTGTCGAAGCGGGCGGCAACTTCATCGACACGGCCAACGTGTACACACGCGGCGTCTCTGAGGAGATCGTCGGGCGCTGGCTGAAAAACCAGACGCGCGATGATCTGGTCATCGCCACCAAAGTGCGCTTTCCGATGGGCGACGGCCCCAACGATGTCGGCATCAGCCGCAAGCACATCCTGCGCGAAGTCGAGGAGAGCCTGCGCCGCCTGCAGACCGACTACATCGACCTGTATCAGGTCCACTGCTGGGATCGCGGCACGCCGCTGGAAGAGACCCTCAGCACGCTGGACAAGCTGGTACAAAGTGGCAAAGTACGTTATATCGGCGCCAGCAATTTCAGCGGCTGGCAGCTTCAGAAAGCCATCGACCTCAGCAACCGCATGGGCTGGGAACCGTTCACCTGCCTGCAGCCGCAGTACAATCTGCTGTGTCGCTCCACCGAATGGGAACTGATCGAAGTCTGCCTCAACGAAGGGCTGGGCGTCATCCCCTGGAGTCCGCTGCGTGGCGGTTGGCTGAGTGGCAAGTTCCGGCGCGGCATGACCGCCCCGCCAGAGGATTCGCGCATCCACACCGCCGAAAAAGAAGGCTGGAGCGAATCCTGGAGCAACTACAACAACGAATACACCTGGACCGTCATCGACGCGCTGATCGCCGTCGCCGAAGAGGTGGGCAAAACACCGGCGCAGGTAGCCATCAACTGGCTGCTGCAGCGGCCCGGCGTGACCGCGCCCATCATCGGCGCGCGCACCATGCAGCAGCTTGAGGACAATATGGCGGCGGCGGGCTGGAGCCTGGACGCCGAGCAGGTCACCCGGCTGAACGCTGCCAGCGACATCGAGCCGCCCTATCCCTACGACTTCATCACCAACGGCCAGGGCAATCGCTGATCGAATGGCAACCAGCCAGTTCTGTTTGCGGCAATAGATCAGGACAAAAAAGAGGGATTGCCAGCAGCGGCGATCCCTCTTTTGCTGTGTGCTAATCAGTCAGCGCCCGCCAGACGCGCTCCGGCGTGTACGGCAGGTCGCGGATGCGCACACCGGTCGCGTCAAAGATGGCCGACGACAGCGCCGGGGCGACACCGTCCTTCGGAATCTCAGCGACGGCCTTCGCGCCATAGGGGCCGGTCGGCTCGTAGGTCTCGACGAAGACGACCTCAAGTTCGGGCATTTCGTCGGCGCGGTAGATATGATACTCGTTGAAGTCGGTCGCCAGCGGCTGGCCAGCCTCGTCATAGGCCATTTCCTCGCAGTGAGCGTAACCCAGCGCCTGCACCATACCGCCTTCCACCTGCCCCGACGCCGTGATCGGATTGATGGCGATGCCGCAGTCAACGGCCATCAGCAGCCGCTCGACGGTGACCTGGCCGGTCTCGGTATCGACGAGCACCTCGGCGAACTGGGCGGCAAAGGGCGGCGGGCTGGCCTCGCTCATGTGGCTGGCCGTCGCCATGATCTGGTGCTGGTTCTCCTGGTGCAGACTGTGCAGCGCCACTTTTTCCAGCGAGACGCGGCGGCCATCGCGGTGCATGATCTCGCGGTTTTCGATGTCCAGATCGTCCGGCTGGCAGTCGAGCAGGTAGCGGGCGGCGTGCTCCAGAATCTGGGCGCGCACCTGCTCCGCCGCTTTGAGGACCGCGCCGCCGCTGATGTAAGTCGTGCTGCTGGCGTAAGCGCCAGTATCGAACGGGGTCATGTCGGTGTCGGCGGCGTAGACGATGATATCCTCGACCGGCACGCCCAGCGTTTCGGCGGCGATCTGCGCCAGGACCGTATCGGCCCCGGTGCCCAGGTCGGTCGCGCCGAAGAGCAGGTTAAACGAGCCGTCATCGTTGAGCTTGATGCTGGCCCCGCCCATATCCAGGCCGGCGATGCCGCTGCCGTGCATGGCGACCGCCATGCCGATGCCGCGTTTGAGATGCGGCTGGCCAGGCACACTGCGATCCTTGCCACGCTTGTCGTACCAGCCCATTGCCCGCGCGCCGATGTCCACACATTCGGCCAGCGCCGACGTGACGACGGTCTGCGGTTTGCCCTCGCGGCCCTCGCCCAGCGCCACCGCCATGATGAGTTCGTCGCCCACCTTGATCCAGTTTTTGCGCTTGAACTCGATCAGGTCCATGTTGAGCGCGGCAGCGATCTCCTCGGTGTGGATTTCCAGCGCGTGCAGAGCCTGTGGCGCACCGTATCCGCGATACGCCCCCGGCGTGGGGATATTGGTATACACCACATCGCACAGAAAACGGCTGTAGGGCGCGTTGTAGGTCGTCAGGCCGCGAAAACCGGCGACCATCTGCACGGTGAGTCCGTGCGTGCCATACGCGCCGGTGTTGCCGATGATGTACATCTCAGCGGCGACGATCTCGCCGTCGGCGGTGACGCCCGTCTTGAAGCGGACGATCTGCGGGTGGCGGCTGCGAGCGGCGATGAACTCCTGCTCGCGGGTGTATTCAAAGCGCACGGGCCGCCCGGTGGCGATAGTCAGATGGGCGCACAGGTCTTCGAGCAGCATCTCCTGCTTGCCGCCGAAACCGCCGCCGATGCGCGGCTTAATCACGCGAATGCGCTTCACCGGCAGGCCGATCAGCGGCGCGACCATGCGGCGCACATGGAACGGAACCTGCGTGCTGGTGCGGATCACCAGCCGGTCGTCCTCGTCCCACCAGGTGACGACGATATGCGGCTCGATGCTGGCCTGCTGCACCTGATGCACGCGGTACTCGCCCTCGAAGATGTGGTCGGCCTTCGCCCACTGCGCGTCAGGATCGCCAGCGGCGGCGTCGATATGGTGGCAGATGTTGCGGCTGGCGTCGTAGATATCTTCTACATCCGGCTCGTCATGGATGACGGGCGCGCCCGGCTGCATGGCCGCTTCGGGGTCCAGCACGGCGGGCAGCACTTCATACCCGACGTCGATGAGCCTGAGCGCCTCGTGGGCGATCTCCGGCGTCTCCGCCGCGACGACGGCCACCCGGTCGCCGACATGGCGCACTTTGTAATCCAGCGACACCTGATCGTAAGGCGGTGGATTGGGGTAGCTCTGCCCGCCGGAAGCGTACAGCACACGCGGCACGTCCTCATGGGTCAGCACAGCATGGACGCCGGGCAGGGCGCGGGCGCGGCTGGCGTCGATGTGTCGGATGATGGCGTGCGCGTGCGGGCTGGTGAGCAGGGCCGCGTGCAGCATACCGCGCATCTCGATGTCGTCGGCGTAGACCGCTTTGCCCGCCGCCAGCTTGACGGCGTCCACCTTCGGCTCGGATTTGCCGATGGTGCGCATGTTGGCCAGCTCCGGCGGCGAGATGACAATCGCCGGAGCGGTGCGGGTACGAGTCCGCAGCAGATCGCTGCCGGGACCGCCGCTGCCATCGCCGGGCAGGTCGTCTTCGGGCGAGCCGCCCACCGGCCATTCATCACCGGCCTGGCCGAATAACTCCGGCGGCGCGGGGATGGCGCGCTCCAGCGGTTCGTAAGGCGGCACGGATTCGCCGCGCATGACGGCAGCGGCGCGCAGAACCGCATGGATGACCTTCACGTAGCCCGTTTCGCGGTCCAGCACACCAGCCAGCGCCGCCTGGATGTCGGCCTCGGTGGGGTTGGGATTCTTCTGCAGCAGCGCATAGGCCGCCAGAATCTGTGCCGGGGTGTTGTAACCGGACTGAATCGCACCGGTTTCGACGAAGGCCGTTTGCAGCGGATGCGGCTGCCGCGACGAGCCGATGCCTTCCAGCGTGGTCACGCTGTGACCGTGCGCCTGCGCCGCCAACATCGTCTGGGCGTTGACCGGCTCGCCGTCCAGCAGAACGGTGTCGCAGCCGGCCAGGCCGTGCTCGTCGCCAAACTTAACGCTGAACAGGCCCTCGCGCCGCAGCAAGCGCAGCAAACGCTCGTGTGGCTGTACGTCGAAGGTTTGGTTCTCACCGTTTAGCACGATGGTAATCTGCATAGTTTACGCTCCTGAATACGATTTTGGGTTTCGAACTGGTCACTCATCTTCGGTCTGGTCATCTAGGTCAGTGATATAGTCCGCTGCATTCAACGCCTTCACGCGATGCGAAAATGCACGGTGGAATGCTTCAAGATTCTCCTTCAACCAGGCATATTGTTCCAGCCATGTTGTGCGATCTGTGGGGTCAAATGAGTGATTGAAGAGCGAAATGCGTGAACTGATCTTGTTCGGTAATTCTCGCCATTCCAAAGCATGACCAATTTCTGCTTCGATAACATCTCGATCTCGCAGCAGCAAGTGGAAGTGTGGCTTCGCCTCTGTTCCCTCGATGATCAAACCAATACCAATGAAATGCTTAAGCGTGTTGACAGTTGTCGAGAGATTGAAGCCAGATCGGCCAACAGCGTAGTTTGTCCAGTGTTGAGCGGCTGGTTTCTGTGCCTTGATAGAGCTATTGTTGCTCTCAAGATAGTCTCGGAACGCCTGCCAATATTCCAGTTGAAGCTGTTGTGTTTCCGTCATCGCAGCATTTTCAGCCCGCCGAACACTGGAAACAGTTTTTGTCCAGTCATTGGGCTGACTGACAACATTAAACTTCGGCGCAATTTCCGAACTTCCGATTTGCCACAATTCGATTTCGAGACCAAAGAAATTAATGCTGGTACCGGTGACCTCATTCAACCAGTCCAGGGCAGCGCGGTGCTCATCCGTAAACTTCTGCGCAATCCAGACAATGGTGACTGCATCTAAGCCAGCCGCATAGGCTAGTAGTTGCCCGAGATGAACATGATCGGTACGTTCAAGCTGGTTTTCGATCAATACCCAGCTATCGGTCACCGTGTCCTTGCAGACAATGTCTGCGCGGAATGGCCCAACGTTTTTTTCGGTAGCCTCAAGTTCTAACTCAAGTCCGATTGTATCAGCCAACAGGGCGAGATTCGCCTCATTTGCCAGCCAAGGCGTGAAATCACCGGCTTCGTTTATCCAGACTGTGCGCAGGTCTATCTTTTTCAGACGGCCTAATGTATTGACCATATTCAACTCCCCAACTGCCCCAGGCAGTCGAGCAGGGCGCGGCGGACGCAGACGCGGGCCATCTCGCGGCGATAGTCGGCGCTGCCCTTGTAATCGGCGACCGGCTGCATCACCGACGCAATCGGCTTGGCGACCTGGGTGATCGTGTCCTCGTCCAGGCGCGCCCCCACCAGATTCAGCAGCTCCAGCACCATGACCGGCTCCGCCGACGCGCCGCCGATGGCGGCCAGGGCCGCGCTCACCAGACCGTCATCGCCGAGCGTTACGCTCACCGCTGCGTCGACGATGGGCGAGTCGGCTGGTGTGCGCGCGACGTGCGCCGCGCCCAGCGCGCCACGCTTGCCCGGCAGAGGGATATCCACGCTGACGACCACGCCGCGATACGGCTCGCCGGACTCCCACAGCGCCACCAGGAAATCCTCCAGCGGCTCCTGGCGGGGGTCGGCGCCGGGCCGGTGATCGACGAGCGCATCCAGCGCCAGCAGCGCCGTCAGCCATTCACGCGGCGGGGCCGGCGCGCACAGGCTCTCGCCGACGGATGTGTTGTTGCGCAGGTTGGGGTTGAGGCTGCGCGTCAGGGCGCGTTTCAACGCCAGCGGCAGGCCGGGAGCATCCAGCAGCGCGGCCAGCGTCACCGCGCCGCCCACCCGCAGGCGGTCGGGGCTGGCTTCCAGTCTCTTGAGTTCGGGCACGTCCTGCAGGTCGATGACGCGCTCGTAAGGCAGCAGCACGCCAGTGAACGTCAGCGCGCCGCCAGCCAGGGCGATGCTGCCCGGCTGCCCGGCGGCACGCAGCGCGTCATCCAGGGTGGCGGGTCGGTTATATTCAGTGGGAAGAGCCATATCTGCTGTCCTTTGTCTGTTTGGATTGTTGGGTGTCATCTTCTATTATGACACAGGGTGATTTTAGACACTATACGCTGCCAGCCAACTATGTTACGCTGAAAAAAATAATATTTTACCTCATGCCCGCTATGGGTTGCGAAAGGGGCCGCTCAATGTTCAAGCATGTCCTGATCCCGCTGGATGGTTCCGAAATCGCTGAAAAAGCGATAGACTACGCCCGCCACATCACCGATCCCAACGGTGGGCATATCACCCTGCTGACGGCGCTGGATGTCCCTGAATATCCGCCAGCCATGTACTACCCGGCAGGCGTCGCCGCCTATGAGATTAACCAGCAGACGATGAACGAACAGGTCATTCCGCAGGCGCAGGAATATCTGCAACGCATCGCGGAGTCGTTCAAAGATGCCGGCTACATCACGCACATCGAGGCCATCATCGGCGACCCGGCCCAGACGATTGTCGAGCATGCCGAAAAGCACGAGGCAGACGCGATTGTGATGTCCACACACGGGCGCACCGGCTTCAGCCGCTGGCTGTTCGGCAGCGTGGCGCTGAAGGTACTCGGCTCGGCGCGCTGCCCGGTGTTTATCATCCCGGCGCGCTGCCAGAACTGACGGCAGGCCACCCTTAAAGGAATCGACGTGGTCACCGAACCATGCCGGAAGCCAGCATGACGGCTGAATCGACCTTACAACGTGACGGCCTGACGTGGCTCAACTACCTGATGATGGGCTTCTACAGCTATCTGCTCAACATCCTGGGGCCAATCACGCCGTTTATACGCGATGAGCTTGAACTATCCTACACAGTCGGCAGCTTTCACTTCAGCGCCTTCGCCCTGGGGATGATCGCCGCTGGTCTGCTGGGCGAACGCTGGGTGGCGCTCCTGGGCCGCCGGCGCGTATTCTGGGGCGGCGGCATCGGTATGCTGCTGGGTATGCTGCTGCTCACGCTGGGACGTTCCCCGGTGATAACAGTGACCGGCGCGCTGCTGATGGGCAGCCTGGGTTCGCTGACCTTTTCGCTGATCCCCGTATTCCTCACACGCCACCATCCGCGCGCCTCGCTGCGCAGCCTCACCGAAGCCAATCTGGTCGCCAGTTCCTTCGGATTCGTCGCGCCATTCCTGGTGTCGTTCTTCGCCGTGTGGCTGCTGAACTGGCGCGCGGCGCTGTGGCTGACAATTCCGCTGTGGCTGGCGTTGTGGCTCCTCTACCGCCGGCAGACCCTGCCAGAACCAGAAGCCATCCCATCAACAAATGGGGGCGCGTCGTTTGGGGCGCGCTTCTGGCTGCGCTGGCTGGTCGTGTTCCTGGTAGTTGGCATCGAGTTCTGCATCCTGTTCTGGGGACCAGACTTTTTGCGCGACACGCGCAGCATCGACAGCAGCCAGGCCGCCGCCGCTGCCGGCTTCGCGCTGGTCGGCATGTTCCTGGGACGGGCGGCGGGCAGCTTTTTACTCAACCAGTGGCCGGTATGGCTGCGCTTTGTCGCTTCGCTGGCGCTGGTGCTGGGCGGCGGTCTGCTGCTGCTGACAACGACTCGCGCGCCGCTCGAACTGAATATGCTGCTGATCGGCCTGGGCGTGGCCAATCTGTACCCCATCGCCTTTGATACCGGCCTGCGAGCGGTGTTCAGCCACCACGACGCGGCCAGCTCGCGGCTGGTGATGGCGTCCGGCGTGGCGATCCTGGGCCTGCCGCTGATCGTGGGCAATCTCGCCGACCAGATCGGTATTGAGCAGGCGCTGCCGCTGGTGGTCGGTCTGCTGCTGGCGCTGGTGGTGAGCCTGTTCGCGGCACTGGAACAACACGCGGCATCATCCCTGGTCACAACGGCCAGGCATGAGAATCGCAAGGATTAACCCGGCATTATTTCTGCTATGATAGAGATAACAACAACTTAAAAACGATTTAATGCCTCATGCCCGAGGCACGCAGCACTGTGAAACAGCCATATTGAACGGTTTTTCCAGACCATTTGTTAGAAAGGCACAAGCACATGTTAAAGCGTACGCTGGTCCGTGAATGGATGACCGCGTCCGTCATCAGCGTCACATCCGACACGGCGATTACTACCGCGCATCAGATCATGAAGAAGAACCGGATCCGCCGTCTGCCGGTCGTCGATGATGGCAAGCTGGTGGGCATCGTCACGATCGGTGACATCCGCGAAGCCAGCCCATCTGGCGCGACGACACTGAGCATCTGGGAGCTGAATTACCTGTGGTCGCAGCTCAAAGTCCAAAACGTGATGACGCGCAAAGTTCACACCGTCCACCAGGACGACCCCATGATTAACGCCGCTCGCATCATGCTGGAGTCGAAAGTCAGCGGCCTGCCGGTGGTCGATGACGCAGACAATCTGGTGGGCATCGTCACCGAGTCCGACGTGTTCCGCATGGTGGTCAAAGACCAGACGGGCGAGGTCGAGGCCGAGGAAAGCCAGAACTCGTAACCCCGGCCACCCAATCGAATACAGGCAGCAGGCAGCAGCTCGCCGGGCGGGCTGCTGTTTTTGCCTGCAACACGCTGTTGGTATCCTGCGTAGATGCGTTTATCATTAAGCAGGTTTCGATGCGTGAGTAAACGAAGGTAATCACATTGGCTTCAGCAAATGATATTGTCATTCGCGTGCAGGATGTCACCCGCGATCTGCCGCTGGGCAAAACCGTCATCCACGCGCTGCGTGGCGTCAGCATGGACATTTACCAGGGCGAGATGGTCGGCATCGTCGGACCATCCGGCAGCGGCAAATCGACGCTGCTGGGCATCATCGGCGGGCTGGACCGGCCCACAAAGGGCATTGTCGAGATCGACGGCGTGAACATCTCGCGCATGGGCGAGGACCGCCTCACCGAGATTCGCAACGAGAAGATCGGCTTCATCTTCCAGTTTTTCAACCTCATCCCCACCCTGACGGCCCTGGAAAATGTCGCGCTGCCGATTCAGTTTGCGCGCAGGCGGCAGTATAACCCCAACAAACGCGCCAAAGAGCTGCTGGCGATGCTGGGCCTGGACGACCGGCTCAATCACCGGCCCTCGGAGCTTTCCGGCGGGCAGCAGCAGCGAGTCGCCATCGCCCGCGCCCTGGCCAACAATCCGCCGCTGCTGCTGGCGGATGAACCCACCGGCAACCTGGATACCGAAGCTGGTCTGCGCGTCATGGAAGCACTGCACACCATCCGCCACGAGGCTGGCACGACGGTCGTCATCGTTACCCACGACGCCGACCTCGCCCGGCAGACCGACCGCGTCCTGACACTGGTCGATGGCCTGATTAACGAAGATGAGCCGGTTCCAGTGCGGCCCTGAAGCCAGGGTGAATCGACGCCCGCGGGCTTAGAATCGAGGGATAAAACCATGCGGCAGATCGTACCCGGTGTGTATTGTGTTCCATTCTGGTTTGGCTATCTGAATATCTACGTAGTCGAGACTCCGCATGGGCTGGCCCTCATCGACACGGGGACCGGCGCGCACGCCATCGACCGGGTAGCTGCTGGCCTGCAAAGCATCGGTCGCCGCCTGGAGGACGTGCGCCATGTGCTGATCACCCACGCGCACTTTGACCATACCGGCGGGCTGGCTCCGCTTCAGCAGCGCATCCCCGTGCAGACCTACGCCCACCGCCGCGAGGCGCTGGTGATCCAGGGCGAGCAGCCGCCGACCTTCGCCCCGCGCGAGGAACTCAGCGGCCTGCCCTGGCTGATGAGCTACACCATCATTCATCCGTCAATGCCGCCGTCCGTCGTTAACGTGCGGGTCAGCGATGGCGACACGCTCGATGAGGTGCTGCCCGGCTTGCAGGTCGTCGAGCTGATCGGTCACAGTTACGGTCATGTGGGTTATTACTGGCCACAGCAAGGCGTGCTGTTCGGCGGCGATGTCATGATGCGCTATCCCTGGGGACTGCGCATGCCGCTGCGCTCGCCTACACCGGACTGGAACGCGGCACGCGCTGCTATCAAACGGGTGGCTGAGATGGATTTCGACGTGCTGTGCCTGGGGCATGGCCGCCCCATCGAGGAAAATGCGGCGGCGGTCGTGCGCCAGTTCGCCGAAAGGCTGTAGACGCAGCGACCGCCGGGATGAGTCGTTAGTTTTTGAGGATGTCCAGGCCGACCGCCTGATCCCAGTCGATGGTCGATCGGCTGGTCTGCTGGCTCTGGCGGGCGATCTCTTCCAGTTTGTCCGGGTCGAACAGGTCTTCGGTGAGTTCGTCGAAATCCTGGCCGAAGAGTTCGTCCGCGTTGAGGTCGGCAATAGGTTCGGCGGCGGGCTTCTGTGTGGGCTGCGGCGGCGGACTGGCCGGTTCCTGCGGCACGAGTTCCGCCGGGGCCAGCACAATTGGCTCGTCGTCCTCGTCGTTGTGACGGCGCGCCGGTTTGCGCAGCTTGGGGCGCGGCTTCGCGCTGGTTTCCTCGGCTTCGTCAGCCACCACCGGCATCTGAATGAAGAATGCGCTGGCCCCCACTAAGCCGATCAGGTCTTCGACGGCGCGCCGGCCAAAGCGATTCACCAGGCCAAACTGGCGCGCGCCCTGCTGGCCGTCATACATCACGCTGACAAAGTGATGCAGCCCCACCGACAGCACAAATACATCGTGGTCGTCGCCATCGTAGAACTGCACGGTGGACACCTGCCCGCCGAACAGGTCTTTGACGCCGATATTGGTCGTCATAATGGGCATCAGGGCTTTCGTCAGCCGTTCGCGGTCGATATAGCCCACCGCGCCGCGCTCCAGCAGCGTCTCGCCGTTGCGCGTCGCCAGGATGATGGCCATCGCGCCCAGGTCGGTCAGCAGGCCGTCGATGATGGTCTGTGCCTGGTTGATGTCCAGCGGTGGGATGGGCGCGTTCTGGGCGCTGCTGGCGCTGCGAGCCGCGGCCACTGGCGTACGCATGGCGTCCTGCATGGCGGCGGTGCCTTCGGCCATGCCGACCGCCAGCACACGCAGAAACTGCTGCCCATCGAACGGACGCCGGAAATAGGCGAAAGTACCGTTATATTCGGCTTTGACGACACGTTCATCCGGCCCATCGACATCGGCGATGACGATGACCCCCATTTCGCCGGACGTCTGCCGGATGCGCTGCGCCAGCTCAAAACCAGTCGCGTCGGAGTCGGGTTCGTCCAGTTCAAGGGCGGTCACAACCAGGCTGGCACGCGGAACTTCGGCCAGCGCCTCGCTGCCGTCCGGCACGTCGATCTGCACCAGCGGCACATCCAGCAGGTCAACCGCCGAGCGGACAATCCGGGAAACAGAGCCGGTCGGGTCTACAGTGATGATGCGCGGTAAAGCAACCATAAACAATTCCTGCGAAAGCTAAAGGCACCATAAGGCTTCATAGCCATTATAGCCCATAATCGACGTATCATTACGCAAATTTAAGTCGTTAGCATTAAGATTTGAACCTGATTCCTCGGATTGGGACTAAAGTCCCGGCCCGTTCGCCGGACCAGTTACAGATCAGGATAGACGTCTTTGCCGACATGCCCGGCGAAGCGCCGCATCAGCGCCAGCGTGCGTGGGCCGGGCTGGCCGTCGCCGATGGGCTGGTCATCGACCTGCACCAGCGGCATCACCTGGAGTACGCTGCCCGTCAGAAAGGCTTCGTCGGCCCGCAGCAGTTCGGCCAGCGGCAGGCGGCGCTGCTCCACCGGATGCACGCCCTGCGCCAGTTCCAGAACGGTGGCGCGGGTCACGCCCAGCAGCACGCCCTCGACCGGTGTCACCAGCGTGTCGCCACAGAAGGCGAACAGGTTGCAGGTGGTCGCTTCGCGGACGTTGCCCTCGGCGTCGATGTAGAGCGCGTCGGCGGCGCCCTGCGCGGCGGCGCGTTTGCGCCCGCGAATGGCCGGGATGTAGTCGATGCTCTTGACGTTGGTGAGCACGCGCTGATCGGGCACGGTGATGACGCGCACGCCGCGCCGGTAGGACTCCGGGGCTGGCGGCTGGATCGCCTTACAGATGACGATCAGGCGCGGATCGCCAGCGGGCGTGAGTGTGGTGAGCGTGTCGCCGCCGGTGACGACGATACGCACGCCGCATTCGTCGTGTTCGCTGCGGGCGATGGCCTGCTCCACGATCTGGCGAATGTGGGCCGGCTCCCAGGGCAGCGACAGGTCGATGGCCGCCGCCGACTGAAACAGCCGGTCGATGTGCGCCTCGATATGAAAGGGCCGGTGGTTGTAGGTACGCATGAAGTCGAACACGCCGTAACCGCGCAGCACGCCCAGGTCCATCACCGGGATGGTGGCCTGTTCGGCTTCGACAAAACGCCCGTCGATGTAATACACGTCGCCCATCGCAGGGACTCCTTGGGTGGTGGCTGGCGAATCTACGGGAACACCGTTTCTACATAGACGGTGAACGGCCCGCCCGCCAGATAGCCGTTGACGCGCACATTGTAACTGCCAGACTGCGGCAGTTGGAAGGTGAAGGACGGATTGAGGTCGGAGTCCACGTCATCGACTTCGATCAGCAGGTCGCCGTCCGGCCCCAGCAGCGCCGCCACCGGGTCGAAGCCGCTGCCCGGTTCGGCTTCCACACGCACGCGGACTCGCTGCCCGGCCTCGCCCTGGAACGTATAGAAGCGGTATTCGCCGTCGGGAACGCGGTCGCGCACAGTCATCACCGGAGCCAGGGCCAGTGGCGGCGTGGCGGTGGGCGCCACGTTGATATAACGCCAGATGAGCACATAATCCCCGCTGGACGCAGCTTCTTCCGCCCACACGCGCAGCGTATACAGGCCGCTGTGCGGAATGGTGGCGCTGCGGATGTAGGCGCTGCGACCGCCGCCGCTGTCGCGGTCAACGGCGATGACGGCGTCCGGGTCGTCCGCCGGAGCCAGGTCCAGCACCGGGTCGAACAGGCTGTCCGGGCCGGGATTGACCGCCGCCGTGATGACATCACCGGCGCGCAGTTCCAGCGTCCACACGTCGCGCAGGCCCGGCCCGGCGAGGGCGGTCTCGGTACGCTCGTCGCGGGGCAGATCGCCGTGCAGCACGTCGCGCCAGTGATCGCCCACACCGTAGCCGATCCAGTAATCGCCAGTGGCGTTGCCGTCCGCTGCGGCGACAAACAGGCGATAGGTGCCAGTCAGCGGCACGGCCAGCGCGGGCACAATGGCCTCAGCGCCCAGCGTCCCGGCGACGGCTACCGCCAGCACATCGCCATCGGGTCCAGCGATTTCCAGGCGGGGCGGCGCGCCGTTTTCGCCAAAAGCCGCCGCGCCAATGGTGATGGTCTCGCCAGCGGCTGCTGCCAGCGAGAAAATAGCGACCTGGCCGGGCTGGTCAAAGCGCCCGACGATCGGCGTATACGGCTCCAGGCGATTGCCGGGCACAACCGGCGACGGCGTCAGCGCCGCCAGAGTCGGGGCGGGCGTAGCGCTGGGAATGTCGTCCACCTGCGGCGTCACCGGGACTGGCAGCGTGTGCCGCAGCAGCCGAATCGAGTAGCTGCCATCGCCGCTGCCACCAGCCTGCACGCTGTACAGGCCGTCCGTCTCCAGGCGAATGTTGAACAGGCGCGCGCCCTGCTCGCCGCTGCCGCCGTCGGTGGCGATGGGCTGGCCCGCCGGGTCATAGAGCGTCAGGCGCGGCTCGAACTCGCCGGAGACGCGCACCATGTCGATCTCGGCGTAGGCTCCGGCGCTGCCGTCGAAAGTGTAGACGTGATCGGGTCCGGCGGCGCGGAACTCGCGGCCCAGCGTCTCGCCGGGCTGCAAACCACCCATGAATGTGCCATTCTGCGCGTAGACCGGGACCGGCGTGGGCACGCCGACGATCTCCGGCAGCGGGGTGGGTGTGATGGCTGCCGGGTCGGGGCGGTCGGTGTAGCTCAGGCCGATCTCGTAGCGGCTGGCCGCGCGATTATCGCCCCCGCCATTCGCGGTGACAACCGCCACGTAAACGCCACTCTGAGGCAGAACCAGCGCCACCGAATCGCCATCATTCGCCATCAAAGCGCCATCGGGCGCGTATAATGCCAGCGACAGCGTAACGTTCTGTGCGCGCGCCCGCAGCCGGATCGAGTCGCCGGCCTGTGCCTCAAACTGCCACGCCTGAGCGCCGTCGCTCAGGTCGCCCGACTGCGCCTGCCAGAAAGCCAGCGGCTGCGGCTCTGCAGTGGATTCGGGTTCGCGGTCGGCGGCAGCTTCAGCGGGCGGGTCGGTGGGCAGAACAAAGGCGGTCGGCAGTTGGCGTGGTTCATCGGGGGCGCAGGCGGCCACCAGAAGGCACAGTCCGGCGATCAGTCCGCTTATGACTGGTCGGCGCATGGTCGTCGTCTCTCCACATGGTATTCGCTCTGATGGCTATCCTAACACAATCCCGGTGCTGGAATCGTTGTGGTAATCCGGGCAATTGACGGATGCGAACACTGTGATATTGGACGTTACACGCTTGCCCTGCGCTTGCTCTACGCTGGGCAGACAGACCGCTGGGATTGGCACACGTTCGGGGTAAAATGGCGCGCATGATAACCTCTACTGATCGACTGGCTGGCTGGCGGCTGGCGCTTTATGTGTGCCTGGCACTGATCGCGTGCGGTGGGCTGACGGCCTGCGTGCTGCCGCCGTCTACGGTGGCCACCGAGTCCGCGCTGGCCCCGCCGGAAGCGGTAGACGCCAATGGCTGGGAACAACTGGAGCCCGGCCTGGAACGGCGGCTGTTCACGCCGCCGGGCGGTCTGCTGGCGCAGATGCTGGCCGTGCGGGTGGACCCGGCCTATTTTGAGTTCCGCGCGCATTACCAGCCCGGCGAGTCGCTGCGTCTGCAGCAGTGGCAGGCGGCGCTTCAGGGCGCGGCGGTCATCGTGAACGCCAACTTCTTCGACCCGGAGCAGCGTGTCCTGGGTCTGCTGGTGAGCGACGGCGTGGCGCACGGCGTGCCCTACACCGGGCGCGGCGGCTGGTTCGCGGTGCAGAACGGCGTGCCGCTGGTTCGCTCGACGACAGCCCAGCCCTACAACGGCGAGCCACTGGAGCAGGCGGTGCAGGCCTTCCCCATGCTGGTGCAGGACAGGCAGGCGGTGTATGCCAGCGCCAGCGGCGACCGGGTGACGCGGCGCACGGCCATCGGCCAGGACGATCAGGGGCGCATTGTGCTGCTGGTGACTCCGGCGGTGGGCCTCACCCTGGCCGACCTGAGCGCGTTCCTGGCGGCGTCCGATATGGGGCTGGTCAACGCCTTTAACCTGGACGGCGGCGGTTCTACGATGCTGGGTATCGACAGCGGCGGCGAGTCGTACCGCCTGAACAGCCGCGACCCGGTCCCGGCGGTGCTGGCGGTGTATCCGCGCCCGTAGTCAGATTCAACCTGGTTCTGAATACAGGGCTTTTGCAAAGTCGTCTTATGACTTTTGGGGCGCTGCCCCAAACCCCG
>CAZXCK010000106.1:0-15617 GCA_964639225.1 uncultured Anaerolineaceae bacterium | reverse complement strand
CGCTTTGCGCCGAAAAAGGCAAAGTTTTGTCCACTTTTCCAAAAGTGGCGGGGTAACCGGGGCAGCGCCCCGGCGGGCTGCGCCCCAAGAGTCATAAGACGACTTTGCAAAAGCCCTGGTGTATTCTGGCCAGCCGTTGGCGGTTGGCCGGGAAATGTTGTACAAACAGGCGTCTGATATAACGTATTGTTAAGCGAAACGAGGACGTCATGAGAGTGGGTACAGGGTCGCACGTATACGAGTGGGTGGAAGACTGGGCCAGGCTGCCCGATCACATTCAGCCGGGTTACACGCATGGCGTCGTCGAGGACGCGCAGGGGCGCATTTATATCCACAATGCCAGCCAGCATTCGATGCTGGTCTTTGCGGCGGACGGCAGCTTTCTCACATCGTGGGGCGCGGACTACGCCGAAGGCGCGCACGGGCTGCACCTCAACGCCGAAGCCGGTGGCGAGTATCTGTATCTGGCGCTGACCACACAGGCGATGGTCGTCAAGACCGACCTGGACGGCAACGAAATCTGGCGCATCACCACGCCGGAGCTGCCTCACATCTACGATGTCGAGCGTGTGTTCTCCCCAACCGAGACGACAGTCGCCCCTAACGGCGATGTCTACATCACCGATGGTTACGGCCAGAACTGGGTGCATGTTTACAGCGCGCAGGCCGAATACAAGTTCTCGTTCGGCGGGCTGGGCAGCGAGCCGGGCCAGTTGAGCGCGCCGCACGGCATCATGCTGGATACGCGCGGCAGCGAGCCGCTGATCCTGGTGGCAGACCGGCGCAACCAGCGTTTGCAGTATTTCACGCTGGACGGGGAGTTCGTGCGCCTCACCGAAGGGATGTTCCTGCGGCCCTGCACCACCATCCAGCACGGGGACGAACTCTACATCCCCGATCTGCGGTCGCGCCTGACCATTCTCGACCGGGACGACCAGCTCATCGCCCATCTGGGCGACAATCAGGACGGCTGGCAGGTCGAAGGCTGGCCCAACATCGCCCGCGAACTGCGGCGGCAGCCGGGCAGCTTTTCCTCACCGCACGACCTGCATGTGGACCAAAACGGCAACATCTACGTGGTCGAGTGGATCGACGACGGGCGCATCATCAAACTGCTGCGCGCCCGCTGAGGCCGCGCCCGACAACCGGATTTAGCGCACCTTGTCGTGGATGATCTGCGCGGCGGGGTGCAGCGCCAGAATCGCCTCGCCGACGGCGCGCACGGCTCGATGCAGGCCGTCGGTGGGGCGCGGCATCCCCAGTGTGCTCAGTTTGACGGTGTACTCGCCCGGTTTCTGGTCACGCGGGACGAGGACGACGGCCACGCGCTGGTCGATGGTCGGCTCGTGGACGAACACCTCAAACAGCAGCACATCCCCGCCGTGATAGGTCTTGATGAACTTCAGACGAATGTCGTCGTGGGCGACGGATTCCAGGCGCACGGCGTCGCGGATGTCGTCCAGGCTGTGCGGGGTTTGAATGACCATATGCGGCATCGGTTGTTCCTCCATGACCGGCACGGG
The DNA here is from genome assembly GCA_964639225.1 of uncultured Anaerolineaceae bacterium. Classification (GTDB taxonomy): domain Bacteria; phylum Chloroflexota; class Anaerolineae; order Aggregatilineales; family Phototrophicaceae; genus CAZXCK01. The sequence goes on along the minus strand of CAZXCK010000106.1, from coordinate 14,094 downwards.
CGGCGCGGGCTGATCGTTGCGCCGGTAGACGAAGTAGTAGCACGGGCGACCTTCCTCGCGGGCGCGGCGCTCGTACTTGGTGGTGACTCCCAGCGGCCTGTGGTGAGTCCAGGGCGCGGGCTGATGGTTGCTGAGGCCGGGCGTGGCCGCCAGCAGTTCGGCGCTCATCTCGGCGTAGGGCAGGATGTCGGTCGCGAGGTAGAACAGGCCGCCGGGCCGCAGACGGCTGACGATGGCATCCAGCGTGTCGCGCTGCATCAGCCGCCGCCCGGCGTGACGGTCCTTGAACCAGGGGTCAGGGAAATTGACGTGGACCTGCTCCAGGCTGGCGGGGGTAAACAGGTGATGCAGCGCCGTCTCCGCCCGCGAGTGGACCACGCGCACGTTGTCCATGCGCCGGTTGACGATGGCGCGCTCAGCCTTCGCCAGCGAGAAGTTGTCGATTTCCAGGCCGACGATGTTGTGCCGGGGGAACTCGCCATGCAGAAAGGCCAGATAATGCCCATAGCCGAAGCCGATCTCCAGGATGAGTGGGCGCTCGGCGCCGAACAGGTCGGCCCAGTTCACTGGCCAGGGCAGGTTGTAGCTGCTGAGTTGCGTCAGGCGTGAGTCCATACGGTCTGTGATCGCTGTGTTGGGATGGTTAAGCAGGCTGTCCACTATACTCGCAGGCGCGGCGCGGTTCAAGCGCCGATGCGGGCGGCGAGGGTTCCCCCCGCCAGACCCTGAACCAGCGCTTTGTACAATCGCGCCAGCGGTATACGCGCCGGTGGCCGCTTTTTGTTGACAAATGACAGTAAAATTGTGCCGATTTTGGCTAGTTTATACGCGGGAAGGGCCAGGGGACGGCCTTATAATACGCTCTTGTTTGTTGATGTTAGTCAGAATAACCAAACGGAGTGCACCGATGCCTGAGTTCGTCCCCCCCGATGCAGCAAAAGAGAGCGCCGACGCTCTGATCCAGTGGGCCAAAGCCAACGGCGTAGAAGAAGTTGACATTCGCTTTACCGACATTCGCGGCATGATGCAGCACTTCAGCCTGCCGATCCAGGGCATCAGCCATGCTTTATTCGAAGAAGGTTTTGGCTTCGACGGTTCGAGTGTGCGCGGTTTCCAGAGCATTGACCAGTCCGACCTGATTCTGCTCGCAGACCTGTCGACCGCCATCATCGACCCCTTCTTCCGCCGCAAAACGCTGGCTGTCGTGTGTGACGTGTACGACCCCATCGAGCGCGAACCCTACGCCCGCGACCCGCGCGGCGTCGCCAAGCGCGCCGAGGCTTATCTCAAAACCACCGGCATCGCCGACACAGCCTATTTTGGACCGGAAGCCGAGTTCTTCATCTTCAGCAATGTGCGTTACGAAACCACCGAGAACCGCAGCTTCTACGAAGTGGACTCGCATGAAGGTTTCTGGAACACCGCCAGCGCGGAGCCGAAGCTGTCGTATCTCAACCGCATCAAAGAGGGTTACTTCCCGCTGCCGCCGCTGGACAAAACCCAGGACGTGCGCGCCGAGATGGTCCGTATGCTGATCGAGTCCGGCATCGACATTGAAGTTCACCATCACGAGGTGGGCGGCGGCGGTCAGGCGGAGATCGACATGCGCTACGACTCGCTGCTGCGCATGGCCGACAAGCTGCTGCTGTATAAATACATCGTCAAGAACGTGGCGGTACAGCACGACCTGATCGCCACCTTCATGCCCAAGCCGCTGTTCGAGGACAACGGTTCCGGTATGCACGTGCATCAGAGCCTGTGGAAAGACGACGAGCCGCTGTTCTTCGGCGATGGCTACGCCCATCTAAGCCAGACGGCGCTGTGGTACATCGGCGGCATTCTGAAGCACGCGCCGTCGCTGCTGGCCTTCTGCGCGCCGACGACCAACAGCTACCGCCGCCTGGTCCCCGGCTACGAAGCGCCGGTGAATCTGGTGTACAGCAACCGCAACCGCTCGGCTGCGGTCCGTATCCCGGTTTACAACAACAACCCGAACTCCAAGCGCATCGAAGCCCGCTTCCCCGATCCGTCGGCTAACCCGTACTACGCTCTGCCGGCGCTGATGATGGCTGGGCTGGACGGTATTCGCAACCAGATCGACCCCGGTCCCGCCACCGACCGCGACCTGTACGAAGACGACAACGGCGCGCCGCTGGTTCCCGGCAACCTGGGCGCGGTTCTGGACGCGCTGGAAGCCGATCACGATTATCTGCTGGAAGGTGGCGTTTTCACCAAAGACATCATCGAGACGTACGTCGCCTACAAGCGCGAGAACGAAGCCGATGCCGTCGCCATGCGCCCGCACCCTTACGAGTTCCGGCTGTACATCGACATCTAACCAGCCAATACACGCTGGCCAACCTGCTCAGAAACATGCCGGCGGTCACAGCGACCGCCGGTTTTTTGTGCTGGCGGCGGGGCGACAATGCGCCAGATTGCGAATGATGGTACAGTCAGAGCATACCCGTGTTCATCCAGGAGTCGCCCCGATGACCAGCAAACCGACCATTATTCTTGACCCGCACGCGCGCCGCATGGACGAAATCTTCTCCCCTGCCGACCGTGAGCGCCTGTACCGGCTGGCGCATGTCATCGGCGGCAGCGACGCGCCGATGCCCCAGGCCGAGTTCGAGGCCGCCCTGCCGGACGCCGAAGCGGTCATCTGCTGGGACTGGCGCTACGGCAACGATCTGCTGCGCAAAGCGCCTAAGCTGCGCGCTATCTTCTCGGTAGAAGGCGGTTTCCCAATCGGCCTGGATTATGCCTACTGCTATGCCAACACCATTCGCGTGCTGAGTGTAGCGCCGTCATTCGCGCGCCAGGTGGCCGAGATGTGCGTCGGCATGGCGCTGGCCTGCTCCCGCGAGATCGTCCTGGGCGACCTCAAGATGCGCCGGGGCGACGAGGACTATCTGCACGCGGGCAACACCAGCACGTTTATGCTCTACGGCCAGCCAGTGGGAATCATCGGCTATGGCGGCATCGCCCACGCGCTGCATCCGCTGCTGCGCCCGTTCGATGTCGAGGTGTTGGCCTATGATCCCTGGCTGGGCGATGGCTATCTGCGCAGTCTGGGCGTTAAGCCGAAGTCGCTGGAAGCGCTGCTGGCCGAATCGCGCGTGATTTTCGTGCTGGCCGCGCCCACTGTCGAGAACCGCGCCTTTCTCGGTCAACCGGAGCTGGCGCACATTCAGCAGGGGGCGGTGATGGTGCTGATGAGCCGCGCCCACGTCGTCGATTTCGACGCGCTCACCGAGTATGTGGTGGCCGGGCGCTTCAAGCTGGCGACCGATGTATTCCCCACCGAACCGCTGGCGGCGGACCATCCGCTGCGCAGCGCCGAGGGCGCGGTGCTGTCGGCGCACCGGGCGGGGTCGGTCAAGGAGGGGCTGTGGGAAATCGGCGAGATGGTCGTCGATGACCTGGAGATGGTTCTGCGTGGTTTTCCGCCGCGTCGCTGCCTCAACGCCGAGCCGGAACTGAGCCAGCGTTACGCGACCATCGTCGTGGAGCGCGGTGATGACGAATAACAGTACAGTAACCGTCCGCCAGCGACATGCGCGCGGCAGCACGTTGATTTCTTGTTGCCAGCAACGCCAGAAATCGTTCATAATAGATGTTTGAGTGATTGCACCGAACGGGGAACTATCATGCGCCTGCAAGACCTCAACTGGATGGATGTAGAAAGCTATCTACAACACGACACGCGCATCATCCTGGTGACGGGGGCAACCGAGCAGCACGCCTATCTCAGCCTGATGACCGACATCCTGATCCCCACGCGCATCGCCGAAGCTGTGGCCCAGCGGGAGCAGGTGCTGGTCGCGCCGTCGCTGAACTTCGGCATCAGCTACCTGTTCGGCGAGTTCCCCGGCACCATCAGCCTCAGCCGGACGACCTTCGACCATGTGGTGCTGGAGATCGTCGAGAGCCTGTTCCACCAGGGATTCCGCAGCTTCTTCATCATCAACGGGCACGGTGACAATCATCTGCCGGAGCGCCTGCGGGACTTCCAGCGGGCGGGGGCCATCCAGGTAATGTGGTACGATTGGTGGGCTGGCGACGCCGCCCAGAACTTCGCCCGGCAGCACGGGCTGGAGATTCGTCACGCTAACTGGGGCGAGAACTTCCCGTTTAACCGCGTGGCGGATTCGCCGAGCGGCGTTAAGCCGGACGCCGGTGTGAGCAAAATGGAAGAGCGTTACATCGCCCGGCAGGTGTTGGGCGACGGCAGCTTCGGCGGGCCGTACCAGGTTGACGACACGCTGATGATGGCGCTGTTTGAGGCGATAGTCGATGAGGCCGCCGCCCATCTGCGCGCGATGGCCAGCGCCCCAGCCAACCCGATGTAAGTTTAGTGTTTGGTTGGGTGCATCCGGATTTGGGGGCGGCCAGCCCCGCCCGGCGTTAAAACACCGGGCTACAGGAAGCGTGTCCACTGAAGGGACACAAAAACAGACTCACGTAACCTGCCATGAAGGACACAACCCTTTTAATGGATTGGCTACCTCTAGCCAGCGGTTTTGAACCGCTGGAGGCGGCGCGAAAGCTGAAAACCTGCCCCAATTTCCGGATGCACCCGTTTGGTTGGCATTCATAGCGGCTTCCCTGCGAGTGCGTTATAGTCGTTGAAAATCTAATCAACCGTTATACAACAGATAAGGGAGGCCCCAATTATGCAGCTTGGACTGCTGGACATCACCCTGACCTACTGCGCATCCTGAGGCTACACCAAACGCGCCGTCAGTCTGACGGACGAAGTGCTCGGCGATCGTGAAATAGAAGTCTACGTGCGCTCGTGGAATCTGCTGCCGTCCAAAGGTGGCGTCTACGAAGTGACCGTTAACGGCGAGGTGGTTTTCTCCAAGAAGGAGATAGGCCGTCACGCGGAACCCGGCGAGGTCAAAGCGGCCATCGTCAACCGGCTGGAATCTATCAAAAACGCCACCAACTGAAACCCACCACAGCAAGAGAGTCAACCCGGCAGCGGGTGTGTTCTGCGGGCGGCAGTCCGCAAAGCGCACCCGCTGCTGTTTTATGACGTTACCTCAAGCAGCGTCGTCAGGTCGTCCAGCAGATAATCCGGCTGGCAGGCGGCCAGTTCCTCGCGGGATGAATAGCCGGTACACACGGCGACCGCCACCGCGCCCAGCGCCCGCGCACAGGCGATGTCGGCGGGTGTGTCGCCAATGACGACGACGCGCTCCGGCTCGATGGGCGTGCCGCTGTAGTCGATGGCACGGGCGAGCGCCAGCCGGGGCAGATCGTCGCGGTCGAGCGATTCGTTGCCGTAAGCGCCCACCGGGAACCAGGCCGGGTCGAAGCCGGCGGCGCTCAGTTTGTGCGGGGCGGTGGCGGCGACATTGCCGGTGACGATCCCCAGCAGCGCATCCGGCGTGTGGCGCAGCGCCTGCACCGATTCCAGCGCGCCGGGGTGCGGCTTCAGCACGCGCCGGGCGATGGCAGTCTGGATATGGCGGGCCGCCGCCTGCTGGTACAGGTCCATGTGCGCGTGGATGGCATCGGCGTCGTAGCCGTGAGGGGCCAGCAGAGCAGCCAGCGACTGCCAATCCGTCTGCCCGGCGAAGCGATGTGTATCGATGGTGGAAGCCGTACCGAACACCTCCAGCATGGCATCGCGCGACGCCATGCGGCCTACACTCTGGCTGTCGAGCAGGGTGCCGTCGATGTCGAACAGGTACAGGCGTTCGATTGGTTGATGGTGGACCATTTTTCCTCTCAATGATGACGGAGTCTTCTCATTGGGCCTATTATAACGCACACGGCAGAGGCGGCGGGCGCGCTGTAGCACGACAACCTGATGATGGTGCGGCGGGCGGTCTAAGCGATAATGACCGCTTAACATCGGCCATCAGGGATAAATGCCGGGATTGGGATAAACTTGGGATAAGGGCACGCATGTTCGCTCAGATAAGCTGAAATGAGCGTAAAGATTTGGGAAAAATTTGGGATAAGAGTCTTAACAAAACAGGCGCTCCACAACACTGTGGAACGCCTGCTGGTGTGTCAGGTGGGGGACAACGCTAGGCGTCGTCGCTGGTGCCTTCGGTGGCTTCTTCTTTGGGGATTTCCAGCGCCACGAGCTGATCGAACAGGTCGCGCAGGGCGGCCTCTGGCAGCGCGCCGGGCTGGTTAAAGACGATGTTGCGCTCTTTGAACATCATGATGGTGGGGATGCTCATCACCTGGAAGGCCTGGGCGAGCTGCGGATTGGCGTCCACATCGACTTTGGCGATGCGAATCTTGCCAGCGTATTCACCGGCCAGCTTCTCCAGGATGGGCGCGACCATACGGCACGGACCACACCATTCGGCCCAGAAGTCCACCACGACCGGCAGTTCATGATCGATAACTTCTGTCTGGAAAGTGGCGTCGGTTACGTTTACGGGGTGGGTATCCACGATTTTCTGCTCCTTAGCTTGTTCATCTTCATGAGTCTCGGCTGCGACCGCCGCTGGCGGCTCCGCCGTGACGGTTGTCTGCGGCGTTTGTTTTTGCAGCAGTTCAATAGCCAGCGGTACATCAGTCCCCCAGGGACGCACCCGTCGCACGATCACCTCGCCGTTGGCCCAGCCAATCAGAACAGCCTTGCTGCTCACGCCGAAGCGTTCGGCGGCCTGGGGATTCTCCTGCGGGTTGATGCGGGCAAAGACGATGTCGGTGTGCTCGTCACTGGCCTGTTTGAAGGCCGTGTTGAAGTCGCTGCGAATATCATCGGCTGCGATCAGCAGCAGCACCGGTCGATTGCCCTGTAACACAGTTTCCAACTCAGAGTCGGTCAGTGAGACAATCTGCGCCATGTTTGCCCTCTTGCGATGCCCGGCCTTCTGCGGCCTGGGTGGCACGTTATACCGTCCAACAGTCTATAGACGCGCACACCCGCCCGGTACTTACTTCGTGGCGTGTAATTAATCACAATTTGCTGGCGAATGGGGTAATCGCAGCCTGATTCAGCCGCCTGGTACGGATTCGTCGTTGTCGGCGGCCAGCGCGGTGAAGCGCATGAAGGCGCGTTCCTGGGGGGTCATATCGAGTGGATAATCGGTGTCGTCGTAGGCTTCGAGGATGCGATAGCCGTCTTTGATGTAGCCACGAATGGTGTGCAGGCTGATGCCCATCTCATCGGCGGCCAGATGAGCCGGCATGCCCTCAACGACGCACAGCTTGATCGCCTGGCGGATGCGCTCGGTGAGTTCGGGGTACTGGCGCGGTTCCGGCAGCACGCTGGCGTGAAAGATGCGGCTGTTGAACAGGTGGGCGCATTCGCGGGCCACCAGCGGCGTGACGACAAAATCGCGCGGCAGCATATAGACGATGGCGCTGGCGATGTGCAGGCGAACTTCCTGCTTGAGCAGATAAGCGGAAGCCTGTGCCTGGGCCGCCGCGTTGACCTGCTCCGGGACGACATGCTGCGCCAGGCAGACCACACGCACCGCCGGAATTCTGTCGCGCAGGCGGGTTATCAGCGTACCCAGGGCCTGCGCCCCGCCCAGGTGATCGGCGTCGATGATGACGATATCGGGCAGCTCGGCATGGGGTGTCTCGCTGAGGTAAGCCCACATCTGCGCCACGCTTTCGGCGAGGAAGGTGACGCGCGTGCGGCGATCCCAGGCCAGATAGCCGTTGATGGCCTGCAGCGCGTAGTAATCCGTATCCAGAACCAGCACTTTGAGGTTGATGCTGCCAACACCGGACATTGGCCGTTTTCCCCTGCCTTAGTGGTTATGTGCTTCCCCTAAACAGTGTAAGCGGAAAGCGGACACGGTGCAACGTTGTCCGCAGCAGCGCATCAACCGCCCAGGCCGACGCGCCATTCCACCGTATGGACCGCGCCCGGTGGCGCGCTGATAATCGACAGGGTTTCGACGCGTACCTGCCAGTAGAAATCGCGCTGGCAGAGCAAGGCGACCGCCTGCGCCAGCAGGTCCGGCCCCATATCCCGATAAGTCAGTGAGATATGCGGCTGCCAGTAGTCCGGGCTGTACAGCAGTGACGGCTCGCTAACGCTGCCGTCCAGAGCACGCCACAGGCGGCGGTGGAGCGCGATAAGCTGTGGACTGGGGCGCACATAGATGTAAAGCACCGGTTCCGGCCCGGTGAACAGGCCCAGGCCGTTGGTCTGGATGATGAAGGGCGGCGTTTCGCTGGCGATCTGACGCAGCAGCGGGATAGCCGCGCCGGTGTCGTAGCTGGCCGCCACATGCCAGGTGAGATGCGGGATCGGAGTCTGGCTGAGGCCATGCACACCGAAGCGCTGCATAAATTCCTGCCAGATCGCCTCGACCATCTGCGCGTGCGGTTCGTCGAGCAGAGCCGCGACACCGGCTACCATCGGTCACCTGCTCCGGCGAGAACATCACGATTCAGCATTGCCAGCCCCTTTCGTACTCGGTCGGCGTGGAGCCTCTATTATAGCCCGGTATCCGGAAATGAGCTGGTGAGGGGGTTAGTGGGAATGCGTCTGGATTTGGGGGGTAAACCTGCCTCGCTCGGCGTTAAAACATGAGTGCAGCAGGCTACAGGTAGCACAGGTAGCGTGTGGCGTAATGCGGATTAAGAATTCAGAGAGGAGTATAGGGGTGGCCCGATTTCGCCCGGCGTTAAAACACCGGGCTACAGGGAGCGTGTCTGCTAAAGAGACACAAAGGATTGCCCCTGTAGCCGGTGGGAAGCAAGAAAGCCAGTCAAAACCGGGGCGTTCCGCAAACAAAAAACCCGCTGCCAGGCGGGTTCTCTGCGGGTTGGGCTGTACGCATTGTACAGTCAGGTGGGCAATATAGGACTCGAACCTATAACCTTCTCGACGTCAACGAGACGCTCTGCCAATTGAGCTAATTGCCCGAACTGTCAAAATGATACACCAGAGCCGGTGAGTTTGCAAGAGTCAGCGCGGCGATTCTGGGCTGGAAAACCTGACCCGGTACCCAATGGACGCATGACTTTTGCCCTGCCTTCTGTTATAAATGAGTTAGATTTCTCATATGAACCCGCCAGAGGAAACATCATTATGACCCAGGCAGATCATCACGCCCTGCCGGACGACGCTGAACACACCGAGGCGTTTAACCGGCGTTGTGTGGCCGTCATCGAAGGCTGGCAGACGGGCCAGACCCCTTTCGCCGAGGCGGTGGCGCAGTTAGAGCAACTGGGCCGGGAAGCCAGCGACGAGCGTCACCGGGGCAATCAGGCGCGGGTGCAGCATCTGCTGGGTTATCTTCAGCATTACCGGGGCAACCTCACCATCAGCATCCAGCACTACGAGCGCGCCCGCGCCATCTACGAGCAGGTGGGCAACAAGGACCGGCAGGCGTACATCGACCTCAACCAGGGCGAAAACTACCGTTTTAAGGGCGAATTTAACCGCGCGCTGCATTATACGCGCAGCGCCGGTCAGATGGCCGAGGCGTTGGGGAACATCCGCGTGCAGACCATCGCTATGGCTAACGAAGGGCTGATTATGGTCACCACCGGCCAGCACCAGCAGGCGGTGCGCGCCTTTGAGATCAGCCTGGAATTGTCGAACAACTGGGACGAAAACCGCGAGCAGCTTCCTGGCATTCTGTGCGAGGTTTATCACGGTCTGGCGGTGATCCACCTGGAACGCGAGGACCACCATGCCGCCTGGGAATACGCCCTGATGGCGCTTGAGTCGGCGCGCATGGCTGGCCTGCCGCTTCAGCTCGGCTTTGCCAACCGCGTGCTGGGGCGCGTGCTGTCGGCGCTGGATGCCGCCCCGGACCCCAGCTTTTCGTCAGACCCGGATCATTATTTTCATCTGGCGTTTGAGTCTTTTCGGGAGATCAACGCCGAAGCCGAAATCGCCCGCACCATGTTCGAGCATGCGCTCAGCCAGGCGCAGCGCGGACGCCGCACCACTGCCGCGCGCAAGTTGCAGCAGGCGCTGATTATCTTCACCCGGCTGGGGATGGTGGATGACGCCGCGCGCGCCGCTGATGCTCAACTGGCTATCACCTGAGCCAGTGTGTAACAGCTATAAAGCCATCTGAAGTTCGATCTCGTCGCGCAGGGGGATGCCGTGCAGTCCAACCAGCGGAATCTGGGGTTTGAGCTTGCGGGCTGCTGCCAGCGCGTTAGCATGCACGGCCACCAGTTCCAGGCCGCGCTTCTGGAAAAAGCGCAGCGCTTCCAGGTTGTCGTTGGTGGTGATGAGCCACAGACGGCGGCAGCCTGCTTCACGCGCGGCGGACTTGACCGCATCCAGCAGTGCCGTACCCACACCCATGCCGGGTTGCAGGCTGTTGAGCGTGAGCACCTCGCAGGCGTTACCGTCGATGTTATATGTAACCAGCCCCGCTGGTGGCGCATCGTCTGGCGCGTCGTTCAGTTCGGCGGCGAAACCCGGCAGCAGATGCGCATAATACGACTGTCCCCGCGAAACAACCTTGGTCGATCCCCAGTGCTGGTCCAGGAAATGCGCCACCCATAGACGATCTGCCTTGTTCAATGGACGAACCTGGAACAAACGGTCGACATCATCTGCGATCATACGGTCGGCCCTTCAACAGTAGACGGGTAGCTTTCATATTATATTCCCCTAGACGGCTGACTGCCACTACTGCCGCACTACGGTAGGGTAATCGCTTCAAATCCGGGTATATAGCTGAAGAGATTATAACGGGTCTGTAAGGGCGCGCTGATGCGGATTAAGAATTTAGAGCGGAGTAAAGAGGCGGACCGATTCCGCCCGGCGTTAAAACACCGGGCTACATCATGCGTGTCTGCTAAAGAGACACAAAGAACCGCCCCAGTTGCGTGCCACAGGGGACACGACCCCTTTAGTGGGTCGGCTCCCTGTAGCCGGCTGCAAGCAGCTACGGTTTTGAACCGCTGGCGAAGGCATGCTACAAGATCAGTTTATCCGCATTGATTCGTCAAAGTGCATTAGCGCGCCCCTACAACCTGTTGTAGATTTTTATGAACTCAAGTGTGATTTTGATGCGATGACCCTACACTACGGTAGGGTAATCGCTTGAAGAAGCCCGGACAATCTGCCTGTCCGGTCTTGTTAGAGCCTACCGGGCGGTGCTATCCTAAATACCTGACTGCTGAACCTGTCCAGGCGGGCGCTGTGCCCGGCTGATCTGACCACCTGATACCGGTCGTTAATCGCTGAGTCATGAATCGACACCAACCCGACATTCTGCTGATTGTCCTCGACACGCTGCGCCGCGACCGGCTTTCGGTCTACAATCCGGCGCTGCGCACGTCGCCGCACCTGCACGCCTTCGCGGAAGAAGCCGCCTGTTTTGAGCGGGCCATCTCGCCGGCGCAGTGGACCATCCCCGCGCACGCTTCGCTGTTTACAGGTGTGTATCCCACCACGCACCAGGTGACCCAGGCCGACGGTATGCTGTCCGGCAGTTACCCCACCCTGGCCGAGATTCTGCACGCTGGCGGCTATCACACGGCGGGCTTCTGCAACAATCCGCTGGTGGGCGTGCTGCAAAACGACTTACAGCGTGGTTTTGTCGATTTTTACAATTATGCCGGGGCGGCGGTCAACCGACCGCTGGCCACACGACGCGGCGGCGTCCAGCGGCGATTATCGGCGGGCTGGGCGCGCTTCGCCCGCACGGTGAGCAACCGCTTCGCCCACTCCGACCGGCTGTTCCAGACGGCGCTGCATCCGCTGCTGACGCCGGTCTGGACGCGCTTCGTCAACTACAAGGGCCATACGCGCCATTCCATCGACGATCTGATGGCCTACTGGGACCAGCGCACACGCGCTGACAACAGCGAACGCCCGCCGCTGTTCGCCTTCCTCAATCTGATGGGGGCGCATCTGCCCTATCGACCACCGGCGGACGCGCTGCGGCGCATCGACCCGGAGATCAGCCGGGACCGCGCCGCCCAGCGTTTTATGCGCCAGTTCAACGCGGACGCCGCCCGCTGGGCCAGCCCGGACGAGCCGCCCCTCGACGACTGGCAGCGCCACATCGTCGAGACGTATTACGACGCCGAGATCGCCGCCCAGGACGAGCATCTGGGCCGCCTGCTGCATCACCTGCAACGCTCCGGCGCGCTGGACAACACGCTGGTGCTGGTGCTGGCCGATCACGGCGAAGGGCACGGCGATCACGGCTTTTTCGGTCACAGCTTTGTCGTCTACCAGGAACTGGTGCATGTGCCGCTGATTATCCACGATCCGCGCCAGCCGGGCGCGCAGCGCATCGCCGACAGCGCCAGCACGCGCCGCATCTTCCATACGGTGCTGGACGCCGCCGGACTGACGCCACCCCTCGACGAGGCCGACCCCAACGGCGATGTGCGCGGCCTGTCGCTGCTGCCGTCATCGCGCAACGGTCACAGCGCCGAGCCAGACCTGGCCTTCGCTGAGGCCGTCCCGCCGCACACCTTCCTGCGCCTGATTCGCAGCCGCCAGCCGCAGCTCATCGAGCAACTGCGGCTGGACCAGACGCGGCGCGCCGTCTATCGCGGTGCGCAGAAACTGGCGACGGTGGGCGATTCGGTCGAGGCGCTGTTCGACGTGCAGGCCGACCCGCAGGAAACGCAGAATCTGGCCGGGGATCGCGCCGACCTCACCGGCGATCTGCAACGCGAGCTGGACGCCTTCGTGCTGGCGGCGGAGCATTATCGCATGGACGGCCCCGCTTATCACACGGTCAGCGACGGCGTCGTCGCCAACCTGCGCGCGCTGGGCTACTTCGAGTAAACGGGGATCACCATGCTGGAAACACTGCGCCAGAAACCGTTTATGCTGTACACCCTGCTGGTTGTCTATGTGCTGCTGTGGGGGGTGTATCTGTATGCCGTGCCCAACTTCGAATCGCCGGATGAGGTGCAGCATGTGGGCATGGCTCACTACATCGCCGAGACGGGACGGCTGCCGGTCCAGGAACCCGGCGCGGAGACGATCTACATGCAGCAGGGCAGCCAGCCGCCGCTGTATTATCTCATCGCCGCCGCGCTGATCTCGCCCATCGACCGCGACGACTTCGAGACGGCGGTCATGCGCAATCCTCACGCCAACATCGGCAATCCAGGGCTGGCGGGCAACAAGAACTACGTCCTGCACGACCAGATTTACCCATCGCGCCTGGAAGGCACATCGCTGGCGGTGATCGTCATGCGGGCCATCGGTCTGCTGTGCGGCATGGTGACGGTGGCGGCGGTGTTTGTCTCGGCCCGGCTGATCGCCCCGGACCGGCGCGGTGTAGCGCGGTTCGCGGCGGCGCTGGTGGTGTTCAATCCACAGTTTCTGTTTATCACGGCATCGGCCAACAACGACAACCTGATTATGGCCCTCAGCAGCCTGACGCTGTGGCAGGCGCTGCTCACCCTGCGCGACGGATTCTACCGCTGGCGCAGCGTCAAAATCGCCGTGCTGGTGGCGCTGGCGACCGTCACCAAACTGAGCGGGCTGGTGCTGGTGCCGCTGGTGGCGCTGGTGGCGCTGTGGGTGGCCCGCCGCGACCGCGACTGGCGTGGACTGGTCGGTCTGGCGGCGCTGACGGCGGGCGCGTGGGCGCTGCTGGCGGGCTGGTGGTATGCCCGCAACCTGTCGCTTTACGGCGAGCTGTTCGGCAACCAGCGTATGCTGGATGTGTTCGGGCGGCGCGAGTTCGAGAGCGCTGGCGTGTGGCTGCGCCAGATGGCGAGCGAGTTCGAGGGGCTGCGCTGGAGCTTCTGGGGCGTGTTCGGCTGGTTCAACATCAGCGCGCCGGCGGCTTTCTACGTGTTCACCGATGTGCTGGCGCTGCTGGGCGTGATTGGTCTGCTGGTTTACCTGTGGAGCCAGCGCCACGAGCGCGCGCGGCTGGTGAAGGTCGGCTTTCTGCTGCTGGCGCTGGGGGCGGGTGTGGGCGCGCTGCTCACCTGGACCGCGCAGACGAGCGCTTCGCAGGGGCGGCTGCTGTTCCCGTTTATGGTGAGCGTGGCCGTGCTGCTGGCGCTGGGACTCATGCGCCTGCGCGTCCCGGCGATTCCGGTGTCGCTGGCGCTGGCTGGCTTCGCCGTGTGGATGCCGTTTAACGTCATCATGCCGCAGTACCAGCCGCCGCCACGCGCCGCCACCGTGTCGAACAACGCGGC
>CAZXCK010000105.1:0-15805 GCA_964639225.1 uncultured Anaerolineaceae bacterium | reverse complement strand
GATGCGCTTGAAACCCGCTCCAGTCCTGTCTGTTAGGGGCATTAGGGGTGTTTTGTCGGATGCGGTCTCCCGTTTTCAAAATGGAAAGGAAGAATCATGGCAGGAGATGAAGTTATATACGTCATCGGGAATCCTGAGCACTCTCTGGGTTTCCTGGTCCTCTCGCCGGGTGAGCCGGTTGGTTATCGGGATCCATTGGAAGCACTATCGGATCTCGAGCGAGTGAGAAAGCGAGAGGGCTGTCATATCAAGCTTTATCGGGTGGAGGAGGTGAGACGGCGCCTGGTGACGAAAAGCGAGATGAAGAGCTTCGTCAAGGAAACGGATCCGAGAATCTTCGACTTCGTGATCATGGAGGACTATGTGAGCGGAGTGCCTGAATGGGGAGGGAAAGAGATCATGGGTGTGGACAGAGTGGAAGACTGGAAGCGGTTTTCAGAGCACATGGAGAGATACATCCGGGAGCAGACGGTTCAGAAATACGGGATGGGGGAAGCTGAGACTGGAGCGTTTGATCTGATCAGCTTGACCAAGCCCATCGTCTGCATCTGGAACATCTTGAGGTATTCGGTCCGGCTCTGGAACGGCAAGGGGAAGGAGCACGACTTGGAGAAGATCGCCCACTACGCGCAGTTGGCGTGGGAGATGGGTGGGGATGAGAAGAATGGATAGGAAGTGACCGAAGGGAAATGGTCTTCATTGCTCAGCAGACAAAATAAGTGATGAACCCATTTCCCCCATTCCTTTTTTAGTGGTTCAATAGATTTTCAGTTTTTACTGGAAAATACGATCAACGCGTTTTCATCTCTTTGAAGGATTGAGCCCTCGCTCTGTAAATATCGTAAGTGAGCAATAGCTTCGCCGGTAGCAAACCATTTTTGTGCTCGCGGAAAGTCATCCCAGGAATCACAGTCAATGTCCCATGTCATTTGGGACGCTACCCCGTAAACGGTTTGAAGTTCGTTTGTAATGATTCCAAGCATCTCATCAAGTCTTTTCCGATGCTTCCGCTCACAAAACACATACCTGACAAGAAGGCGTTCAAAGGATGCCAGTCGAGTAGTGACCTTGGGTCCAAACTTGGCCATGGGGCGCAGATAGGTTTTCTGCGGTTTGGAAAGGCGTTCATATCTGAACAGAAAAAGTTCTAATCCAGTCTCTCAATCGCGACCTTCGAGCAATTTTCGAAATCGGCCGGGTGATCGGTGACTTTCCGGCTGCATTCCAGGCCCTCTCCCTCAGAAATGCGCTTAGAAAATCATCAAAGAAAATGAGAATTGCCAGAAATGCTTTGCATTTACGCTGTTGTCAAGGTAGCCTATGCTTCGATCATCGGCTCTGCGGAATTCATATCTATGAATTGCTCTTTGATCACCTCAGAGAGTTTCGTCATCTCTTCTGTATCGATGAAGGGAACCTGACAGTAAACCGGATATGGATAATCGGCAGTTTTTGCCATCATATGACCGTGCTTTAGCAGATTTTCAGCCCCTTCTTCCTCCAAAGCTATCCTTGAAGTCCCTTTATCTGCCACTTTCAAAGCCAGCCGATTTGCTAAGTTGCTGCGTGTTTGCATAGGAAAATCGCGTTTATCGGGGCGTTGATCCGCAAGCACTAGAAAGATGCCAGCGGCTCGAGCTTTCTTTGCAAGCGTATTAATTAGCGGCTCAATAGCTTTTCGAAAATTATCGTCCTGCACCCAGATTCCAAATTCATCAAAGATGATCCAACGAATGGGTAGCTTGTTTCCTGTTTTCCTATGGTAGCTTTTCAAATTATCTACTACATATTCTTTGAAAAGCATGTATCTTTCATCCATTTCGTGGTTGAGGTGATTCAAAAGCTCAAGTGCTACATTTGGATCATCAACTAGCTTGCTCTCTCCATGATCGATAACATGTGGTAAGGGATAAAGACAGTTGAAATCCAAGCCACCTTTGGCATCTATCAAATTCACTTGGACTTCATCGGGTCTCATCGCCAAACAAATAGCAGCCACCATGTTTCGCAACAGAACAGATTTTCCGCTTCCTGTTGCGCCAGCGATCAACGAATGAGGTTGTTCAAAAGGTCTTAAATAGACTAGTGAATTATCATCTTCTCGAACGGCTACTGGTATATCATGAGCAGGAGTCCTGCCATCACCAATCTCTGATAGATAACGCAGAAAAATTTCTGCGGTATGCAGGATTGCGCGGGGTGATCTACGAATAGCAACAGAAATCCGGCCGACCTCACCGACTACAGAAAGAATATCTACACCATCTGTGGTTAGAATCTCAGAACGGTATTTATTTATTATTGACTCCGTGACATCAGATGAGCCCTTGACCTTGAAAATTAAAGAATTGGGTGAGAGTATTGGATCGCAATCCAAGTGAAAAGGCATGCCACGGCTTATAAAGGCTGAACGGGTCTTATCAGCCATTTCTCTTGCCCAATCTACTACCTGCGACGAGCTTTTTTCCATAAAAGCTGCTTTAGAGGATAAGAATTCCCCGACAAGTCCACTATCAGATTTCTTCTTGTATACTTTTATTTCAGTGTCCGACAACGTGCCCTTAGAGATTTGGTCTTTCTTGCGTTTAGATAGATCAGCCTGTGCCGATGATGTTGACTCCTGAGCCTCAAGATCTGTTGTATCGGCGACCTTCGAGGATAAATCCTCCGTAGTTGATCCGCCTGCGGGTTTTTCATTGTGTTCAATATTTATCTGCTCAACATTTGAAATCTGCCCTGCGATATGCTTCAGTCCTTCGATTTCTTTAGGAGCGGCATTCCCTTGGAGTCGGAGTTGGCGTGCTTTGGCAGGGGCCTCTTCGGTGGCTCCAGCATAAATCCAAAGCAACTGGGCAAGGGATTGATGATTGAATACTTCCTGATAGCTTTCAGTCCCATTGGCTCTTGGGCAAATGGTGAACTCCTGTCTCTGAGAAAGATGGTTCTTGGGCCCGTGGCAGAAGATATGCGAGTATCCGCGAACCCTGATTGAGCAGTTGCCTGCCCGAATAGCAGCTTTCCATTCTTCAGCGCCCAGGAATTTCTGCGACCTAAGATTGTTAGCCAAAAGCTCGGAGAGCCGAGCCAGAATCAGAGTACCATCCAGCGTAGCTAGGGTTGGATCTGTTGAACGATATAGCTGCATTACGGTATCGACCAGTTGCCTTTCCGATTTTCTTTTTGATTCGGCAAGAGAAGCATAGTCGACAAACTTCGCTTCTGAAACAAGTGCTTCCAAATGCCGACTCCCGTGTTCATCGACGAAAGGAGTTAGCAAAAGTATGTCGGCAACTCCCGTCTCAGGCCTCTTCCCCAGCCAACGAGCATAGTCATCGAGCATGCACCAGGCATTTCCGATTCCATCGTCTGCGATCTGCTGCTCTAGGATAAACTTGCTCAAGACACAGCCTATCAGCTCATTGGTATTGCGTAATCGGCGAGCGGCCTTCAATACCAATCCACCAGAAAGTTGATTCGCGTCAGTCATCATTTTTTGAACTATTGGCATTACATGTGGATCGTTTGTTGTTAAATCTAAAAGATCTGCTACTTTTTCCCTCAGAGATGCTTCCAAAAAGGCGTTGGAATCCGTTGAAGAAATAACCAGATTACGCCCATGTGTTGCATTCTGCTCGTAACGGATAACCCTGACACCCTGCTCCTCCAATAGCCTTCGGTCCAAAAGCTCATCGTAATTTGCTACCCAAGCGCCGATGCGATGGGTATCTGCAAAAATATGGCCCAAATCCTCTTCAGCGAAATCAATCTTACGTGCAAGTATATGACATTGACCATTCTGCCAGGTATCGGCAGCTTCATCCTTGAACAACGCTGCTACTGCAAGCAGGTAATGCCATCCTGCCGACGATTGTGCAGGGCATGTCAGATAAAGCCTCGATAAGTCACTTGCCGAAGCCACTGGCTCTCGACGACCCCATTGATGGGGCATAATGGATTCTGCAGGCAGGACAGAGCGTGGGATTCGGTGCCAGTCCGGCTTTGCCAGGCGGGAGACAACGTCCTTACAGAGGACAATATCCAATGGTTTAGAATTTCCCGGCGAAGGAATGTTCGCGGCAGCGACTATGTTGATTCGAACGCGAGACAAAAATTCTCCAGTAACTTCGGTCCCCAATATTTCATCAGGATCGGATGTACGACTTATCAGTGTCTTGTATGCGTCCCGCAAACGATTCTTGTCTTGATGCGTCATCACCACCTGACAGGTGATCTCGTTCAAATCCCCATTCTCTCGAACTGTATTCTTTCGTTTCTGATTGAGCTTGTTGATTTCTTCTACTATCGCCAATGGCAAGGCATTTGAGTCTGAATTATACAAAACCACTGACAGATTATCCTGCTCATGTGGTTGAAGACGCAGATATTCCTCGACGAGGCTTCGAATTACCGCGGCCGCTTTTTTCGGATCGTCATGCAGAGTATTCTTCTTCTTTGATTCAGAAAAGGGATACTCATGAAGAGAATAACCGCCCAACGCGTGGCTGACGACATGCTCAACCGGTTTTTGCTCATTCACACCTTCCCAGCTGATTGAAACCTCCGGAAGCAAATG
This sequence comes from uncultured Anaerolineaceae bacterium, assembly GCA_964639225.1. Taxonomy (GTDB): domain Bacteria; phylum Chloroflexota; class Anaerolineae; order Aggregatilineales; family Phototrophicaceae; genus CAZXCK01. The sequence goes on along the minus strand of CAZXCK010000105.1, from coordinate 11,232 downwards.
GTACGAGATAAGCAGTTCCGCATCCGAGAAAAAGAGGTTTCCCGTTTCGTCGCTGAATTCACCTCTTTCGGGTGAAAGCAATGACTTAATGATCCCCCTAAGCTGCTCGCGCCGCGCACAGGTTGCCTGAAGGCGAAGCGGATGCCAGGGGCAGATTATGGTGGCACTACCTTCACCCAGCGAGGCGGGAATCTGCACGACCCCTATTTGTAAGATTGGCTTCAACAGTCGACGACGGAGGGTTTCGTTAGGAAGCAGCGCAATCCGCTTCAAAAGATTTCCGAAAAGCTCAGCAACGCGCCCGCTTTCAATCGGGCTCAGTTCGCTTTCAACCAAGGATCTAATGAGCGAAGTATATTCGGAATCAAACTGGTCGAATACCTCCATCGTATCGGTTAACCACTTCTTCTCCAGTCCTTGCTGAGTAGATTCATTTACCTCCTCCTTCCATTTAAGGGATAAAGAATAAGCTGTCCCCTTAGATTTTGCAGGAACAAATGAGCCTTTTCCTCCAGCGCCAGTTTGGAATCCTGCCGTTACCGCCAAGCTTATAGGAGCAGGAACTCCTTTCGCTCCGGCGGCGTCCCTATCGGCAATGCATCTAATAAGAGCACTTCCGGAATTGTTTCTAGCTAGGCGCTCCAAATCCCCTAGGTACTCAGAGTAAACGGAAGACGGGCGAAATCGCCATATCAGTTTGTGCTCAGAGACAGTCTCATGTGTTTCGCCTTCCCGAGCCTCAATTCGCACTGTGAACTCAAGAGTATTAGCAGCCTTAGACGAAGATGCCATCTTCGCCTTTCTTGTATAAGGCAGAACTTTGTCTGAAAAATCAGGAGCTAAAGTGTTCTTAAAGAAAACCATATCTGGGAGATAAAATTCCAATTGCTTGTATTGATGTTCGAAAAACCTACAGGCGCGTAGGTTCAATGATTTGAACTGGTTCGGTTTGTATTGCTTATGTCCAATTAAAAGGACCGAAAGTGTTTTTCCCTTGTGCTCAGTTCCTCCCGGAGATTGCTCTAGGCACTCAATGATACCTTGCCAGAGATCGTCACAAGATATCTCTTTGTCGTAAATCTCCTTCTCCCAGCGGCGAAAAACCGACTGCTCCTGCTCTAGAGTCGGACGATGCTGTTCAAAAAACTCGCGCATTTCATCCGCTTCCACCAGCTTGCGCCTTGTATCTAGGCGATTCAACATATCCTCATCGCCTGCTTCCAGCGCGAGGCCTTCGGCTTCGAAAACGCGCTTGGTAGCTTGTCCCAGCTTCTGAGAGGCTTTCCTTTTCCGCCGGTTTAGTACCGCCGAAATCGTAGACCAATCGTAATTAGAGAAAAGGTGTATGCTGGCTGGTGTTCGTTCCGGCTTCGAGTGAGCGTAATCAAGGAACGCTTTTCGAAAGGCTTCGTTGATGTCTCCGTCCTCTTGGAATTTCTGAAGTGCTTCCTCCAAGTCCTGAGTCTCGAGAAGGTTAGATCGCTCATCCCGTTTGCGAAGATAATTCTCTGTCCGCCAGTGGCTTACCAGCTTCTTTGCCCAGCTTGATGGCTGTGTAGCGATTACCTTGTCGAACAATTTGTCAAATCGAGGCACTGAAAGAAGTGGCAAATTACGCCCAGCCATATTCTGGAATGAGTCGTTCCTAGCGCCCTTGAAGACGGCCCATAGATAAAGTGCCGCAACCGGAAGGCTAACTCTGTAAAGGCCAAATAGTGCCTTCACCAGAGCCTCTGCCTGTCCCTCCTGTTCGGGTGAGCCGAAAGCTTTTTCATTTAGTATTCTAGGACTGAGTTCTTTGAACACCTCCACCCAAACCTTGGCGTTGGCGCGATCTTCCAAGTCTTGAGCATCCAGGCTTGCGGTAGATCCGCTGGACTGAGTTTCATGCTCGAACTCGGAGGAAACGAAAAATCTATTGTATGTAGGCCAGCCTCGTACTTCTACTGCATTCACCTCAGTCAAGTGCTGATCATCTAGGCCAAAATCCTCCATTTCCGAACGATTTAAGCAAAACTGCAACGTACTGGGGCGCTCATCGTCCGCTTCAGCTGCGAGCACCAGAGCAGCAACCACTTCTTTTTCCAAACGTGACAAGACGAGGTTGCCTTCAGGTGCTTCACCGGACTGATCGGAAATGATCTTCTCTTTAAGTAACCCATAGGCTACCGATCCGATAAACCTAGTCGCGATCTTTGGCTGGAAAGGAGAGGAGCACATAGGATTTTCTCTTTAAAATTACATTCATTTTCGTGATTCAAATAGGGGATTCTCGACATAAGTGCATCCATCTGACATCCGTCTTGCCAGACCCATGCTTTCCATGCGACGAATCAATCGATCCATATTCTTCCGAAATGGATTTTCCGATTTGTGACTATCTTGGATTTCTGGAGACCGCAACGCCTCCTTGTGACCAATGACAACACGGTAGCGAGCGTAGAGTTCGGCGAGGAACTCATTCAATTCAGTAAGGCCTCGCACGCGGGTAACCACAAGCATCCGCAGGAAATTATCGGTCGGAGCATATCTGAGACTCCGAGTCCCTCGCCGCGACACCAACCCGCATTCCTTCCCGAGGCCACGGTGGATTGCGCCAGATTTGTCCTTGAACTCGATCTTCGCATCATTGATGAACTCCCGGAAGAACTCTTCAGGAGAATTGCCCGGAATTGTCTGCTCATCGAGGTTCCAACAGAAACGCCAGGATTTCGTTGGCGCCCCATTGAATAGCTGAGCCATTTCCCTCACCTTATCGATGGGAGAGATTGCAGCTTCCGTGATCTGGTTTATCTCTTCTCGCTGGAAAAACTCCTTTAACAACTCCTCTACGGCGACGACACCTTCGGAATCATTGCTTGCGAAGGATTCCAGAGAAGCTCGTCGCACTTGGTCTGAACGAGGTGCCACGATCTCACAAACAATGGCTCCTAGGCCTTCTTTTCTCGTGCATGCACGGGCAGTTTCTAAGTAGAAGAGAACTAGATGAAATGAGAATAGTGGTATGAGAAATTCAAAACAATCCTGATCGGGAAGATCCAACATTAATAATGCTAGCACATCTTCGGCAAGTCTGTCATAAGCGGGATGGCTGCGATACGGGAGGAAAGCCGGCACATTTCCTGCACCTGTCTTCGCTATATCAGGGTTTCTTCGCTCATCCTCCGGTAGGAGTTTCTCAAGCAGCCTATTTTTCTCTTTGGAAGCCTCCAATAGCTTTGTGAATCCGGATCGAAGCTCAGCTGCAATTGAAGAGCGTGAGAGCATCAGGTATATGATTTCTCCGTTTCGCATGAAGTTTACAGCTTCACGTGTAAGATTTTTTCCAAGATCCGTAAACATGGCGTCCATCCCAATAGGGAAAATGAACCGAGAGGTCCATCGAATGGATGTATTCGGATCTAATGAAAGACGTTGAAGGAGCCTGATATGCTCCTTAAATTTGTCGAATACACCAAAAACTTGTGGTAGGTATTCAAAATCAGGCAATTCATCCACAGTTTGAAAGGAAGCACAGAATCCTTCTAACCATTCGCTCCATTTCTCTTCATCCGAAAGAGCCCTGTTTTCTATGCGATTCAATGCAGCGTTGTTGAAAAGTAGGTTGCGAAGCAAAATGCTCCTTCGAGGCTCATAGATAAGAGTAGTATTTTCATCACCTCTATGGGCAAAGAGTGTAGAGGGGTCTTTACGAAAAAGACTCTCGACTACGGAAAGGAATTCTAGGAACTGAAAATTCCCGATGGACGATGTATGACGAATGCGATGACCCCAGATGGCTTCATCAACCCACATCCCGCGCGGACTCTGTGGATAATCCAATAGGTTGTCTGAGCCAAGAATAGAATGGGCATCGAGAAATTTCATTTTTTTCCCTAAACGAGTTTAATTGACTTCAATTTACCCATCTCATCGGTTTCGATGGTTCGAATCCCTGGGAGCTTAAATCCATTTCTCTGCATGTATCGTAAAAACTTCGTTTTCAGAGTGATGATATCTTCCCAGCATTCTTTTGAGAAAGCATTAGGCATCACGCCATCAGCGACTCGCATTAGAAACTCGAACCTTTCGAGTGTGAGATCGAACTGAAATGGCTCCTGCCCCATACGCCAGATAATCTGAAGTTGGGGGATAAGAATAGTCTGCCTAGGCTTTAAAATTGAAATACATATCTCTCCAAAATCGTCTGTTATGGGTATTCTCATAACAAAAACATCGCTGATAGCTGCAGACGACAGATTGAGCCCCTTTGCAAGAAAAAGCATTTCATCATCTTCAGCCAGCAGACCTGTCCACACCCGATTTAGTCCTAGAATCAGTTTCCGTGTCAGCACACTCGGAACTGGGTTTTTCATATTATCATCTAATAGGTAATTCAGATAATCTTCAGCACTATGGAAAACCGTTATAGCCCAAATTGATCGAGTTGGCAGTGCTTTTTTTAATGCTTCTTCTTCAGACGAGAAAAAGATCCGCCTTCGCTCACAAGAAAGGGCTTCCAGTACTTCCGCATAGTTTTCAATATTCCCTTGGATATAGCTATTCAGTGTATGCTCCAAGCTTGGGTCACGTTGCTGAAACGGATCCTGCTTTACCAATGACTGATAGGCATCCCGAAGATGATCAAGGTGCAAGCCAAAAATAATAAGCTCATCCAAGTCGTTAATTGTTTCACTACCCAGTTTCAAGCCGTGGAGAAAGCGGAATATCGCAAAGCGGTCACGCTGATTCGGAGTAAGATTCTCTCCAAGGAGATTTCTATGAAGAGCGCCGCGTTGGGCGTCCTCCAAAGTAAGGCACTTTCGCAGTTCATCGAGAGTTGCTACTCCTTGTGGCGCGTTCTTCAGTCCAAGAAGTCCATTTGCCATCCACATAAGCAATTCTCGTATGGGAATGTGCCGTTTACATCCGTCACAAAGGCTTATCAGATCATATAGCCGGCGTTTGTACGGAGGACTACGCAGTGCATGCAGATTTCGTATAAGGGGCGAATAACTCCCAAATTCTTTCAATTCGGGGTGTGACAGGCAGTCATCCCACTCGAGGCGAGAGACAAAAGCTTCGTAAACTCTGGCAAAAAGCTCTCGAGTTGGGATCAGACTCAGATTGAAAAAGCTTAGTCGATAGTCCGAGTCCTGCGTGTTCGTCGCATGCAGGTCCGTGATCAGGTCTGCTAACCGCTTCGCCGGTGAAGATTCAGGTAGGCGTCTCCATAGTTCGGCAAACTGCCCATCATTTATAGCGAGAACGTAAACGGTTTCGATAGTTTCCTCGGTGAAAACCGAGACCGAAAAATCCTCGAGGAATGACAGTATTTCCGAGGGAAGCGAATCATTATCTCGTGGTGTAAAGAAGGCGCTGAAATCAAAAATAAAGCTAATGGTAAGGGGATTCCCATCCCAATTCAGTTCACGCTTTTTCCATTTTCCCTTTGGCGGTTCCGAACCGAAAAGCTTTCTCCATAAGTCGTAGCACAGAGCGGTTTTTCCATCCCCTGCCATACCGGTTAAAATCACGTTTTTCAGGGCATCACGGGCAATGCGCTCATTATCCTCATTAAAAAACAGAGGAATCAGCGATTCTTCCAAAGGATGCTCAAAACTGATTGGGGCCACATGGTAGCGAGATGCCAGATTCCCGATCCTCTCGGTGATCATGCTATCATTTCGCGCCGTCGGCGTGTACCCTCTCAGAAATTGAATCCATCTCTGACATAACGGCTGATCGTTCATTTTTTTTGACCTAAATTTGGCAAATCAAGCAGCCTTCGCGGGTCGGTGGCTCATAGTCCATACCAGCGAGCACTGCCGCCAATGGAAGATTTTTCCTGCGCTGACGCTCTCTTTCCTGAGTTTTCTTCCAATTTTCGATGATTTTCCGAGTCCTTTCTGGGCGTTCTAGGCTTTCAAGTGATTCATTATTGCACCAAAAAAAGACGTTGGAGTTTACACGGTTTGGTTTCTCATAAGCCTTAGCCATCTCATAATATTCAGGATGTTGTTGTTTCAGCCTCACCCATTCGATTTTCTGCTGAAAAAAGCAGAAATAGCAACCGGACCGGCTACGTCCCCATTCCATAAATGGCGGCAACCCAATTCCTGCGTCTTTCAGGATTCGAATTACGTCAGGATAGGAGACTCCCTCATCTCGAAATGGAAAAACGGGTTCGATATTCGGTTTATAACTAATATAGCCAATGCGATCTTCATCTGCGCGTATGGCAATATAGTTGATGCAGTAATCGGATCCCACATAGTCCTCAAAAGGTTTAAGTTTCATCATTTTAGTGCACCATCTTCTATTTTTTGATGGTAACATTCCGCCATATCGCCTTAGAAGATCATCAAAGGTAGTACCGAAAGTGGTTCGTACGATCTTTTTACCTAGAAAAGCCTCAAGTCTTTCCAGGTATTCATAGGTTTCTGGGAGTTCTTTTCCTGTATCGTGGAAGATGTATTCCATTCCTTCTATTCGACCACGCATGTGGACAGCCAGAGCAGCAGAATCTTTGCCCCCAGAAAGGCTAAGGATATGCCTTGTCTTCTTGGTATCCTCAGAATCAGCCATTTATTCCTCCTGTTTGGCCTCACCATTTTCAGCCTGCTGCCAAAGCAAACTAGCAGCCGCCACCAATGCAATTTTGCCGTGTTTCTGAATCAGTTTGCTTAGTGCCTTTTCAACAGAGTGCAAGCTTTGGTCCTCATCAGGGCTCCAATGCAGGACCTCATCGACCTCGGAACCGTCCGGCCGGGTTACTGTCAGCCGGAGGCAGCGCCTGAAGCTTGCGGCATCTACGTCTCCTCCGGTGAAACCGATGGATTCGACTCGTTTGAAACGGGGCACAAGCGTGGCTAGTCGCTCGAAAAAGAAAACCTCGTCTATATCTCTCCATCTTTCTGGTGCCTTCTTGCCAACCAGAGTCGCCACGGACTCGAGCCACGGTTTGTCCTGAAGAGCAGTATCTCCTAAGCGTAACACAAATGTTTTGAGATCTATATCAACGATATGATTTGTAATTGCGGATGATCTGGCGGTAATAACCTCACGGAATTCGTTGAAGCCTCCATTCAAACCGAATGACTCCTGGAGCCCTTTACGAATGCGCAACAAAAGTGACGGGTAGGCATCTCTCAGTTCGGTTATAATTTCGGTCAGCCCTTCTATGAGGCCATTGATCTGATCCGATCCAAATGATTTCGCTTTTACAGCAGGCAGACTCAATGCCTCCGGTAGCTCTTTAAAAAGCAAAGTTACTGGTTCTCGCGATGAGAGAAGTAGGTCTCTCACTTTGCGTGTTTGTGGGGATAGATTTTCACGGGCATGCCTCACATATTCGGGAAGCGAAACAGCAAAAGTTACTAAAGGCCGGACTACAGTTAGTACATTTGGATACTGGTCCCTCTCGGCCCCGAGAACCTCTGCTATTTGATTGTATACTTCCAAGCGGATTCCATTCACAGCACAATGCTGTAATGTGAATGCTTCTGGTTCTTTATTCAGCTTCTGGAACTCGTCACCGCCGACCTTCAATAGGAAAGTGCCGTCCTCATAAACAGACGTTTCCTGCCAGTGTGCAGCTAGGTAGACCGCAACAAGGAGAGGCAGCAGGCCATCTCGAACACCAAATGGAGGCCGACGTAGCTCCTGATAAATCCGGTTTACCGACACCGAATTCAAATCCGCCTCTAGCAAAAGGTCGTGTATCTTCCTAAGGCTCGGCGCCAAGCGGCATGGATCTTTCTTCAGCTCAGAGTGCGAAGCAAATCTCCATGAGTTTCCATCCCTAATGTGAAGCTTGCCTTCCTTGAGCACTGACAGGTAAATCGCCAGTTCCGGCGGATTACGTTCGCCATCCAGGCCAAGATTTTCTTCTGTTGGGTTATTTGCAATCGCTTCAATCAGAAGCGTTCGGGCGCGCGAAGCGGCGGATTGGGTCACTCTGCGATTGATGAGTTCATTCAGTACAATCGGGCAATCTGGATAAAGCTTTTCACATACAACGCTGAGATAATTTGCAATTCCACGCTGGTCCTCTATCTCAATCTCTTGACCGCAATGAAACCAGTGAATCAATCGATCCCGATCAACGATGAATTCCGTAAGGAATTCTAGTTCTCGTCCTAGAGAGGTTTTCAGTCGTTCTATTTCATTGCGCACGTATTCTCGAGCAAATTGGTCGAAAGTGAGTTCCCGAGCATTCTTCCGGACCCACTCCCAGCGTTTCAACTCTGAGAGGAGATGGGATACCCCAGCAACAGGAGCACTGATACCACAAACGACATGTTCTGGTAGAGATCTGAGGACCGGTATCTGGAACATGGCTCGCTGCTCCTCCTTCGAGAAGGGAACAATAACAAGCACCGTCCCATCCCCAGAAAGCTCTCTACCTGCTTTTTGCAGTTCCTCATCCGCATCTTTGGCATGAACGTAATGAACCGTAAAATGACACAAATTTCCAGTCTGGACGTAATGCCGCCGCGCCACCAGATGTTTTTCCGGGAGGTAGTTCAGAAAGTCGATATCAGAGGAATTTGAACCGCCAACAGCCAGATTGGCCTGTCTCAGTAGATCCTCAAGGCTTGCGCTTGTATGTGGCCACAGAGACAGCCCCTTCGCGGTTCCTCGCTCGTGAAGCAACCGCTGCTCCGATACAAGTCGCTCAACAACTTCGGCGGTTTCGGGTTCTGATTCTGAAGCGAGAAGAACTTCACGCGTCGATGGAAGGCTTGGATCATCAATCATGTTCAGGATAGCTACAGCCTTGAGAACTCTTTCCGCTGTCTTTCCGTAGGATATTCCGTTATCAACCACAGATTCTGCAATATCCCAGCGCGCACGATGAGGACCGGTTGATAGCTGCGATAGATTTGCCCTAAAGTAGTCATAGAGATCTGAAATCCGGTAAAGTTTTTCGTTGATCGTAACTCTATCGGCAAATGCACGAAGCCCAAATGGCTCAAAAGATGTCAAGAAACTTACAATCGATCGCTCATTTTGAGCAAATTTTCGAAGCAATGCGATCAGAACCGGCAAGACGAACGGATTCAAGGGAAACAGACTTGGGGCAAGAGATATGAGAGACTTTTCAGCGGCAAGTGATCCATAGAAGCCAGATTTTATAGCCCGGCGCATTATGCTCCGCATAAGGTTCTGGAGTTTCTTTGGCAGCAGAGCTTCTTGGATACCCAAAGTTTCGGTCAACAAAACTGCGTTTTGTTCGAGCGGCTGGAAAAACACGATCTCTTCGTAACGGCCCGCCACCTTCTCCCATTCTTTTCTTGCAACAGCATCGGCTTCAACCGAGTAAGAAGCAAAACCCTGGTGCAATAAGGCCAACACCATAATCGGTTTTGCGTTGCTCCGGACCGCTTTTTCTCCTAGACGTTGTAACAGATAAATGTCGTCTTCATCCGGGTGTTGCGCAGCGTAGCGTAGATTCTGTCCCAGCTCATCTAGTACAAGAAGCAAGCCATCACCGGTCTTCGTGGCCCGGATTCGATCGCCCAGTCGGTTCAAAAGCACCATGAGTTCCTCGTTGGAACTGATATTCGATGGGCAATCATTCTTTCCGAATACTCGTTTTTCCGTTTCCCGAATACCCCTCAAGATGCTGCTTCGCAGTGACTCAAGGTCGCCTGTTATCAAAATCGGCTCGAGCTTCACCTTGTTGTTATCCATCAAATTGCGAAGATCCGATGGAAGTCTTTTATCTTCTCCTGCGGCAATCCGCGCTAAGGCAAGGGCAAAGCTCGACTTGCCTGTTCCATAATCTCCTGTCAGGCGCCAGGCGCGCTGGGAAGAAAATGGCTGGAAACCACTCAATACCCGCTGAAGGGTCTCTCGAATCAGTTTCGTCACCACGTAGTGATCACTGGAGTGAGGATCATCATAGTCTTCAGTTACGTCCACTGACCTCAGGAATGCGCCCCGAATCCGAAATAAACTTGAGATATGAGGCTGCTGCTCTATCAATTATGCCTCCCGAATACTTCCGGCAGAATGTTATCAATGCAGCTAATTGAGTTAAGTCGGCGTATCATCCGCTGGTTCGCTCCTTCCAGAACTGCGAATTCATATGGTTTTTCTTGGGATAATAAAACAATGCGATCTCGAATCTCGGCTTCCGGCATCCGAAAGACGCGCCCTGGGCTGCATCGGCCAAAAGCAACGTCTGAAAACAGTACAGTTTCCTCATGTGTGACGAAACGATTCCACCAATCATGCAGGCAAAACCTAAATAAACCGTTGGAGATAGAATTTTTTCTTCGAACATCGATCAAGAAGAGGGGATCGCGTCCACTCTCTCCCCGACGTTCCCCGAATCTTCGAATGAGGCCTAGGCTGGACAGTGGACTGTCCAACATGTCCTCGGGAATCTGGTTTCCCGTTTTCACGGACGCGACATAGGTTCTCAGCAAGACATCCAAGTGTTGGCGCAGAGTGACATGAGAAAGAGGCCTCGGATAGGTGCCGGATTCCGCTTGGAACGCCTCAAGTGCTTCACTCATTGCAAACGCAGGCTCCTGACAGAGGTTCACAAGCCAGTGCCATGCAAAAAAAGGGCGGGATGTATTCGTGGAGGCTCGCCAGTGAAGGAGCCAAAGGGTCCGCCTGTCTTCAAGGAAGGGGTCCGCGCCTTTGTCGCCAAAAATGATCTTTCCAAATTCCGTGACCTTCAGCCGACCATTTTCACGCTCAACCACTCCAAAGTAATCGCTCCAGCACTGAAGTGCTTTGATCATATTCTTACCCAGTCCTAGGATCCGCATCCCTTCACGTGGATTAGAAAAGGGTTCTTGTCCCCGGGATACTGCGGCCACTACCTTCGGCAGCCAGGCTACACGGAGGGGAAAAGTCTCATGCCCGGAGAAAAAAAACCGCACTACGGGCAGTTTCTGTCCTTGGTTGCTATTTGCAGAGGTTAACTCTATGCCCCGCCGAGTCATCAAATATTCCTTTACCCTGTGGATGCACAAAAATGCACCAAAATGATTACAAATATGTAACAATAAGTCCTGCTACGGCTCTTGACAATCCATGCTAGCGTATAATACGCGATGATTTCTGTAAACCCTTTTGGCTCTATTGGATGCATAAAGTCACGTGCTGGAAATATAGCGAAAAGTCTATATCTCATGAAAACATTATAGACATCCCCGGCTGAAGCCGGGGGCCTAAAACCTTTTCAACTTCACCGAAGATGACCTGATTTCTGCCGCACGGTGCACTTGC
>CAZXCK010000104.1:0-15869 GCA_964639225.1 uncultured Anaerolineaceae bacterium | reverse complement strand
AGTGACGAGCCTGCAAGGAGATCTGCTCTTAAGGCGCCAGGAACTTCCGTCTAACATTCGAGTACGCTGAACGGGTTTACTGGAGAAACACGGCTTACTGTGACGTGCCTACCCGCGTCAACGGCTATGACAGATTTGTTCAGAATCGCAAGAATGTCTTGTGGGAAAACGTTGTTGTTCCCCAAGTCAAGCACACCGTCCTCGAAAGTACAGGCGGCGAGGTGATTGCATCCGAGCGGGCGAGAAGCGAGCCCTACACTGTTCTCGGGTGACGCAAACTCGAGATCCGCCAGATCAAGCGCTCTACTACAGATGTGCATGCAGTACGGACGACGACGAACCTTGTGACACAAAGTTTAGCTCATCGAGTCCAAATTACGATCTTGGCAATAGCGGCTTCGCCAGAATCTCGATAAGGAAAGAAAAAATACAATCAGCCCCAAACACTCACCCGTTAATCGCCGCTTTTAAGGAGCCCTCCGTATCCGCGGATTCGGGAAAGTAACCTCCGCAACAATACCAGCATTACCCCGCGGGGGGCGAAAAAGCATGTCTCCACCCGCTCCCCTTAGTAGATCCCGAGCGACGGTCAGTCCCATTCCCGCGGCGTTTTCTCTGGTCGAGAAACCGGGCTCAAAAACCTTCTCTCGTAACTCGACTGGGATGCCAGGACCATTGTCGCTCACGATTGTTACCGGCCCACCGTCTTGATCGTGCTTGTACTGAATCCGCATCCGTGGTGGTTTGCCCGATCCCGCCCAGTCCATGGTATTTCTCAGCAAGATCAGCAAGACATGATGCAGGATGGCGGGCGATATGTTCAGCCGGACAACTTCGCCTCGTGGGTAGTTCAACACGAGGCTGGCACCCGTTTCCGCGAGTATGGGTCGCACGTTCTGCTGGAACGCGATCAATTCTCGCTCAAGGTCAAGAGTTCTCGATGTCCTCGATCCGCCGGCGATCAAGGTATCGATGTAGGCGGCATGCTGACTGAACTCCCTGAGGAGCCAAGCAAGATGTCGCGACGAACGACCGCTGGTCTCTCTCGATCGGTCGAGCTCCACGCGCTCGATCTGTCGGTGAATCTCCTGGATCCTCGCCCTCGAGACGAGACCGAGGTTCGCCATCGATAGCCCGAGCGCAGCGAGACGCCGGTACTCCTTCAACTCGCGCTCGCGGATGCTGGATTGTACGTCCATCGTGTGCTGCAGTTGCTTCGCGATACGCCGTATTCTCGCCCCTTGGCGACCCGCAATTTCTTTTCCGAGGCCTGCGAGTTCTCCGAGCATATCGTCCATGGGGTTGAGCAGGTCGTCACCTCTCTCCGGGCTCTGATCGCGCCTGAGACCTCGCCGCCGCACGAGCTGACGTTCTCTCTCGACCATCTGCAGGGCATGAACGACGATTCTCTTCAGATCCTCGAATTCCCTGCCATGTATGATACCCCCGCGATTGGTCTGATCCCGGAGCCCGGGGTTATCGTCACTCGAGATCTCCACGAATCCTATGACCTGGTTATTGCTCAGGTGAACGACGGGGTTATTCACGCGCCGACGGTCGAGCCTCAACCAGTCGTCATCCGGCTCGCCGTACGGGAGAACGCGGAAACCGTCCCGGTAGATGCTCACGCCCGACCACTGCCGCAGCCAGGCCCTGACCTCCAGGGGAGAGCCGATCCTTGCCAGGGCGTTCGTCTCGAGATCGAAGGCGCGAACCACGACCCGGGCCGGGCCGCAGGTCAGAGGGCCACCGCTCCACGGAACATGAATCTCGGGTTCGTCGAGGTAGGAGACGGACAGTTCTCCGTTCCCGTCGTATCGCACCGACATCCGGTACGGTGCCTGATCGATGATCTGCTGACGTAGCGTGCCCGAGTAGTCCGGAAACTCGTTCGATGTGATCTCGATGTTGAAGCCATCCAGCTGGTGCAGGGGATTGAGGAGTCGCTGCAATCGCGTCGAGACCTTCCGGAACTTCCTCTGGTTCCAGGAGTCGCGGAGATCGCGGATGATCAGCTCGGTGCCCGGCGTCGAGTCCGCCGACATCCTGCGCACCCGCCATGTCGTCCGGACCTCGGACAGGAGCTTCTGATCGTCGTCGAAGGCGTCCCAGTCGAACTCCGCGATGACCTCCTCGCCGGAGATTGCCGATCGCGTCCTCAGTTCGAGGTGCCGTCCGAGCCGGTCGGAGGCGAACCGACCGACTCCCTTCTCTCCGAGCATTCTCCGGCCAGAGCGTGTGTACCGTGTCCCGTTTCTCTTGCTCGACCCCGCCGGCTGCATCCAGTGATCACGCATCTGATCGAACGTCATCCCGCAACCGTCATCGACGATCCTGATCTCCCCGCTGCCATTCGAGGCATCGATCATCTCGAGACGCACGAAGGACGCGTCCGCGTCGTGGGCGTTCTTCACCAGCTCGACGACGGCCATCACCTCGTCACGGATGAGTTCGCCGCCGAGAAGCTTGAGTAATCTGGCGCGCGGCCGGAACTCCATCTCGCCGCTCTTGATCAGCTCTGGTTTCAACCCGGGTTCCTCCGCAGGTGATTGATGATGGTCCGCGCCAGTGCCCTGCCAAGCACGGGCGGAACGGCGTTACCCACCTGGATCCACTGATCCGAGGGCGAGCCGCAGAAGATGAAGTGGTCCGGGAATGACTGGACCCGAGCAGCTTCCCGCACCGTGATCGACCGGACCTGGTACGGATGGATGAAGCTGTTTCCATCGCGAGACAGGTGGGACACGATCGTCCGGCAAGGCTGGTCAGGCCGCAGGCGGTAGTACTTGTCATCGAACACGTCGGTCCGGTAGCGCATCAGATCCCTTCGGCCATATCGCTCGACCGCATCCAGCCCGTTCTCGCCGGGCTTCAGCAGCCCGAAGAGCTCCAGATCCCGCTCGTTGTTGTACCGGGACCGGTGATTGAAGACAAGGTTCGTGCCCGTGCGGATCCGGAAGGCCGGATTGGTCAGGTAGAAGCGCAATCTCATGTCGTCATCGGACACGGACTTGTCACGATGGGACACCTCCAGACCCTCGTCCGCGCCCAAGGGAGGCAGGTCGAAGATCGCCGACTCCAGTGTGTTCGGGTCGAGCGCGTCCGGGTCGATCATGCCAGACTCGTGCTGCTGGTAATCCGCCTCCGGAGGAAGCGGAAGCCGGCCATCGCGCGACCCGATAAGGAATGCCCGGCGCCGGCGCTCGGGTACCCCGAAGGCCGACGCCTCGAGCATCCACATGGTGGTCGAGTAACCACCGCTCTCCAGCAACGCGGCAGCCTGCTCCATGAAGGAGCGGCCTCCCTTCCGCCTGTTCGTCATGCCCGGGACGTTCTCCATCAGCACGATCCGGGGCCGTAGCTCGAGCGCTGCCCCGATCATGTACTGGTAGAGAAAGTTCCGGGGATCCTGTCTGACGTTGAATGGAAGCAAGGCATCCATCGATCTCGTCTCGCGCCGCTTCGTCCGCTCGCCTACGAGCGAAAAGCCCTGGCACGGTGGGCCGCCGGCGAGGACATCCAGGTCCCGGCCGTCGAGGCGTGCGCGGATATCCTTGATCGACAGTCGTCGCACGTCGCCGCAGACGACGGAATCCGGTTCGATCTCGGGATGATTGAGCCGGTACGTCCGACATGCGAGCTCGTCGCTGTCCACGGCCATCACCGGTCTCATACCCTCGGCGGCAAGCCCCGTTGACAGTCCCCCTCCACCGCAGAAGAAGTCGACGAACGTCAGATCGCGCTCGGATCGCGCGACCGCAACCTGCTGTCGACGATACGTCCGGCAGAACTTCCTGATCTCACAGACCGAGCACCGTGGGCCTCGGGAGATGCACACCGACCGGCCGTGACTCACGAGGTTAACGTGAAGCGAGTAGCGAACGATCGGTGGCACGAAATCCGCGAGTCTCGACTGGAGCTGCTTGTGGTCGAGCCCATCGAGCTCGACTCCCAGTTCCTCGAACGGAGCCACCCTCGAGAGGACCCGCCCCACGTGGGTGTCGACGGGGAAGACCTCGCGGCCCATCGAGTACATCATCACGCAGTAGGCGCTCTTGCGTGAGATCTCCGGAAGGCCGACCAGGAAGGATTCGAGCTCCTCGTCACTCCACGATCTCGCCTCGTCTAGCGAGCAGCTCCCGAATCTGGCCCGGATCGCCTCGAGGGCGCCGAACAGGGAGTCGACCTTCTTCCCCGGCAGTCCCCCCGGCCGCACCAGCTGCTCGACCTCCTCCCGCGACGAATCGAGCAGGTCCTCCCAGGCCGGGAAGCGGGCCTTCAGTGCCGCATAGGTGGTCTGGTACGCATCCTCGCGGGTCTTCCGCGAGAGAATGATGTAGACGAGCTCGTCCACGGGACCGGGATGATTGCCGAGACCCGGCGAGCCGTGATCGACCGCCAGGATGGTCGCAATCTCGCGGAGACGGAGCGTGGTCTCGTCGACCCGGCGGCGCACCTCCGGCGCCGCGGCATCGGGCGGGATGCCCGGGAACCGGGAGGGATTGGCCGCGATCTCCTTGAACATGGCGCGCCGCCAGGACGCGACGGTGTCGGGAAAGCGGCGGACCCGATTGTGATAGAAATCGCCGAGTTCCCTGGGGTCGAGTTCCCAGCCGGTGAGTCCGGCGAGCTGCCGGGCCTGTTCGACACGAGCAAGCCACACGTGATCGGGTAGCGCCTTCGATTCCTTCTTCATACGCGTACCTCCCCCGGTGGATCCATCCCGCGCAGCATATTGCCGCGTTCTGCGGCTCAGATCAAGGCCATCCCGCGGGAACCCCGACCCTACCACGGTCAGACGTCGAGGATCTGCGCCACGATCGCCGCGATCTGCCTCGCGAGGAGTGGCGGGACCGCGTTCCCGACCTGCCGGAACTGGTCCGTGCGAGGGCCCTCGAAGAAGTAGTTGTCGGGGAACGTCTGGATCCTGGCAGCCTCGCGGACGGTGAGGCTCCGGCACTGCGTCGGGTCGGGATGAATGAAGTAGTGGCCGTCCTTGCTGATGTGAGCGGTCACCGTCGTCGCAGGACGGTCGGCCCTTTGGACACGGAACCGGTCACTGAACCAGCTGTTACCGCTCTCGATCGATCGCTGAACGTTCTCGTGTGCAGGCAGCAATGACCGGGGGAAGCCCCCGAGCTTCACGTCCTGACCGACCGCGGCGGCACTTGACATGAACAGGTACCGGAGAAGATCCGACCGCATGTGGGCCCGCGATTCGTGGTTCAGGGCGCCGCCGATCCGCGGATCGACGAACCAGTCTGCCAGCCTCGCCGGAGCGGTGCCACCTCTCACGAACTGTCCGCCCGGATCCGCGTCCGCCTCGAGGTTCGAGCAGGCGCGCTCCATCTCCTCGAGTACCTCCGGCTCGATCTCGCCCCTGTCCAGAACACGGAGCTGATCCCTGATCGCCGCTCGCCAGGTCTTTGTCGAGTCAACCTCCCGGGTTAACCGGCTCCTGAGCACCGGGAGGCCGCGTATCACTTCGTCCACCGTGACCACTTCGCCACTCGGTTCGAGCAGGGGCGGCATGCCGCCCATTCGCTCGACCAGATCCATCCGGACACCGAGGAAGAAGACCCGATGTCTGCGCTGGGGAATCCCGAATCTCTCGGCCTCAACGATGTAGCGCCGGGGATCCAGGGGTGCCGGTCCAAACAGTGTCCCCTCTCTTGGACTGACAAGCGAGTAGACAACGTATTCCCGGCCATCACCGGCCACCGTCGAGTTCAGCTCGGCAATGGCCCGTCCAGGGCTCTCGAGGTCGGCGAGAATACGGTTACAGATCCTGTCGTCCCTCAGGATCGTTGAGATCAGACCCGGGACATTCTCCATGATGAAGACAGGTGGAGATAGCCAGGCGATGATCTTAAGGTACTCCCTGTAGAGATGATGCCGCCGGTCAGAGAGATACGCGTCCTCGTTCCCGGGCCGCATACGTGACCGTCCTGCGAGAGAATAGGCCTGGCAGGGGGGGCCGCCGACGAGGACCCAACGACCCGTGCCGTTGCCAAGAGCGCTCTCGATCACCGATCGCACCACTTCGTCCGGGTACTCCTCGCTTCCGAGCTCGAGGAGCCTGGCCTGCCGGCGGGCCGTCGCGAACTGCTCCGGATAGGTGCCCTCCAGCTCGGAGCGTCTCATCTCTCCCCGGACGTATCGATAGTACTCCTCTGGAACGTCAGCGGGCGGGAACTGCCGGAAGAACTTGCGAAGCTCGAGAGTGTTGCGTGCGCAGGGATCCTTCTCGATGGATAGCTCGACGGTGAAACGCACCTCGGGGCGTTCGAGGGCAGAGAATCCCTCGGCCAGCCCCCCGGGGCCAGCGAAGAGGTCGATGACCGGTACGTCGCCCACCGTCCGGCAGGGCGATGTCGGCTTCTTGTTAGCGAATGCCACTGACGCGCCTCATTCTCGGGATCAACAGGGGAGAAGAGAATAACTGGCTCCGGCGTCGAGAACCAGGGCAATCCGGAGGAAACTCCCGTCCGCGACGCGGAGTTCAGGCACGGCGGCCCACGGCCACCTCCCGAGCGCACGACCAATCGCCAGATGCCGACGCTTGAGGATCAGTGTTGCACGGGCAGCCAAGAGGGTTCGATCGGGGCCATGGCATCCGGAAAGACGCGCCTCCTGGATCCGCCGCTCGGATAATGCTCCGAGCACGACGACATTACCAGGGATCATACCCCAGCCGGTGCTCACGAACGTTCATGACGGGGCTGCACGTGACAGAGAATCAGGTGAGACAGCACTGTCGACTCTCTGTCTAGCGACAACCACTTCTGCCGGTCTTCGTGTGCCCCATTACTCGAAACCGGCCCCCTCACACCTGAAGCACACACCGCCTTCAACATGTCGGTACTCAGGCAAGAACCCGGTCCCTCCACAACGCGAGCACTTCCCACTGCTGTGGTACCTCGGTCGACCGGGTTCATTGCGACCGGATCCCGCCAGCGTGCCGTGAACCGTGTGTAGACTTGCTCGCGCCGTTCTTCTCTGTGTCATCTCGAAATCTCTGCGATTCTGGTGGATCCTCCTTTCTATAGCGATCATGGTCTCCGCTTGCCTTTGCCTGAACCGATCATGCCAGTAATTCTGTGTCCGACCGCCAGACCCGCGCGGTTGCAGCCAGTAGGAATGGCGCAGATTCATGCCATGTTGAAAGAAGTGCCGAGGGCCTGGACTTGCCGGTGCAGGGCTCGCAGATCCATCCCCGCCGACCGTCGCCGCGATCCTGCTGTCGCCGGTATCGTCACAAGGACCGGAGCTTGTCGGCCTCGTCGTTCCATGACCCGTCACCATTTCCAGGGCGCGTGCCAGCGCCTCCGGTCTGGAGTCGCCGGATTCCATTGCGCGTCTCGCCTCCTGGTGGATGCGCTGATGAACCTCCCTCGGGACCACTAGCAGATTGTCGGGAGAGTTGTCGCGCTTGTTGCCGTTCAGATGGTGAACCTCGTGTCCAGCGGGAATCCGGATCCCATATTTCCTCTGAGCAATGATTCTGTGGACGTATTTCCAGATGGCCGCAGGTGCCGAGTAGACCTGCTCATAGCCATGATGAATCCTCCGCGGTATGGACCTCGACCACCGAACAAATGCAACTAGCGATCGGTTGCACTGATGATCGTCCACATCATGCCCCCGTGTTGAGTGAGCTGCTGTTCAGCATGAGTGGACCCCGCTTCTCGGCTCGGCCCGAGCCCCGGCTCCGGCCTCGATGAAGAACGACACCAGCCAGCAGCCGCCCGTGGAAGCGATTCGTCCATTACACCGCTCTGTACCATCCGGAAGGTTTTCTGGCGCAAGCACGTCATCACGAAACCACTGTCACGGAAGTGCTCCGGACTGGTATGTTCCAAGGAATGACTCGTATTCGATGACGGCATATTCCAGAGCCCGGTACTCGACGGCCTGGTTGTGCGCCAGGTCGTTTCTTATGTGTTTCCAGCTACGCAAGAGCCGGAGGACCGGTCTTGGAAAGTCAGACCTCCCAGCATCGAGCACCTCCGCAAGCCGGTACAGACCCAGGATACCCTCTCGCCGTTCGGTCTCGAATTTCGAATCTCCATAGGTCAGGCCTTCATCCCACCGTCCGCCATACCTGTGCTCGATCCAGAGGTCGACGGCGAGCCGGATCCGATCGATTGCCCTTCCGATCACGATCTTCTGGCCCCGACACACGCGCGAGTCCAGCCAGTCGGAGTCGACTTCCTTGCCATCATCGTCGAAGCGGATCTCTTCGATTCCCCATACATCGCTCCAGTCCAGAAGCCCCCGCTCCCAGCGCGTCGCAGCTTCTGACCGTCTATCGGGATGTGGCGGGGTGAGAGCGGCGAGTTCGAGGGGCATCCGGGCGTACGGCGACCGTCCGTTGACGCCCACACCGTCGAGGACCTCCGTGATCATCGCCTTGATGTCCACCTTCGCGATCGGTGTACACTCGATGATACGATCGATGAGCTCCAGTCGGGTGGGTCCGAGCCCGACGCAGAGTGACTCCAACCATAGTCTCATCGCCGTACTTACAGGCGGGAATTTCTCCATCCGCTCTCTTGTCGCGATGCTGACATCGGATTCGGTCATCCGTCCCCACCACGGGATCACGTCCATGTACGTGTCCGAGGTGGGATACTCTGCGGTAGGCGGCATGAGAACAAGAATCCAGACCGAGGAATCGGCCTGTCTGTGGACTGCTCTGGAGAAGTCCTTCAGGAAGTCACACCAGGCACCACCAAGATCCCGGGAGGCGCCGTGCAGCCCGGTTATGCCGATGTTCGAGCAAGGCAGGTTCCCGCTGGCGACCAGGTCCTCCGCCGAGTAGACGCGATCGACCCCCAGTGCATTGGCCACGCTACTGGCCGGACCGCGCTCGCAGTCCTCGACCTTGATCACTTCCAGTTCGCCGAAACCACGATCCCGTAATCTCCATTTCAGGTCCGACCAGCCGAAATCCTCGACCAGAAAAACGGGCGTCACCAGGACTGCTGCCTTCCAGTGCTCCCGCGCCTCGAGGCACCGGTCCAGAAAACTCGCGGGGCCCGGCAGCTTCCAGTCCATCATGAATCCAGGACGATCCGACCGAGACGCGACCCCAGGATCCTGTCCAGCGTGAAGTTTCCTTCAGCCGCTCGCCGGATCACGGCCTTCCTCTGAAGTCGTCGGAAGCAGTGCTCGACCTCCATCACGTCGAGATCACCCAGCAACTCTGTCGTGTCGGCCACCGACATCGCCCCCTGCATGTCCGCGAACAGACCGACGATACGCTCCTCCGCCGTTCCTCTCTCGACGCCAAGATACCGGTGGAGATCGAGATCTTTCGCCGCGGAATCGATCCATGTGTCCAGATCAACCGGGACGTTCTCGCCATTCTCTATCATTCTCATGAGGGGATACAGGAGGCCCGGCCAGCCGCCGGTCGCCTCGATCATGAGACCTGGTCGGTAATGTTCCTCTGGCGTCTTCCCGGCATCATTGAACCACTGCGTGAGACCCGTCTCGTTCCAGACGGTGAGCCGCCGGAAACCGACGACATCGCGCTTTTCATACTCTCCCGACGCGTTGGAACCGTGCCAGATCTCACCGAAACTGGTGTCCACGGCAACCAGGCAGCGAATCCACCGCTTCTCCGACCGCAAGCGACCGTCGATGTAGGTCGCAGCGTTCTCGAGGTCCTTCACCGTCACGATGGCATTCCCGTCAAACCACGGAACGAACACGTAGGTACCGTCGTGTGCGCTGGCATCACTTCGATAGACTCGTTGCACGAATTCACCGAAATCGCCTTCCCGTGAGGCATCGAACCGGTGATAACCGATCGCAGCATGTGCTCGGAGCG
The DNA here is from genome assembly GCA_964639225.1 of uncultured Anaerolineaceae bacterium. Lineage (GTDB taxonomy): Bacteria > Chloroflexota > Anaerolineae > Aggregatilineales > Phototrophicaceae > CAZXCK01. Next base: position 6,031 of record CAZXCK010000104.1, on the reverse strand, counting down.
ACTCGACCATGGAGTCCACGGATTCAGAGATCCACTCCATTCCGAGCGCCCGCGATCCCGCGAGAATTCCCAGGCCTCGGCTACGGGCGAACAGGTAACTCTCCTGGTCCACGGTCAAGGGACTTGCGGGAACTGATCCGGCAGCAAGCCGCCTGTGTGCGAAGTTCGTCTTCGCCTTCGGTTCGAAGTCTCGAGAATGGAATCGGTCGAGCTCGGCACGGACCTGGTCGATGGTCCCCAGTAGACGCCGCACATTCGAGTTCCTGAGGCGATAGCCCTCTCCTGGCCCTCCGACGAGCACACCGAGCCCGATCATCTCGTCGAGCAACCCCTGGAGCTCTTCCTCATCTGCGCCAGCGAATGCCGCGGGCCAGTATTCCCGGACCCAGTCGAGGATCTCGTCGACGGTCAGGCCCCGGCTATCGCCGACCTCCGTACCATAGATCAGCTCGGCAAACGTGTAACCGATGGCCCGATAGCGTGGATCGAGGTCGAGCGTCCAGTCGAAACGCTCACGCATGCGACTCGATAGCTGAACGCTGTTGAAGATCCGGGCGATGTCGTCCCCCGTCACCACGAATGGAGGAGTGTTTTCGCGATTGTAAGTGGTCTTCGAGCCCAGGGAATCGACGAGATGCTTGCACACGAGTTGCAGCAAGCTCGGATGGCGGTTTGTCACCGCCAAGATCCTGTCGATGAGTGACTGCGGCTCGAAGCGGTAACCAAGAGCCGAGATTGGCTCATTGACGAGACCGAGCGCATCTCTCGGCGCGAGAGGCCCGATACACAGAGGCTGCCCGAAGTGAGCGAACGGCTGGTTCGGACGGCGCTGGAAGCGCTGCACGTTGTGAAGCCCCGTCAGAACAACCTTGAATCGTCGATCGGTGTCGGTCATGAGATCACGCAGCGCGGAGATCTGGGCGAAATCCGAGTCCGCGTCGTAGTCGATGAAGTCATCGCATTCATCGAGAAGAAACAGAATCCGGCAGGAACGATGGGTCTCGAGATATGCTCGGATATCCGCGGCAACGTTCTTCGCCAGCCCCCCTCGCTGCAGGATCCTGTGCTCCACGAGCCGGACACGGATCTGTTCCCAGACGTCGGCCACGTTCGTGCCGATCGATGTGTAGAACACGAACTGCTCATGATCCGGGTTGTGATACCGTGACTGTACACGTTTCAGGAGCGCGGACTTACCGAGCTGACGCCCGCCGTAGACGATACACGGACCGTCTTTTCGCCAGAGGTTCTCGACATCAGCGGTTCGTCCAAAGAACATCTCCGCCGGCACAGCCCCTGCAACGTCGGGAGCGTAGGGATTGTCGCGGCAACCGGCTAGAGTGGCCGAGAACATCGCGGATGCGCGATCCTGACCCTCGATGGTCATGAGCCACACGAGGAGGCAGACATCGACGACGAGGACACTGTAGCGGAGCCGGCGGATGGCGTGAATGAGGGCGCGCCGACCTGCGGTATCGAGTGGCCGCATGAGGAACAGTGCGACGCCTCTCGTCGAATCGAGAGTTTCGCTCGATTTCAGCCATTGTGCCACCGATTCGGGATCTGGCTTTCCCCAGACGATGGCGATGTCGAGCCAGCCTCCAGCCTCGCTACCGAAACGTGGTATCGGACATTCGATGCTCGCCGAGGTCCGATAGTGCGCCCAGTGAAACGGTCGTCCATCTGCCCTTTGCCTGGTCAGTACCGCATCGCCGGGTATCTGCCAGCCCAGAAATCGGAGGACCTCGAACAGCCTGGGAAGCCACTTCTTCCTGTATCTATCTCCCGGAGACTCCTGGATCATCCGCCAGGCGCGGACGGTCTGTGCTCTCCGCTCGCCACCTTCGTCGGACCTCGAGATGCCAAGATGATCGGCACACCAATCGCCAGTGGTGACCAGCTGTTCGAGGCGACCAAGATTGTCTGCTACCCCGAAGATCCCTGGCAGGGTCTCGAAGAAATCATTGAGAGACGGGGCGACTGGACCTTTCTGGATCAACGCGTTCGGGTCGACGTCTCCCTCGCGGACTCGCCCCATGATCTCCTCGGCCGCGGCGAACGAGCCCTCGTCGACGTGCTGCTTGATCGCTCCGGTCACCGTTCCGGGGAGAGATCTACCGGAAGCAGCGACCATGGACTCGAGTTCCTGCAACTCACGCAGTACTTGCCGTGCCTTGGCGCCTCGCAGGCTCTCCAGCTCCTCTCCGATCTCGCGACAGATCCTGAGGACCCTGTCATAGCGATCGTCCTGATCGAGATTCGCCTCTAGGTTGTCAAGGACGCCTTCCATGCGGCTCTTCACCCCGACGTCGTCCTCCGACAGGGCGCCCTCGATCTCGTACCGCTGAATCAGCTCGACGGTCCGATCGATCTGCTTGCGACACTCCAGGCACGCCTTCCGCGATGCCTCCTGGATCTGGTCATCGGTCGGGAGGTCTTCAGGCCGTTCGAGACGTTCCGAGAGGTAGCGGCATGCGCGAATACGGCCCAGTTCGATCTGCTCCGCGGCCACCGCCGCCAGGGTCGGGCGCCCGTCCTTCCAGCGATGCGCCACCTGCAGGAGAACGTCCTGATCTCTCCCCGGTTCCTCGGGGTCGACCTCCGGAACCGCGTAAACGAAGAACTCGGGATCCCGGATGTCGTCCGAGAAATGCAAACGCCTTTCTGGCACCTCGAAGCGATTGACCAGTTCTGCACACTTCTCGACGAGCACATCGGTGGCTGCCGCCTGGAGCGTACGATCGTCTGTCGCTGATCGAAGATCGTCCACGACTCGTTGTGCCAGTGGAATCAACGGATCGAGGATCGTCGAGTCCGCGACAGGACCCCGCTGGATCGCGTGATCACGTTCGTGATGCCACCGAACCCACCGACCAGCCAGGTCGCACGCTTCCTTGATCTGCCGGATCATCGTCTCCTGTGCTCCGAAGTCGATCGTCTGGGATGATCTGGTCAGGCCCGGAGTAGACTTCCTCGCGTTGTCGATCTTCTTGCGTACGGTCTTCAGGTCCGTCCAGGCGAATTCTTCCTCTTCCCACTGTTCGACCGAGATCGAACCCGCCTGGGAGGCCTCGATCAACCTGGTCAATTCACCCTTTTCGCTGACGAGCTGCTGCCAGACCCGCGTCGCCATCGGGAATTTGTTCTTGCGCTTCGGGCTATTGGTTCGCCACTGCTCGGTCTCTCTCTCGAGACGCGACTTCTTCTCGGAGAGCTGGTTCCGGATATCGAGGCCGACGAGGGCATCGCCATCGAGCCGCTGTGGCATGATCGCGAAGTCGATGAGCCCGGAGATGAACTCGGACACGGCCGGGCTTCCCGCAAGGACCTTCTGGGCCTCCTGCAGGGCTGCGACACAGTAGAGGTTGCTCGCCATGAGAGTCGGCCGGATCAAGCCCGCAACGGCCAGCAGGGCCGCGCCGGCGTCCTGCTGTGGTTCAAACGCAACGCTCTCGAGATTCTGCAGGCCCCTGAAGTCGTCGATGTCTCCTGTACGGAATCCAGTGCCGTGGTGGATGGCACGCAGGGCCCAGTTCAGCGCCGGAGAGCAGTACGCGCCATACTCGGCCACCAGGATTGCCGGCAGGAAGCGCCGGGCGAGCACGAGATCAGTGATACTCTGGAGATAGCGCGCGGCGAGGCCAACCTCTATGGCAGTCTCCTCGCTCGGACCAACCTGGGGATCTTCTATCTCGTCAGATGTCTCCGGGCCCGAAGTCTCGGCTGGACCCTGATCGATGCACTCCTCCACGATCTCGCTCGCATCACCAGTATCGTCCTGTTCAGCTGCAGGTTCCCGGTCTCCAGGATCCACTTCGATCTCGCCTTCATCGCCCTCCGTCGGAGATCCGGTGGTCACGCCATCAGCAACCAGGGGACCCGATTCCATTTCGGCGGCGGCGGCCGGTGGATCCAGGTTTGGTGGATCCGGTTGCGGTTCGAAAGAGTACATCCGTACCTGATCGAGTGTCGACTTCACGAGATTCGATTCCAGGTGTCGGATGACTCCAGATGATGTCTCTTCGCCAGCTCGCGAGTATTCCACCAGTCCGGATATCAAGGCCCGCTCGTCATCGGTCGCCGATCCTGGATCGGCACGGAGCCTCTCCACGAGTTCGAGCAGGAACTCATCCCTCGGCGGGAGATCGACGGCCAGGATCAGTTCGTGCGCCAGATCAAAGACCCCGCCATCCGCCTCCTCATCATACTCATACTGACGCGCCGACTGGGCGATGCTCCGGACATCGACAAACCATTCCGATATCTCCCGAAGTCTCACCTCGAGCTCGGGATATTCGAGTGCACCGGGATCAGCTTGCAGAACATCGATCACGTCCTGGCCGAGTGTGCTATTCCCGTCAATTTCTGCTATTGCGGAGTTGAGGTAATGAATGGTCTGCGTGAGGTTAGACCGAGAAACCAGTGTTCCAGCTGCGGCTCGCTCGATCAGAAAAGCGGCGACCGCCGTTTGCAAGAACTCACGCGCGGCCTGATCACCTGTCAACGCGGAACGGACAGGGTCGATAAGCTCGCCCAGCCGATGTGTTTGTGCCTTCAACTCCGAGTACCCGACGACGACCTTTGCGTGGGCATACCATTCGCGAACCGCGTCCTTCCGGGGATCAGAACAGGTCTCCCAGTCGTACTCGTCTCCATCTTCCAATGCATCGAGGATCCAGGAGCTGAGCTTTGTCGCCAGACGCGGGCGAGACACCGCCAGCGACGCCATCAGGCAGAACACCATCTCCGTTCTCACACAGGATGGCGGGGAAACCGGCAACAGCGATCCACCGAGAGCGAGGTTCTTGATGAACCAGAGCCGGGCGCCCGCTTCGATCATACCGCTGTTCTTGCTGCAGGCGGCCAGGTAGTGCCGACGGAGAACCTGCGCACTCCCCTGGCTTCTCTTCGGGACGCTGGCACCTGCCAGCTGCCCCAGTTTCTTCTGGTCCTCTCTGGGGAGCTCGTCGAACAGGCACTTGAGCAGGGACCCCCGACGAAACGTTCGCGCCATATCTCCAGAGATCTGGATCTTCGATGTATTCAGGGCCATGAATCATCCTAACTGAGCGGATGGGAATGATGCGCAAACAAGGTTCCGGTCAATACTTTGCAATACACTGGATTTCCACCAGTTGTTGTACTCTGTCCATCTTCTGAAGATAAATGGATCTCCACGGAGAGTAGATCCGAAGTAAAGACTCCATTGCACCACAGCAGGTACCAAAATCGCCGCGATACCTGGACGTCACATTGATCAGATGATAGACCCAGCCGTCCTTGGAGCTCGAAGATAGGTCGAGCATCGGGGCCAGAAGTACATCTTTGTACTTCTCTTCCAGAATGGCAGCCAGTATGCCGCAGAATGCGCTGAACTTCTTCGGACGGATCCGACCATCATAGGCGGCCGAAATCTGGACGCTTATGACAGGCAATTTGCGCGCGGCAACCAGATCAGGGCACACTCGCGCAACCTCTGCCATGAGATCTGGTCGTGAATCACCGGCGAGCGAAACGACTCGCTCGAGCGCCCGACGGTAGCTAGAGAATCCGGCGAGTATCAACTCTTCATTGGCTTCTTTCTCGGAGAACTTTTCGCTGGTCGAACGGAGCTCAGCCGAGATTCCAGCCTTTTCATTCTTCAAGCTCGTGAGCCCACTCTGACAGGTTTGCAGATCCGCTTCCAGCGTGGCAATTCGTGCCTGAGCTTTCGCCAGACGTTCCCGGCATTTCCGGTGGAACAACTCGTGTCTCCTGACTCATGTCAGCGGTCAATGCAAGCGCATTCGTACCAGCTAGCCATATACGGCATCGATAGCATTCAGCCGGTTTCGCACCTCACTCACGACCATCTCCGGTTTTATTACCTGGCAGTCGGCGCCGAACGCCATGACCCAGCTAACCACCTCATGAACCGAAACGGCATCGAACTCAACTCGGACCTTACCCGCCTCGATCCAGTCAACAACCTGATTCGGCGACCACTCCCTCTCCGCCACATAGTCCGCCGCCCACCCCGTGAACTCCGCCA
>CAZXCK010000103.1:0-15910 GCA_964639225.1 uncultured Anaerolineaceae bacterium | reverse complement strand
CGGGCCGTGTTTGGGCAGGTCAGCCGGGGAGAGGTTGACCACATAGGCTTTGTTGGGGAATTGCAGGCCGCTGTTCTTGATGGCTGCCCGTACCCGTTCCTTGCTCTCGCGGACGGCGTTATCGGGCAGGCCGACGATGGCAAAACTGGGCAGGCCCGCACGGGGATTAAAGTCTGTCTGAACTTCCACGATACTGCCATCCAGGCCGATGACGGCGCAGGCGCGCACAATCGCCAGCATGAAACCTCCTCACATGGTTGAATGTCACGGGTTTCAGTATAGCCCCAGCCGGGAATCCGCGCACCCATGCAGGCCGTCGCCAGCGGCCAATAACTGTTGCCGTTGTTTAATATCCTGAAATACTGTGCAATTTGAGCATAAATCTGTTATAAATTATTGTGTGAACTGTGGGTACAATCCCACCAGCGCACGAAGCTAAGATATAAAATTGTACGGTTATTTAAGTAGCATTCCACTAAGGAGGCTCTAAGATGCAGAAGAGACGCTTTTTTGCCATAGCAGCGGTGCTGCTGCTGGCACTTGTGCTGATTATCCCGGCACAGGCGCAGTCCGAGTCCATCACCATCCTGTACGCGCAGGAACTGGACAATCTGAATCCCATGTACACCAGCATGTTCTTCGCGGCCATCACCTTTGATATCTATCTCTCCCCGGCCTGGAACTTCGACGGTGAACTCAACCCGCAGCCGGTTCTCGTCACCGAAATCCCCAGTGTGGAGAACGGTGGCATCAGCGAGGATGGCCTGACCATCACGCTGACGCTGCGTGACGACATCGTGTGGTCGGACGGTGAGCCGATCACCTCGGAGGACTTCCTGTTTACCTACGACATGTACAACGCGCCGGGCAACATCCCCAACACACGCTATCCCTACGGTGTGGATGAGGGTGTCATCACCAGTGTGGAAGCTCCGGACGAGCGTACCGTTGTCGTGAATTTTGTTGAGCCATTCGCTCCCTGGCCCGCAATCCTGTTCACCGAGGTCCTGCCAGAGCATGTCCTGGGGCCGGTCTTTGAAGCCGAAGGCACCCTGGACAATGCCGCCTGGAACCGCGATATGAGCGTGGGTTCCGGCCCGTACGTGCTCGACGAGTGGGAAATCGGCAGCTTCATGCGCTTTGTGCGTAACGAGAACTGGTTTGGTCCCGAGCCGAACCTCGATGTGGTCATCATCCGCTTCATCCCGGATGACGAAGCACTGGTTGCCACGCTGCTAAACGGCGAGGGTGACGTTTCGACGTTTATCCCGTACGCTGATGCATTCGAACTCCAGGATGTGGGTTACGAAGTCTTCACGGTTGCCTCGGGCTACAACGAGCAGTGGTTCTATAATCTCGATCCTGAACTCGGCCACCCGGCTCTGCAGGATATCCGCGTGCGCGAGGCCCTGGGCCTGGCCGTCAATCAGGAACAGATCACCGAAGACCTGCTGCTGGGCCTGACCTATCCGGCGGGCAGCCAGTGGGAAGGCACCCCGTACCACAATCCGGAAGTGACCGCGCCGCCCTACGACCCGGAGCGCGCCATGGAACTGCTGGATGAGGCCGGTTGGGTAGACAGCAACGGCGATGGCACCCGTGACAAAGACGGCGTCGAACTGGTGCTGCGCTACGTGACAACCACACGCGGTATCCGCGTTGATACGCAGGCTGTCGTTCAGCAGATGCTGGCCGATGTCGGTATCGGCGTCGAGCTGATTACTTACCCGGCTGACGTGTTCTTCGGCGGTTTCGCTTCGGGTGCCGCCCCGGCGGTTGGTGATTTCGACATCGCCCAGTGGTCACAGAATACCCAGTTCCCGGATCCGAACATCACCACCTACCTGTGCAGCATGATCCCGACTGAGGAAAGCCCGGACGGCAATAACTACCGCCGCTTCTGCGATCCTGAGATTGACGAACTGTTTGAGCGGCAGGCTGTGACCACCGACTTCGACGAGCGCGTTGAGATTTTCCACGAAATCGTGCAGCGCATTGCCGATCAGCACGTGTTCCTGGGCATCTGGTACGATGCTGACCTGTGGGTCATCAGCGACCGGGTGGAGGGCAGCGATGTCAACGGTGCGACGCCGTTCTGGAACATCGCCGAATGGGACCTGACGGGCTAAGCGTATCCGTTAACATCACCCGATCAGAAACATCTGCCGGGCTACCTGACAGAACCGGGTAGCCCGGCAGTCATTGACAAAGTAAACCACCAGGGGCGGGATTGCGATCCCGCCTTCTGGTCTGCAACAGCAGTAATCAACACATTCGTTTCTTGATTCAGGAGCGTTCGAGCATGACGAAGTACATCATCCGGCGTCTGCTCCAGGCTATACCGTTGCTGTTCATCGTCAGCCTGGTTTTGTTTGTGCTGATGCAGAACGCTGGCGACCCGCTGGCAACGATGGGCGGGCGCGTGCCCCCCCGGGCCGAAGACCGCGAACGCCTGCGCGAACAGCTCGGCCTTAACGACCCCATCCTGCTGCAATACGTCTACTGGCTGGTGGGTAACGACTGGCGTCAGATCGATACCAATGGCGATGGCGAGCCGGATAGCTGGGGGCAGCGTAAGGGTGCCATTCGCGGCGATTTTGGCACATCAATTGTCACCCGCCAACCAGCTATGGACGTTATTGGCTCACGCCTGGAAAACACGCTTATTCTGATGCTGACGGCGGAAGTACTGATTATCGTCGGCGCGCTGACGGTGGGCATCTACTCCGCTGTGCGCCAGTATTCGTGGATCGACAACTTCCTGACGACGTTCAGCTACATCACCTATTCCGTGCCCATCTTCCTGCTGGCGCTGATGCTGATGTATATCTTCGCGGTGCAGTTCAAAACCTGGGGGCTGCCGCATCTGCCGACCACCGGCATGTACGACCCGGTCGCTGGCAAAACCTTCTCGGAAGTGGCGCGCCATCTGGTGCTGCCGGCACTCAGCATCGCCCTCATCAGCATCGCCGGCTACAGCCGCTATATTCGTTCCACCATGCTCGAAGTTATCAACAGCGATTATATCCGCACGGCGCGCGCCAAAGGTCTCAGCGAGCGCCGCACGCTGTTCGTTCATGCTTTCAAAAATGCCTCGCTGCCCATGATTACGCTGATCGGCCTGGACATCCCGCTGCTGATCGCCGGCGCAGTCGTCACTGAGACGATCTTCGCCTGGCCGGGCATGGGTCGCCTGTTCATCGACCATCTCAACCGTTCCGACACCGCCGTGATTATGGGCCTGCTGATGATTATTACTGTCACTGTTGTGCTCGCCCAGTTGCTGATCGACATCCTGTACACCTGGCTCGATCCGCGCATCCGCTACAATTAACAGAAAGAGACCATCATGGCACAGGCAACCACAACTCAAAGCCAGCCCATACAACTCAGCGATGGTGTCTCAGTCGAACCGATCTCACAGCGGCGGCGTGCTGTTCTGCGTTTCGTACGGCACCGGATGGCGCTGACCGGCAGTGTTATCCTGTTGAGCATCATCGCGTTCGTCACGCTGGGCACCCTGTTCTACAGCGAGCAGGACGCCAACTTCAACGACACTCGCCGCCGCCTGGAAGCGCCGTCGAGCGAGCATCTGTTTGGCACAGATACCATCGGGCGGGATATTCTGGCGCGTTCGATCTACGGCGGGCAGATTTCGCTGCTCATTGGTATCACTGCGGTGGTGGTGTCCGTCTCCGTTGGCACGACCGTCGGCGTGCTGTCCGGCTTTTTTGGTGGTGTTGTTGACATACTGCTCATGCGTCTCACCGAGGCCATGCTCAGTATCCCATCGCTGCTGCTGCTGCTGGTGATGGCCAAGTACTTCGCCGGGCGAATACCGCAGCAGGAGTTGTTCGGGCGCTCCTTCAGTGGCAGTGTGATCGTGATTATCGTCATCATCGGCCTGACAAGCTGGATGCTGCTGTCGCGCCTTATTCGCGCCAACGTGCTGTCGCTGCGTGAAGCCGAGTTTGTCACGGCGGCGCGCGCGCTGGGCGCCACCAACGGACGCATTATCTTCCAGCACATTCTGCCCAACACCGTCGCGCCGATCATCGTCGCGGCGACGCTGGGTGTGGCCGCCGCCATCCTCTCCGAGGCGTACGTCAGCTTCCTGGGGATGGGTGTGCAGCCGCCGACCGCCACCTGGGGCAACATGCTGGAAGGCTCGCGGCAGTATATCGACAGCGCCCCCTGGCTCTGGTTCTTCCCCGGTATGCTGATTCTACTCACCGTGATGAGCATCAACTTCGTCGGCGACGGCCTGCGCGATGCGCTCGACCCACGATCTTCGAAGATCATATAGTTGAAGCACGTTAACAGTTCCTGCCCTGGTTCTGTATTAGAATGTTAAAAACGGAGCCAGGGCAAACAGGTACAACGATGACTTTCAATGATGATCGGTCGCTTGATCCCCGGATCGATGCTTATATTCAGGCCGCTCGCCAGATGCAATCTGGCAATTTCCGGGTCGAAATTCCTATCGAGCGTGAAGATGCAATCGGGCAACTGGGCAGAATGCTCAGCGATCTGGCGGTTTCCCTTGACCAGCGTTATCAGGAGTTCGCCCGCATCGACCAGATCACAATGGAGATCAACTCTGGCCTGCTGCTGGACGAAATCCTGGACAAGATCTATCGTGACTTTCAGGTACTGATACCCTACGATCGTATTGGCCTGGCGCTGCTGGAGGATAACGGCACGCGCATCACGGCTCACTGGGCCAGGTCCAACAGTCAGGAAATCCACATCACACGTGGCTATACTGCCGTCATGACCGGCAGTAGCCTGCAAACCATCATGAATACGGGCGAGGCGCGCATCATCAACGATCTGGAAGTCTATTTGCGGCAGAAACCGGATTCACAGGCGACCCGTGACATCGTCGCCGAAGGCATGCGCTCTTCGCTCACCTGTCCGCTGGCCGCCAACGACATCCCGGTGGGTTTTCTGTTTTTTTCCAGCAAACAACCCAACACCTACACCGAAAACCATATTCAGATTTTCCGCCGCATCGCCAATCAGGTGGCGGTCATCGTGGAAAAGGGCAAGCTGGTCTCGGAGCTGGCCCAGCAGAAACTGAAGATTGAACAGCAGAACAAGGAACTCCGGCGGCTGAACGAAATGCGCAATACCTTCCTGGGGATGGCCGCCCACGACCTGCGTAATCCGATCTCTACCATTCAACTCGCCGCTAATCTGCTGGTTATGGAAGACCCGCAGAAACACGGTGACCCCGATTCGATCGTGAATGACATCCTCAACCAGACCGATCACATGCTGCAACTGCTCAACGATCTGCTGGACGTGACCAATATCGAAGCTGGCAAGCTGGATATCAAGCGCGAACCTGTGGAACTGCATCCCTACCTGGAACACATCATCAGCCATCACCGGCATGTGGCCGCCACCAAGAACATGACTGTCACGTTGGAAGCCGCCATCCGGGCCGAAGTCCATATTGATCCACAACGTATCCGCCAGGTGATCGATAATCTGGCTTCCAACGCCGTCAAATATTCACCGCCCGGCAGCGATATCGTCATCAGGTCGCATCTGGATCAGCAGGGATGGCGACTGGAGGTGATTGACCAGGGGCCGGGTATCCGCCAGGAAGACCAGAAGCTGCTGTTTCAGAACTTCAGCCGGTTGGCGATCAAACCAACCGGTGGCGAGAGCAGCACCGGCCTCGGGCTGGCTATCGCCCGGCGCATCGTCGAAGCGCACGATGGGCAGATCGGCGTACAGTCAGAGCCGGGCAGCGGCTCGTGTTTCTGGTTCCAGTTACCTGTCACGGGTTGAGCGTCAGGCGCTGTGGACGATCTCGCCACGTTTGATGACGTGCATCACCGGATTCCAGCCCAGATAGTAAGCGAGATGGCGGTAGTCCGGCATGTCCAACACCAGTACATCGCCCTGTTTGCCTGTTTCCAGTGACCCCAGCCGGTCGCCCAGCCCCACCGCATAAGCCGCGTTGACCGTCGCCGCGTTAAGCGCCTCAGCGGGTCGCATCTGCTGGTAGCGGCAGGCGATGGCCATCACCAGCGGCATGGAGTAGCATGGCGCGGAGCCGGGGTTGAGATCGGTGGCCAGTGCCAGCGCCGCGCCGCCCTTGATGAGGGCACGTGCGTTGGCGTAGTGCGGTGTGCCCAGGTGGAAGTTAACCGCCGGCAGTGGTACCGCTACTGTGTCCGAAGCGGCGATACGCGCCAGATCGCGCGCGCTGGTCACATCCAGATGATCGACCGACGTCGCCCGAAGCTGGAGCGCCATCGTCACCCCACCCAGCGACACGAACTCATCCACATGGGCTTTGACAGGCAGTCCGCGCCGGACTGCCACCGCCAGCACCCGCCGCGACTGCTCGACACTGAACACGCCATCCTCGCAGAACACATCGACGAACATCGGCACGCCGCCCGCCGCGAAGCGTGACGACTCGTACCAGTCATGCGCCGCCGGGATCATCTGCTGCTCAACCAGGGCCACGTAATCGTCCACACGTTCGCGGTAATCCGGCGGGATGGCATGCGCGCCCAGAAACGTCGGCACCAGATTGGCGGCGTGCGTGCGGTCCAGTTCGGCGATGACGCGCAGCATCTTGATCTCGGTTTCAGGTTCCAGGCCATAGCCCGTTTTGACCTCGACGGTCGTCGTGCCGGCTTTCAGCATAATATCCAGGCGGCCACGCGCTTCAGCGATCAGCTCGGCTTCGCTGGCCTCGCGTGTCGCCTGGACTGTGTTCAGGATGCCGCCGCCAGCCTGTAGAATCTCCATATAAGTTACGCCCCGGATGCGCTTTTCGAACTCGCCGCTGCGGTCGCCAGCGTAGACAACGTGCGTGTGGCAATCAACGAAGCCAGGGCACACCACCCGACCGGATGCGTCCAGCAGATGCCGGGCCGCGTGCTCGATGCGCACCTCACGCGTCGGGCCAACAGCGACGATTTGACCATCCTTGATGGCGATGGCCCCATCCTCGATGATGCCCAGGTCCGTCATATCGGCGCCACGCTTCGGCCCATATGGGCTGGTGCAGGTTACCAACTGAGACGCATTATGTACGATGAGGTCAACAAGCATCGGTATTCTTGGCCTTTGTTGAGTTTAACGGAATCCAGGATTATGCTGCTGATAATTTCTATTTTAACATCCGGCGACTGGAAAAGTAATGGCCGTCGCTCCAATCGCCGGTGTCCTGTTGGCGGTTTTCAGGCATCCGAATCGGATTCCAGCATAGGCACTTTGATGTTGTTGGCGCGGGCGCAGGCGATAGCTTGCGGATAGCCCGCGTCCACATGGCGGACCACCCCCATGCCCGGATCACTGGTGAGCACCCGTTCCAGGCGTTGGGCTGCCTCTGGGGTGCCGTCGGCGACGATCACCTGACCGGCGTGCAGGCTGTAACCGATGCCCACGCCGCCGCCATGATGGATGCTGACCCAGGTCGCGCCGTTGACGGCGTTAATCAGCGCGTTGAGCAGCGGCCAGTCTGCGATGGCGTCGGAGCCGTCCAGCATGCCTTCGGTCTCGCGGTTGGGGCTGGCGACCGAGCCGCTGTCCAGGTGGTCGCGCCCGATGACGATCGGCGCCCTCACCTCGCCGGATGCCACCATTTCGTTGAAGCGCAACCCAGCGCGGGCGCGCTCGCCATAACCCAGCCAGCAGATGCGCGACGGCAGCCCCTGGAACTCGACCTTGTCGCGGGCCAGGCGCAGCCAGCGGTGCAGGTGCTCGTCATCGGGGAACAGTTCCATGATGGCGCGGTCGGTGGCGTAGATGTCCTGTGGGTCGCCGGAGAGCGCCACCCAGCGGAACGGCCCCTTGCCTTCACAGAACAGCGGGCGGATATAGGCCGGGACGAATCCAGGGTAGCCGAAGGCATCGCTCACACCGGCATCGAAGGCGCGCTGGCGTAGATTGTTGCCGTAGTCGAACACCACCGCGCCGCTTGCCTGCCAGTCGAGCAGGGTGCGCACATGGCCCGCCATCGACTGCATGGCGCGTTCTTCGTAAGCCTGCGGGTCGCGCTGGCGCAGGTCGGCGGCCTGTTCCAGTGTCAGCCCGGCGGGGATGTAGCCGTACATCACGTCATGGGCCGAGGTCTGGTCGGTGACGACATCCGGCAGCACGCCGCGCGTCGCCAACTCCGGCAGCACCTCGGCGGCGTTGCCCACCAGCCCCACCGAAAAGGCGCGGCCCGCATCCAGCGCGTCCTGCACCCAGGTCATCGCCTCTTCCAGATCGCCGGTCACGGCGTCGATCTGCCGCAGGGACAGCCGCCGCTGCGCGCGCCAGGCGTCCACCTCGACCACCAGGCCGACGCCCTCGTTCATGGTGATGGCCAGCGGCTGCGCGCCGCCCATCTCACCCAGTCCGGCGCTGACCACCAGCTTACCTTTGAGGCTGCCCCAGCCCTGCTGCCGGGCCAGCGCGCCGAACGTCTCGTAGGTGCCCTGCAGAATCCCCTGCGTGCCGATATAAATCCAGCTTCCGGCGGTCATCTGGCCGTACATGATGAGTCCTTCGCGTTCCCAGCGGTCGAAGTTCTCCTGCGTGGCCCAGTGTGGCACGATGTTCGAGTTGGCGATCAGCACGCGCGGCGCGTCCTCGTGCGAGCGAAACACGGCCACCGGCTTGCCCGACTGGATCATCAGCGTCTCGTCCGGTTCCAGGTCGCGCAGGGCCGCCAGAATGGCGTCGAAGCTGGGCCAGTCGCGCGCGGCGCGCCCGCGCCCGCCGTAGACGATCAGGTGGTCCGGGTCGGCGGCTACCAGCGGGTCCAGGTTGTGCTGAATCATGCGGTAAGCGGCTTCGATGAGCCAGTTTTTGCAGGTGAGCTGCGTGCCGCGTGGCGGGTGAACTTCGCGCGGGCCGGATGGTGTCGGGGTCATAATAACCGTCCTTTTAATCTGATTTTTCTGAATGGCTGTTTCTATCATCGTAGGCGGGCAGCGAGCGTCCGTCAAGCGAGATGCAAACCCTGTTTATGTAGTTTAGACGATAACCTTACGGCACACTGCACAAAATCGAGTTATAATCAAATTATGGACTACTTAGTTTTTGAAAGGTCGAAGTATGTTTGACTGCATGGATTATGTCGTACAGCACAACCACGAACAGCTCGTATTCTGCCACGACCGCGCGACCGACCTGCGCGCGTTGATCGGCATCCACAACACCACGCTTGGTCCCAGCCTGGGGGGGACTCGCCTGTGGCATTACGACCGGCACGAGGACGCCGTGCTGGATGTGCTGCGCCTGTCAGAAGGCATGACCTACAAAGCGGCGGTGGCCGGTCTGCCGTTGGGGGGCGGCAAGGCGGTTATCCTGGCCGATGGCAAAGAGTCCGACCCGGACATCCGGGCGGCGCGCTTCCGCGCGTTTGGCCGCTTTGTGGCCGGGCTGGGCGGGCGTTACATCACCGCCGAGGATGTGGGCACTAAGCCACAGGATATGGTCTATGTGCGCGAGATGACTTCCTATGTGGTGGGCCTGCCCGGCGAAAGCGGCGACCCGTCGCCGGTGACCGCCTACGGCGCGCTGAGTGGCATCCAGGCCATGGTCGAAGAAGTGCTGCGCCGCGACAATCTGGAAGGCGTGCGCGTGGCCATTCAGGGTTTGGGCAAGGTGGGCTATGCCCTGGCCGAGTACCTCATCGACGAAGGCGCGGAAGTCACCGCCGCCGACATCAATCCGGCAGCCTGCCGCCGGGCCGAGGAACAGCTCGGTATCCAGATTGTGCCTATCGACGATATTTACGATGTCGATTGTGACATCTTCTCGCCCAACGCGCTGGGAGCCGTCATCAACGATGTCACCATCCCGCGCCTGAAGTGCAAAGTCATCGCCGGGGCGGCCAACAACCAGCTTGAGAATATCGAGCGCCACAGCCGCGCCCTGGAAGAAGCCGGCATCGCTTATGCCGTCGATTATGTCATCAACGCTGGCGGACTTATCAACGTCTACAGCGAGATGGAAGGCTACGACGCGCAGAAGGCTCACGCTCGTGCCGGTGACATTTATTACACCATCAAGCGTATGCTGAATATCGCCAACAGCGAAGGCGTGACGACGCAGGTCGCCTCGCAGATCATCGCTCAGGCGGCGCTGGAAGGCCGTCTGCTGACCTTCTGACGCGCAATTTTGCCCAGAAATATACCGGCGCGCCTGGATTACCCGGGCGCGCCGTTTTTGTTGATCGTCCGGCGGAGAAAGCCGACATGTTTAACGGCGGGTTAGCATCGGCCCCAGGCTGCGCCCGCCCAGCAGGTGCATGTGCAGGTGATAGACTTCCTGGCCGCCGTCGTCGCGGCAGTTGACGATAATCCGATAGCCCGTCTCGGCGATGCCCTGGTCGCGCGCGATCTGCCGCGCCACGATGAACATGTGCCCCAGCGTTTCGGTGTCGGCTTCGGTCACGTCGTCAACGGTGGCGATTTCCTGGTTGGGTACAATCAGAATGTGAACCGGTGCCTGTGGGTTGATGTCCTTAAATGCCGTCACTTTGTCGTCCTGGTGGACGATGTCGGCGGGTATTTCGCCTTTGATGATTTTGCTGAAGATCGTCATATTAGTCTCCTACGCCTGCAACCACACAATAAACAAAGTCCTATTTACCACTGAAAACGGGTTGGCGTTTCTCCAGGAATGCGGCCAGCCCTTCCTGGAAATCCTCAGTCTGGACGGCTGCCGCCTGCATCTGCGCTTCGAATTCCAGCGCGTCCTCCAGTGTGCGACCGGGCGCGCTGTACAGCGCCCGCTTGGTGTAGCCGATGGCGCGCGTCGGCATCTGTGCCAGTTGGGCCGCCAGCGCCTGCGCCTGCGCCAGCAGATCGTCGTGCTCGACAACCCGGTTGACGACCCCCAGCGCCTGCGCGCTGTTCGCATCCAGGCGCTGCTTCGCCCCGGCCAGCAGGCACAGCTCGAACGCTTTCGCCTGGCCGACGATCTGCTGCAGCAGATAGGTCACGCCGGAATCTGGCACCAGGCCGATTCCGGCGAACGCCGCGAAGACGAAACTGGCCCGGTCCGACGCCAGCCGAAAATCCGCCGCCAGCGCCAGCCCGGCCCCGGCTCCGGCGGCGACTCCGTTGATGGCACACACGATGGGCTTTTCCAGGCGGCGCATGGCCAGTACCAGCGGATTGAGACCGTCGCGCACCGCCTCGTCGATGCCTACGCCACCGATGGCGGTCAGGTCCGCGCCACTGCAGAAGCCCTTGCCGCTGCCAGTGATGACCACCGCCCGCACGCTGTCGTCCGTTGCGATGCTGTCCAGCGTCGCCCGCAGATCGTGGAGCAGGGGCAGGTCGAGCGCGTTGTAGCTGTGGGGCCGGTTGAGTGTGAGCGTGGCTACGCCGTCAGCGGCCTGATAAATGAGATGGTCGTCGCTCATCGCATGAACCCCTTACGTTTCCTGCCGCACATCGGAGAAGGTGCCGCCTGTGGCCGTCGCCAGTTGGTCGAGCGCGATGGGGAAGATGGCGTTATGCGCCCCGGCAGCCGCGTAGATCAGGTCGTAGCGGCGCAGTGAGTCGTCGAGGTAGATCGGGATGCCATCTGTGCGGTGGCCCACCGGCGGCACGCCGCCCGGCGCATAGCCGAAGATCTCGATGCACTCTTCGGCGCTGGCGGTTTTGACCTTCTTGCGCGACACGTCGAACAGGGCCGCCAGCTTGCGGTAATCCACGCGCTGGTCGCCGCTGGCGACCACCATCACCGGCTCACCGTTGACCATGAACGCCAGACTCTTGGCGATCTGCCCCAGCTCGCAGCCGATGCTGTCGGCGGCCTGCTGCGAGGTGGCCGTGGACGACTCGAAGAACTGGATGTGAATGGCCAGGCCCAGCGCGTCCAGGGCGCGCTGCACGTCGTTGGGGGATAGGGTGGAACTGCTCATTGGCTCTCCTTACGCTGATGGGCGATGCAGCTAGCGGACCTGTATCCGCCTCACATCGCCATGCCGCCATCGACGTTGAGTATGTGTCCGGTGATGTACTGCGCGTCGTCCGAAGCCAGGAATGCGGTCGCCAGCGCCACATCCTCGACCGTGCCCCAGCGCCCCAGCGGGATAAAGTCATTCAGGCGCGCGGTGAGTTCTTCGGGCAGGTCTTTGGTCAGGTCGGTGAGGACGAAGCCAGGCGCGACCGCGTTCACCGTGATTCCCCGGCTGGCGACCTCGCGGGCCAGGGCTTTCGTCAGGCCGATGATGCCGGCCTTGCTGGCGCTGTAGTTGGTCTGCCCGGCCTGGCCCATCATGCCGCTGACGCTGGAAATGTTGACGATGCGCCCGTAGCGCTTGCGCATCATCGAACGGACGGCGGCCTTGCTGCATAACCAGGCGCTGCGCAGGTTAGTCTGAATCACGGCGTCGAAGTCCTCCGGCTTCATCATCATGATGACGTTGTCGCGGGTGATACCGGCGTTGTTCACCAGAATATCGACCTTGCCGAACGCCTGCACCGCCGACTTAAACAGCATATCGACCTGCGCTTCATCGGTCACATCGGCGGTGACGACCTGTGCCTGCCCGCCGTTATCGACGATCTGCTGGACGACGGCGTCGGCTTCGTTGGTGTCGGCCTCGCACTTGCAATTGATGATAACGGCAGCGCCCCGCGACGACAGTTCCAGGGCAATCGCTTTGCCGATACCGCGACTCGCGCCGGTGACGACGGCTACTCTCTCCTGTAATTGTGACATCAGGCAACCTCTGCAATTCTGTTGAGTGTAAGTCTAATGAGACAACTATAACGGATTCCTGCCGGGTCCGGCTACCGTTGGTGTGAATGAAACAGGCCGCGACACAGCGCGGCCCGGAGTATATCAGCCAACTGCCGCCTCGTTCAGGGCGAGACCCAGCCCAGCAGCGTCATCTGGCCGCGCAGATCGACGGTGAGGTTGATCGCCTCGAAGCCGTTAGCGCTGCTGCTGTAGATGTCCAAACGGCCATCGACGGCGGTTGCGCCGGTGCTGACGCCGGTAAAGGCGATGCGCGAGCCATCCGGCGCGAAGATCGGGTTGCACATGCTGCGCGGCTGGTTGCCCTGTGCCACAAAGCCGAAGTCCTCATCGACGACGCGGATACCATACGGGCACTGGCCGCTGCTGCCGCCCAGGGCCAGCCGCGAATTATCCGGCGCCCAGGTGGCGCGCAGCGTAAAGCGCGCGAAAGAAAGTTCGTCGATGGTGTGCAGGCGGCTGCCGTTGGCCAGCATGATGACGATCTCGTTGCCATCGCCGTTCACACTCTGCGCGATAACGCGATTGCCATCCGGCGACCACGTCTCGGCGACCATAAAGGGCGTGGCCGGGCCGTCGCTCAGGCGAACTTCGCGGGCCTGCATGTCGGCCAGGGTGGCCACCCACAGCGACCGCGACGGGTTGAGCAGGTCAAAGCGATCACCGGTGACGAAGCCCAGCAGCCGGTTGTTAATCCAGTAGGGCGGTTCGTAGGTCCACTCGTCGGAGAGGCGTGTAATCTCCCCGGTGTTGATCTCCAGCACGTAGACATGACCGCCGGTTGGCGGCTCGGTTTCATCGGGATTGCAGGCACCCGGCTCGCCGGGAATCCACGATGGGCACACAGCGCGGTCCGACACGAACGCCAGATAGCGCCCATCCGGCGACCAGGACGGCCAGAAGTTAAACGATCCATCGCGGATTAGTTCGCTCCACGACGAACTGGCCAGGTCGAAGGTAAAAATATCCAGACTGTAGCCGGATTCCAGCGCCAGCGCCAGCCGCTGACCGTCCGGCGACCAGGATGGCGTGTTGACGATGCCGCGCTGAATCAGCGAGTCGGTGGGGACGATGCGCCCGGTCATACCTACCGACAGATCGAGCACATACAGCCCGTCGTCGATGTTGTTGGGGTCGTCGATGAAATAGGCGACGGCGTTGCCGCGCGGCGACACAAACATCTGCGAGCTGGTGATCGAGCGCAGTTCCAGAATAGGAATCCGCTGGCTGCGGTTGGTGGGTGAGGTGAAATACAAGGTCTCATTGTTCGTAGCTGGCTGCGCCGTCGACAGATTGCTGATGGTCTCGGCGTTGTTCTGATTGACGAAAGCGATCATCGGCGTGGTGACGCCGTTTTGCATGCCCGCCGGCAGATCGACAAGCTCCCAGCGGTCGAAGCCCAGCGCTGGCACCGGCAGCGGTGTCTGGGTGGGGACCGGCGTCAGCGTTGGCGTAGCGGTTTCGGTCGGCGACGGTGTGATCGTCGGCGTCTCGGTTGGCAGCGGCGTTTCGGTGGCTGTCGGCGTAACAGTCGGCGTGGCGCTGGCGGTCGCTGTTGGTGTAATGGTCGGCGTCTCGGTTGGGGTTGGCGTCGGCTCGGCTGCGGCCTGGCAGGCGGCAGTGAACAGGGTGACTGCTGCCAGCAGAAGCAAAACAGAGCGACGATTAAAATTGAGCATGGCTGTTTTCATCAATTGGCGAACTCGGAAATTCACGGATCAGGGTAGACATTGGGCCGATTCTACCATAACTCCCCGGACTGGTAATCGGCGTTCTCCCTACTGTGGCGGCGCATCCACTGGCGGGGGCGCTTCTGGCTTGTCCTGGGGCGGCTGGCTGAGGACGTAATACGAGCCGCGCTTCTGGCCGTGTTTGGTCAGCAGCCCGCGTGTGACCATATCGGCCAGGTCGCGGCGAATGGTCTCGGCGTGGACTTCTGGGAACTGGCGCTGGAGTTCGCTGTTGGTGATGCGCCGGTTCTGCGGCTGGGCCAGATATTCGAGGGCGGCCTGCTGGCGCGGGTTGAGTTCGGCCAGCGCTCCCTCGGAGACTACAGGCGTTGGGGCGGGTGGGGGCACGGCTTCGGCCTGCTGATTGTAGAGCCGGGCGCGGAAGCCGCCGTCTGTCTCGCTGAACTCCGGCTCGCGCAGGCCGAGCTGTCGCGTCAGCTCGATAACGCGATCCACGCCGTAGCCCAGCCGTTCGATGAAGCCCATCTCGGCCAGCACCTGCACAATAGCCGGGTTGCGCGAAAAGCGTTCATCTTTGATGTTGGCGACGGTCACCGGGCCGGGCAGCCTGCCGGGACTGGTAACGTCCATGCGGTCCGAGAACAGGAACAGGCGGATGCCATCGCCCCGGATGCTGTAATCGCGGTGGGCGACCGCGTTGACCAGCAGCTCGCGGGCGGCTTCCAGCGGATACTCCGACTGCTCGCTGCGGGCCATCGACTGGCCCAGCGCGACATTCTTGCGCATGTTGTCGCGCAGGAACGTCTCGGCGCGGTTGATCTGGTCCGGCAGTGTGCCGGTGATGTCCTCGCGGGTGAAGCGGTCGCCCATTTCCCGCCCGGCAAAACGCGCGGCGGTGATCTCCGTACCGCGCAGGAACGCCTGCGGGTCTTTGCCGAACAGCAGAATCCCGGCAGGCGTCGGGTGCAGCTTTCCCTGATGGTGTGCCAGGCAGCCGCGCCTGAGCAGCACCTGCTGCGGCTCTGTGCTGCCCAGGCCGCTGAGTTTGCCCACGTAAGCGCGCACGCGCACCCAGTCGATGTCGTCCAGGCTGGCGGCGGGCAGCGGCTCCGTCTCAAAGTTGATCTCACCGCGTTCGATGAGCAGACGGCGCAGCGCCGCCGGTTCAATGGCGACGTTGGCTGTGCCGTCACGCCGCACATAGCGCCCATCCAGCGCATAGACGCGCGGCATCCCGGCGGCGACAACCGCGATAACCAGCTTCTTCTCGTCGAGGGTGATGATGCGCGGGATGGGGATAATCAGCGGCGGGACCAGTTTAAGGGCTGCCGTTTCGACGCGCCCCACCGCGCCCGCGACATCGCTCACGCCACTGATGACTGGCGTCGGGGCTGGTGTGCCATCTGCCGGCGCAGCGACGCCCAGAATCAGCGTGCCGCCGTGTGAGTTGGCCAGCGCCGCCAGCGTGGTGGCGA
>CAZXCK010000102.1:0-16317 GCA_964639225.1 uncultured Anaerolineaceae bacterium | reverse complement strand
CTTCCCATCTGGCAAACTCTGCGCTATACTGACATTTACTGACCCTTAATCAGCCGATTGCATTTGGTCCGGTCATGATCTTTATTGGCAGCCACTACACCCTTTCACTTGCCCCGCAGACGCATGACACAGGCGCTGTGATTCAACGCGCCCTGTGACCAAAACAAAACCGTAACCACTTCACTAAGTTTTCGAACGGCTACAGGCGCGAAGGTCCGCAGCCGTTTTTGACGCGGGTGATGGCAGGTTGCTGTCGCTCTACGGGCGGGGACTTCGCTGCCTGGTTCCTGCAAAAAGGAGCGAATGACATGCACATCGTCAACATCCATAACCTGACCATCAACCATGCCGGACGCGAAATCTTCCGCGATCTACTGTGGTCAATCGGCCATCGGGACCGAGTTGGACTCGTCGGACCCAACGGGGCCGGTAAGTCGAGTCTGCTCAAAGCGCTCGTCGGTGACGTTATACCGGACAGTGGTCAGATCATCATTCCGTCCACTGTCGAAGTTGGTTATCTGCCGCAGGAAGTCACACTCCCTGGCGGCGACACGCTGCTCGCGGCGGCTCTGGTGCTGCCACCACGCTTTGCGCGCATCGAATCACAGATAAGCGAGCTGGAAAGCGCCCTCACCCGCCCTGAAATCTACGAAGACTCCAGCCGGCTGGGCGAGACAGTCGAGCAACTTGAGCAGTTGACGACTCACTATGATCAGATGGGCGGCAACATGTACCCGACCAGGATCAAAGAAATCCTGTTCCGGCTGGGCATCACCGAAGCGGATTTCGACTTGCCGGCAGCCACGCTCAGCGGCGGTCAGAAGAAGCTGGTGGCGCTGGCACGCCTAGCGGTCAGTAAGCCGGACCTGCTGCTGCTCGACGAACCGGACAATCATCTGGACCTGGCTGCCAAGCAACATCTTGAGATGTTCATCAGGGGTTACAACGGCGCGGTGATTATCGTCTCGCACGATCGCTATCTGCTGGACGAAGCCGTGACCCAGATCGCCGAGCTTGAGGATGGCAGGCTGACGCTGTATCACGGCGATTACAGCACTTACGCCACCGAACGCGAACTGCGCCGCCTCAAACAGCAGCAGATGTATGTCTCTCAGCAAAAGGAAATCGCTCGTATCGAGGCCGCCATCGCACGTTTCGAGTTGAGCGCCCGCACCTACATCGACGAGCGATCAGCGCGGCAGGCCCGCTCACGCCGCCGGATGCTGGATCGCAGGGCTGAAGCCGGTGAGATCATCGAGAAGGTCAGCGAACGCCGCCTGATGCAGCTTCAGATTGAAGGCGGGCGCGGCAGCCGCCAGGCGCTGGAAATAAACGAACTGATGATGGGCTTCGACGACGACATCGTGCTTTATGACCTAAATCTGCTCGTCCGCCACGGTGAACGTGTCGGACTGATCGGACCCAACGGCGCTGGTAAGTCGGTGTTGTTCCGGCTGATTCTGGGACAGTTGGAGCCGTTGGCCGGTGAGGTGAAGATCGGCGCTGGCACCCGAGTCGGCTACTACTCGCAAGAACACCAGACACTGGGGAACTGGCTCAATGCCACGCCGATCGACCTGGTGCGCGATGTCCGTCCTATGGCAGAAGGTGCGGCGGTCAATTTGCTGCTGCGCTTCGCGTTCACCTATGACCAGTGTCGCCAGCCGATTCGTACACTGAGCGGTGGGGAGCGCAGTCGCCTGCAACTGCTCAGGCTGACGCTGGAAGCGCCCAATCTGCTGCTGCTGGATGAGCCGACCAACAATCTGGATATTCAATCGTGTGAAGTGCTGGAAGAAGCCCTGCACGAATTCGAAGGCGCGATCCTGACAATCTCACATGATCGCTACTTTCTCGACCGCACAGTTGACCGGGTAGAGGTACTGGAACACGGCATACTCACCGGTTACATCGGCGGCTACAGCGACTACCTGAATGCATCCCAGACAGACTGATACCTGGCGAAATCGAACCATCCCCGACATCTGTTGGGGATGGTTTGTATCTGCTCAGTAAGGTCTCTGTGGCGGCGCTGCCCTGGCAACTATTTGAGTAGTTACGCTGGTTTTTATCTGCTGCGTTCGCCTTGCTCATCGCGCCAGGTCTACAGACTATTTGTTCTTCTGATCTTTGGAGCGTCGGCGTTGGGGAGGAACCGGACGCGGGCGTGACGACTTTTCTTCGGGGACAATCGCCTCGATTTTCATATCCGGCTCGTTGAGATCGCTTAGCAGCATGGCGTCATCCAGACGCAGCCCATTAAGTTGTTTCGACCTGCTCGACTCCGGTGTCCTGTGCGTGTGCGACAGTTCCTCAGCGTCTTCGACTTCCAGCGCCGCCACCTCGACATGAGCAATAGATTTGACCACCAGCAGTTGTTTGACCAGGCGCGGCATTTCGTCCGCCTTCAACGGATGGTTAAGTTCGATACGAAGAATGGCTGTTTCGCCGGCACCGGGCAGCATCGTTGCGCGCTTGACTCGCAGCCCCAACCGGTCCAGCGCGGTGAGCGCCTTGCCGACTGAACGATGATCGTCCTTAAGGTGCAACCGCAGATCACTGGCTGCCTCACCGCGTCCCAGGCGAACCTCGAACCATTCCAGCGCGGTCAGTGTAAACAGGATAAACAACGTGGTTACTGCGGCCAGTCCGCCCAACCCCACACCTGTCGCGATGCCAATTCCCGCCGATCCCCAGATGCTGGCAGCGGTTGTCAGGCCGCGTACAGTCGTGCCATGCCGCAGAATGGCCCCGGCTCCCAGAAAGCCAATGCCCGACACGACATAGCTGGCCACACGCATCGGATCGCGCATGTCGCTGCTGTTCGGCAGCGCGTAAGCCCCGGCCATCGTCATCAGACATGCCCCCAGGCCCACCAGAATATGCGGTCGAAAACCGCTGGCGCGCTCGTGTTCAGATCGTTCCAGGCCGATCATGCCGCACAGAATCAGCACCAGAAACAGGCGCCCAACCAGCACCGGGTCCAGACTACCAAAAACCGGCTCCAGCCATTGGCCAGTTTGTTCAATCGCACTCATAATCTGGTCGATTACGATCTCGAACTCCATGACCATACCTCCTTGATGCTTGCTCTGGCCGGTGATGCAATCGTCGTCTGCTCAACTTACTTAAAGTGCATCGCCGGGGGTTACGCACAATGGGAAACAAAAACCCCGATCAGCGCCGACCTGATCGGGATGTACGAAAGCGAGAAGCGGCGGCTTAACCTGCAATCCGATTTGGCTGTGCCCTACATCGTCGGTCATGTGCTGCCAGGCGGTCAGATGTTGTGTATCTGAGACGCTCTATTCTAACAATGATGTTATTTTGACGGACGTACTGGCGACTCACCCAGCGCCAGCCAACCCAGATCATGCGTTCAATATGTTTTATTTAGATTAAGACCATAACGTTTTCTTAAAATTCTGTCAAGCGGTTTACACCACACGGGTGCATCCGGATTTGGGGGCGAACCTGCCTCGCCCGGCGTTAAAACACCGGGCTACAGGAAGCGTGTCTGCTAAAGAGACACAAAAACAGACTCACGTAACCTGCCATGAGGGACACAATCCTTTTAATGGGTTGGCTATCTCTAGCCAGCGATTTTGAACCGCTGGCGCGCGGGCGGCGCGAAAGCTAAAAACCTGCCCCAGTTTCCGGATGCACCCCACCACACAACTTGATGACACAGTCCTGTGCTCCTGTTGTCCCTCACGAGCTGGAATCAAAAGCGTGGCTGCCGGAGCACAATCTTGCAACAGCCACGCCGGTGGGTCTATGTGAACCTGTGAAAGGCGGGAATGGGGTCGCTTCCGCTTCGTCTTTCTCTCAATGCAGACGCTCAGGATGATCGACCAGCGTACCATCAATATAGGCACGTACGGCTTCTTCAGGAACGGCAAGCTCGGTTACAACAGCGCGGATGTTTGCCGCTTGCATAGCAAGATAGGCACCACGCCCCATTCCACGAACAATTATGGCCTCACAATCCCGGATTGGCTCAATCATTGTGGTGTGCTTGGCCGCAGAATGCGCGCCAAAACCATGTCCATGCTCATGGTCACGCTCATGAATATGATCGTCATGATGTTCGTGAGCAAACTGCTGGTGGCCAGCTTTCTCGCGCTGCTCCTGGTCAATGATCACACCTTCCTCAATGGTGAACACCACATAGCGATCTGCACGGCCAAAGTGCTTGCTGATGGTCTTTCCGTCATCTGTGATAACAGCTATTTTCATCGACATCTCCGACTCTGTTGCGACGAGACTGAATCTTCTCTGGTAATCGGGCAGTGGCACTGGCCTATGCTCGACTCGACTGTTACAGCCACACCCTACCAATCAGATACTCTGGGTTTCCGCTTGGGCTGGCATGGGATGGTCACGATCAAAGATGGCGAACTGAATGCCTTCCAAGGTTACAATCGTCTGGTGGACTGGACAGTATTCGGCTACTCGACGGATCGCAGCCTCCCGATCCTGGCAGGAAGCGTTAGGCATGTTAATCGTAACCATCAGATCCGTCAGACGGGTTGGCTGATCCGCTTTTTTGAAATCGACATCCACTGTCATATCGTCGATATTGATCCCGTTACGCCCACAATACTGAGCGACGAGCGCACCAACGCAAGTGCCCAGAGACGCGATAAACAGCTCCGGCGGGGTGGGCGCACGATCTTTGCCCTCCATTGCTGCAGGCACATCTGTCAGCAGGCTGTGATTGCCAATCTTTGTCAAAAACAGCATGTCACCTTTGTAAGCAGTTGTGATTGTTGCCATTTGAAGTATCCTTTCATGAAGTCATCAGATCATCCTGATGGTTTCCATAGCCATCATTGATCTTTGGTGAATTGTACCACTTTAGTGTACACTCGTCTACTATACTGGTACAATTGGTTTGAGGCATTCTGTAAAAGGTGAATGAAGATGATCGAACGACTTGAACCGAACGTCGGCCTCAGAATACGCGCGCTCAGAGAAAAGCGTGGTTGGTCGCTGCGAGAACTGGCCGATCGATGCGGTCTTTCGTTTAATGCAATCAGTCGAATCGAACGCGGCGAGAACTCCCCTACCGTATCTACGCTGCATTCGCTGGCAAAGGCCCTCAGCGCCCCCATCACAGCATTCTTTGAAGACGGCAATGAGCAGGCGACGGTGATGATTCGACATGATCGGCGGCTGACTTCAAATGCTGATGGTATCACTATGGAAAGCCTGGGCATTGGCCTGCGCGACCAGCAGTTGGAACCGTTCCTGGTCACGGTTGCACCCGGCACCGGCAACGGTGATAAGCCAATCGTGCATTCCGGGGAGGAATTTGTTCATTGCCTGGAAGGCAGCATTGTTTATGTGGTAAACAACGAGGACTATCACTTAGGGAAGGGTGACAGCCTGTTATTCGATGCCTCACAGCCGCACCGCTTCCATAACCCAAATGATGCAGCCGCTCGACTCATTATGGTATTTCAAGTCAGCGAAGGCAGGCACTTAATTGGTCAACGTCATTTAGACGGGTAAAGCGTCCTGGATCGGGGCTGCGATCACGATATTCCACGTGATCGCAGCCCCGCAGCGCATTACGGCGCGGTGACCGTGATGGCTTGCAGATAGGTGTTGTTGGCCTCGTCGGTCTCGTCGATAACGCTGGTGATATCGACAACCACTTTGGTGTTGATCGAAGCGTAGGTGCTGGGGTACCCGGTGTGGTAAGTACACGTCAGGATACGCCCCCCTCCGGCTGCCAGACCGTCCACACTCCAGTTACAGGCGGGGCTTGCGTAATTCTCGCCCGGATACCACTCGACCCAGAACGAACCGGATGCCGCTGCCGCGCCCTGATTGTATACGCCAATACGTACTTCGACCGGCTGACCCCGCACCGGCGTCGCTGGCGTAAGCGAAAACTCGCTGACGAACAGGTCCGGCAGGCTGGGCGGCGGCGCCACCGCAGGCATCACGCTGATCGCCTGCAGATAAGTATTGTTGCCCTCGTTGCTCTCGGTGATGATATCGAGCGGATCGACCACCACCATCGTGTTGATTGAGCCATAGGAACTGGGATAACCGGCATAGTCGCAGGTCAGAATGCGACCACCACTCGCCGCCATACCATCCACGTCCCAGGTGCAGGCAGGTGATGGATAGCCTTCTCCCGGATACCACTCCACGCGGAATGCGCCGGCGGCGGCTGCGGTTCCCTGGTTGTAGACGCCGACACGCACCTCAACCGTATGCCCCTGCACCGGCGTCTCTGGCGTCACCGAGAACTCGCTCACAAACAGGTCCGGCATGCCGGGGGCCGGTGTTGCCGGTGGCGCATCAGTCGCGGGCGGCATGTCGGTTGCGGGCGCTGGCGGCGCTTCTGTGGCCGCTGGCGGCGGAGGCGCCGGGACAAACGCCAGGCTGGCGCAGTTCCCGCGCAGAGTCGTCACCCAACCCGCCATCCAACCCTGCTGGCCGAGGAAGTTCACGGCGTACCATTGGCCGTTATAGCCGATGATGGGCGCTTCCGTGCTGCCGAGCATCTGACCGATGACCGGGTAAATGGTGCCCGGCCCGGAACGCACATTGATATTGTTGCCATCCGCGCTTGCCAGCCGGCACACGCCCGTATCCGGTGTGGCGGTCACAAAGACCGGCGGGGAGGACGTCGGGGCTGGCGCTTCAGCGCCCTGCGGCGTGTCCAGCGTTAGCGGTGGACTGCCAAACGTCGACGCCCAGACGAAAGCCGCGCCGGTGCTCAACATCGAATCGCCGAAGATGGGGCCAATTGGTGAGCCGACGGACTCCGACAGGTAGTAGATATTCTCATCCGTCGCGTAGACAAACCCATCCGGCACACCGATGGCCTGGACGACCTGCTGGTCCAGCGACAGCAGTGTGGCGGTGCCATATCTGACCCAGTAGGTGGTGTAGCCATCATCCACCATGCGACGGAACAGGACGATGCGACCATCCGCCCCCCACTGACCGCCATAGACCAGGCTGGCACCATCGGCAAAGTACAACTGTGGTGGCGGTGACTGGCCAACGGTCGCGGGCAGCAGCAGCCCAACGGCGTTGGTCGCCGTAACCAGCAGCGGATCGCCATCAGCGGGTGGTTCAAACACTGGATAGTCAGGGTCCTGATACGCGAAGATCGCCTGGCCATTCGGCATGATGTCCATGTCTACGGCGGTATAAGGCCCGCTGATCAGCGCCTGACCTACACCCGGCGCGCCGTCGAGATACCAGACAATCGCGCCCAGTGGCGCGACGTCACCGGGCATGCTGTCCAGGCGAATGTGAACCTGCGTGCCATCAGGGCCATCGGCGGGTGTCAGCAGTGTGACATAGGGAACGGTCCGCGCATCAGCCAGGAACTCACCACCGACAAAAGCGGCGATCTCCGGGCCGTCGCTGCGTATCGTATCCAGCACCAGACCTGTTGTCATGTCGAACAGGATCACGCGCCAGCCGCTGGAAGCATCCATATCGTTAGCGAAACCAATGGCGATACGCTGGCTGTTATCAGATGAATAGCGTCCACCGAGCATGGCAAACTCATCGGGTTGAGTCTGGTGAACGTCCAGCCAGGTGCCAGTCTGCAAGTCATAAAAGCCGATCCCCACTCGCCCGTTGACGAGCGGCGCGATCTGAACCAGGTAACGCCCATTCTGAGAGATGTGCAGCGCCCTGGAGCTGCACGCGGGCGCATCGGCTTCATCGGGCAGGCGGGGGCGCGGAATCGAGGTTTGTTCCCCAAGTGGGCTGATCCAATGCAGGGTGTCGTCACACTGATCGTGGATGACAAGCCACCACGGGCTGTCTGGCAGGGCCGGTTCAGCCATCAGCGAATGCGCACCTGCGGTGTCGGTAGGCATCAGCACCAGCACGACGCCAAGCAGGATAAGGCAGGCTGTGCGTATTCGATTCATGATTCCTTATTTCCTTGTTGTGTGCGGATAACGCGATAACATGTCTCGGCAGACATGCGTTTGCTGCCAGTCATCACAACTGCCGCTGATCGTTGAAGTAGCAACCGACCCGCAGACCACACGGTGGATTGCCCGGTCTGGATGTTCGGTTTGCCCAGCAAATTCTGCCAGGTATCCGTGATGGCATGTGTTGAATTGAGATTGTCTCTGGAACCAAAGAGGAAATGGCCGCAAGCGACCTGAAAGCATCGGCAATCGTTTCTATTGCCAGTAAATGCGTAGCTGTCCTGGTCGTCTGTAGTCAGCGCCGACATCGGTCTGTTCCACGTCGTGACTCGTCATAGAGAGTCTAGACAAGTAAAGCGTTATCGCGTCAACCACCGGCGCGTAAGCTGAATTATAATCATTATACGTCAATTTGGGCGTCTTGAAACGCGGAATCGTCGCCGCGATCAAATGATGGTACACACCTGTGACGGCCACCTGGGTGCTGAACAGTTTGCCGGAATCTAAACAGCAACCAGGTGGCCCACCCGGCTTTCAGAGCAGGGCCGTCAGAAATCCGCCGACGAACGCATCGCCCAGGCCAACTGTCGTTGCGTTGGACTGGTCGACATGCGCGACAGGCACACAGCATATACTGTCACTCGCCTGCGCGTTCACAGCATCGACAAACGCCGCGTTGTCCTCGCCTGGCGGCAGCGCCTCTACCTGTCTGTAGTTTTCTGCGGTGAAGTCATCCCCATAGCAGAAGCGTGTCGTGGCCATCGTTACGCCCGCCTTCAGCGCGTCTGCGAAACGGCTCGCCTGTTCGCCGTAAGCCAATGCCCAGTGCCGCGTATGCACCACAATAACCGGCACGGGAATCAGGCGCTGGAGTGCTTGCAGGGCGTCTTCGATCTGAGAGATGTCGAGCAGGTCGATCTCTCGCTTGAGATAATCCTGAAGCTCGTCCTCGTTGAGGCTGAAAATGCTGATGTGCTTCGCCAGAATATCGTAGATCAGGTGGCAGAATCGCGACTCGTAGAAGCCCGCATCTTCGTAAAACAGCTGCGCGCCGTCCGGCAGATTCTCTATGATTCTCAGAACGGTCTGCATCCTGTCGGCCAGAAGCGACTCGTCCTGCATGGCATTAAAGCCAGAAA
The DNA here is from genome assembly GCA_964639225.1 of uncultured Anaerolineaceae bacterium. GTDB lineage: Bacteria > Chloroflexota > Anaerolineae > Aggregatilineales > Phototrophicaceae > CAZXCK01. Next base: position 7,256 of record CAZXCK010000102.1, on the reverse strand, counting down.
TCAGCATCACCCTGGCCTCTGTGACCAGATCAGCGAAACCCTCGTCGAGATTCATGGCGATATTGGCGTCATCGCTGTGGTAGATCAACCGGTTGGGCCGGTTCGTGTGAATGTCGATGTCGCCAGCTTTGACGCGGGTACCTTTGCTGAATTGCACAATCAGATGGGGATACGACTGGTCTTGTGGATTACTACACACATACGGACAGTCTGGCGGCAGGAGGGCGCGCACCTGATCGTTGGTGGTGACCAGATGCAGCGCGGATGTATAGCCCAGCGTACGCATGGCCAGTGCGGCGCGCACACTGGTCCCACCCAGTGTCATTTTGTTGTCGAAATGCCGCGCAAGTTCCTCAATGATGGCCGACGTGGCGACAAATCGCTCGCCGCCGATACCCAGCTTCAAAAAGCTCAGGATCGAGACGACCAGATCGCGCTCCGAACGAATAACGGTGTTGATGTCCAGTTCATCATCACGGATGCCATAGCGGACGATAAGCGCCTCGAAAACGCTGGAGTTCCATGTGATCTCATAATCAATATTATTGCCAAACCCCAGTGCGATCTTTTCTTTCATGGTGTTTTTGCTCTGTGTCTGCGTGAATAAAACGGCGACAGAGCGAACGGGCTGCCTGACAGGTCGTTCGCTCTGTCGCAAACTCAGGTTGCTTTTCGGCTACAGACTAATACAGCGCCGCTTTGCCACTCGCGTTGAAGAGATCAATCTTGTGGCGGGCGACATCTTTCATCGCTTCGATACACGGCGGGTAGATAGACAGCGGCTCGCGCAGGTCGAGATTCAGCAGCACCTCACGACACTTCTGGTAGAAGGCGTCCTTGATGTCGCTGGAGATATTGATCTTATTGATACCCAGTCTGACAGCCGTGGCGATCTCCGTGTCAGGGTTCGCCGAACCGCCATGCAGAACCAGCGGAATATCGACTCTGGCGGAGATCTCTTTAATCAGGTCCATTCTCAGCTTCGGCGGCTTGTCTTTGGGATACAGGCCGTGCGCAGTCCCGACGGCGACCGCCAGGGTGTCCACGCCCGTCCCCTCGACAAACGTCTCAACGTCGTCCGGGTCAACGTAGATGATCTCTTCGGTGCCGGCCTCGGCTTCGGGGCCGGTGGTGCCGATGGTCCCCAGCTCGCCTTCTACCGAGACGTTGACTGTGTGTGCCAGCTCCACAACTTTCCTGGAAATGGCGATATTCTCCTCCAGCGGCAGCGTAGAGGCGTCAATCATCACGGACGTAAAGCCGCACTGAATGGCGTTCATGATCTGCTCCATCGTCGAGCCGTGATCCAGGTGGATGCAGACCGGCACACTGGCTTTGTGTGCCATGTCAATCGCAGCCTTGACGAAGGAATTGCCCACAAAGGCCAGTTCATCGGGGTGAATGGCCAGAATGACCGGAGAGGATTTTTCTTCGGAGACTTCGATTACACCCGTTAGCAGCATGTTGCTGCTAATGTTGAAAGCAGGTACAGCAAAATGATTGGTGTGGGCTACCGCCAACAGGTCCCGCATATTCATCAACATAGAGGCATCTCCATTCTATAAGATGTTGATGTCGAAAGGCTTTCAATCACTGGCATCGTCGCTTGGGTTTACCCTTTGATGGAACCCGCCGACATGCCGGCGATGAAGTAACGTTGGAAGACCAGGAAAAGTATCAGAACCGGCAGCGAACCGAGGACACTCATGGACATCATCTGGTTCCACTCAAACGAGTGCTGGCCCATCAGCATCTGAATGCCGATGGGAACCGTTCGCATGTCGGTCGTTCGGGTCAGGGTCAGCGCGAACAGGAATTCGTTCCAGCTCAGCATAAATGTGTAGATGCCGACCGAGACAATCCCCGGCAGAGAAATCGGAACAAGAATTCTCCACAGGATAACCGCGCTGCTCCCGCCGTCAATCATGACGGCCTCGTCCAGGTCGCGTGGCAGGGTATTAAAATAGCCGGTCATCATGATGATAGCATAGGGCAACGTAAAGACCATATGGGTCAGGATCAGCGCCCAGTACGTATTATACAGCTTAAGCCCCACGATCAGGCCAAAATACGGAATCATCAGGGTGATGGGCGGCACCGACTGCACGCCGATAATAAACAGGTTCAAGGCGCTCTTGAGCCTGAAGCTGTACCGGCTAAAGCTGTACCCGGCCAGGATGGCCATAATCAGTGTAAACAGGGTGACCAGCGACGACACCAGGTAGCTGTTGAAGAAGAACCGGCGTTTCTGCGGGTCGGTCAGCACGGCCTGGTAAGCAGCCAGCGAGAACGAGTCATCAATCAGGCTGGGCGGATAGGCGAAAATACTCGTGTTCGACTTGAATGACGATGCCAGCATCCACAGCACGGGCAGCCCGGCGAACATAGCCCCAGCGACCAGCCCCACAAGCACCAGCGCTTTCGTCAACCTCATCCTGTTAGGCTGTGACATGGTCATTGTTCGTTCGCCTTCTGATGCCGTACATAAAACACCGCCACAAAGGTCGTCAGCGCCAGGGAAATCACAGCGGTTGTGGCAGCCATCGAGAACTGGTACGAGGTGAATGCCTGCTTATAGGTGTAGGTACTCAGCACCTCTGAGGCGCGGATCGGCCCGCCGCCGGTGGTCATCCATATCAGGGCAAACTGGTGTGTGGTCCAGATAAAATCCAGCATGGCCAGGCTGATCAGGATCGGCTTGAGCTGTGGCAGCGTGATATACCTGAAGAGCTGAACGCCGTTAGCGCCGTCAATCTTGCCAGCTTCATACAGATCGTTCGAGATTCCCTGAAGCCCCGCCAGGAAGCTGACCATATAGAAGGGATATCCGGCCCATATATTGATAAATGTAACCGACCCCAACGCTAAATCTCGTGAACTGAGCCATTCCACCCGCTCGGCAATAAAGCCAAACTCCATGAGCAGATAGTTGACCACACCGTTAGGGTTCAGCAGCAGCCGCCACAAAATGGCGATGATTGACGCGGTAAACACCCAGGGCAGAATATAAACAACGCGGAAGAGCGCCTTGGCAAACGGCCCGATCACATTGGTGTTCAGGAGCATGGCGAACATCAGGCCCAGGATCATATGGGCGACGACGCTGGCAATTGCCAGAATAAGTGTGTTCCTGAGTGCCTGGAGGAAATTGCTGTTGGACAGAATCTCCAGATAATTGCTGATTCCCACAAAAGCCGGTGGTGTGTTGGTGATGATGACGTTGTCCATCAGCGAATAATACAGAACTGTCCCGATAGGGATCATCATCAACACCGTCAGCAGAATCAGTGTTGGTGACAGGTAGGCGAAGGGAACAAGTTTTCGCCTCAACTTCTGAAGAGGCGGGTTTTTGGACCCAGTCGAGACGCTCAAGCTTGCCATTGTTCAGTGAACCCCTTATCTATTTTCTAATGGAGGCTGTAAAGCGCAGAGCTTCACAGCCTCCATCATGTTACAGGGAGTAGTCTCTAAACGACCGTGCTACTCGAAATGGACCATCCAGGCTTCCTGGGCGTTGGCGAGCATTTCGTCCACTTCCAGGTCACCATCGAGATAAAGCTGGAACTGCTCGTTGAACTCGCGCATCAGGTTTTCGGCAACTGGCAGGCCCACGAACTCGTTGGCCAGGTAACCAGTCTGGAAGACCTCAAAAGCGTCAGCGAACAGCTCGTCGGTCTCAACGAAGTCCGGCGTGGCGTTGACATTGCCAGGGAAGGCATTGGCGATCGACGACAGGCGCGAGTTGATCTCGGCGCTCATCAGGAATTCGACCAGCTTCCAGGCTTCGGCCTGATGCTCACTGTTTTCAGCGACACCAATGCCCCACGAAGCGTACGGCAGGCCGCGCGGGCCATCGTAGCCCTCGACCGCTGGCAGCGCGGTGATGGCGAAGTTCAGGTCCGGGTTGCGATCACGGATCAGGTTGATGTGCGCGAGGGTGTTGATCATCATACCCACGCGACCGTTGGTGAACTCTTCGACCTTGTCCTGCTCGCGCATGGAGAAGGAACCGGGGGCGATCACGCCAGCGTCGTACAGATCTTTGATGAAGACCATCGCGCTGGTGACGTCTTCATTGTCGACCAGGTTCGGCATGCCGTCTTCCATCATGCTGCCACCGCTGGCCCACACCCACGACATCACGTCATTCTGAATGCCGTTAGGCTGTTCCATCGAAAGCGGAAGCACCCATCCGTACACGTTGTTTTCGACATCGGTCAGCGTGGCGGCGGCTTCGGCGAACTCAGCGCGCGTGGTGGGCAGTTCTTCGATACCTGCTGCTTCGACCAGGTCCTCGTTGACAAACACGGGATAGACGAAGTTGACAACCGGGATCATCCAGGTGGAACCATTGAGCTGAATCTGTGCAGCCAGTTCGCTGTCATCGAATTCGGCATCGGCCATCAGTTCCGTCAGGTTAGCCAATGAACCCTGGCGCACGAAGTCGTTCACCCAGGCACCATCCAGGCCGACGACATCGGCCATCGTGCCGGTAGCTGCGCCGGCAACAATCTGGTCTCTGGTGGTCGAATACGGGCCGCTGATCAGTTCAACAGTGATACCCGGATTCTGTGCCTCGAACTCATCCATCAGCGCTCTGAATTCGCCTTCGGGAAGCTCCGGCTCCCACCACTGCGAGAATTCAAGGGTAATCGAATCCTGCGCCATCGAGATGCCGCCAAAAGACAGCACCAGTAACGCGACCAACAAGAAGCTAATGCTCTTTTTACTCATTTTCCTGCTCTCCTTATTGAAACCTGCTAATATCCAGTGAGATTCGCGGTACGAGTCCCCGTCTTTACAAATAATGCGATGTTGTATCGCACGTTCTTTTGTGTCACCGTCACATAAGTCCTTCCTTTCTGTAGATTAGTATTTGCGATGCTCCGTAGCCCGGGTTGTCTTGGAGACAGCCTGCTCCGCTGCATCGGACTGCGCTATACAGATGCCCACGTAAAGAGCCTCTGTTAGAGCCAGCATGGCCAGGTTGGAGTCCAACCGTTCTTCGCGAAAATGGCTGACACGTGTGGCGGTAAACAGACAAAAATCCCCCAGGCGTGTCAGGGGAGAATCGGAATGATTGGTGATGCAGACTGTTCGCACCCCATGTTGTTTGGCCAGTTCCACAGCGTAGACCGTGTCTTTTGAGCTTCCAGTGTGGGAGATGCCTACCGCCACGTCTTCGGCAGATGACAGACCGGCGTGCATTTCCTGGGTTGTGGGATCAATCGAGAAGCGGCTGGACAGCCCGACTTTCGTCAGGCGAAAGCTCAGGTCCATAGCGATGGGGATCGAATTACCAGAGGCAAAAAGAAGAATATGGCGTGCGTTGCACAGTGCATGGATCGTGTCTTCAAATACCCGCATGTCCAGAATGCGGATCGTTTCTTCAAGAGAGCGAAGCCCCAGGTTCATCGCCTTCTGGGCGGCGGTAGCAGGCTTGTCGTCCGGCATCATATCTTCATGAATGATCGACATCGGCGACACAATATCTTCAGCCAGCCGGATTTTCAGCGCATGAAAGCCGGAGTAACCCAGCGACTGAGCAAAGCGGACGATACTGGCTTCGCTGACACCGACACGCGCACCTAATTCTGTGATTGTGAGATTGATGGTTTCCTGAGGCGAGTTGAGGATGAATTCCGCTACCTTCTGACCAGCGCCGGTCAGATTGGGCAGAGCATCTGAAACGATGGAAAGTGAACCTCGCTTATGATTAGTGTTCATCCATCAAAACCTTAAAAACAATGAAAACCATTTTCATTAGCATACAATAAGTGAAAATGATTGTCAATCCATCACGCAACGATTTCGGCGCAGAGGACAGCCTGTACACGGTGCTGGCGGCGGATCGCCCCACCGCGGCACAGGTGCTCTCGCAGTGCATCGTGGAATCCACATGGGATCCTGATCTGCATGTGCTGCCCGCCTCACCCCTGCTGGAAGGCGCCGAGCAGGAGCTGATGCGTATGGCCGGTGCGCCCTACCGGCTGGCCGATCCGCTCAGCCGTATCGCAGGTCACTATGCAGCGATTGTCATTGACACACGCCCATCGTTTTCGCTGATGACGGAGATGGGCCTGATCGCGGCAACCGATGCGATCATTCCCGTGGAACCGCGTTACTTGGAAACCGTCGGCCTGATGAGCGTGATGAGCAAGATCAACGACATCCGCGAAGGCTGGCGGCATCCCAATCTGCGCATCAGCGGCATTCTGGTGACGAAAATGGACAAGCGCGTGCGCGGTCACCGGTATTTGCTGGATGAACTCAAGGGCCACAGCGTGCTCGGCAAACTGCTCATTGGCGTTATTCCCGCTAATGAGGCCGTGTCTTATGCCCATCACAACCACCTGAGTGTGTTCGATTATGACGCCAAAGCGTCTGCAAGTAAGGCTTATGCGCGACTCGTCGGCACGTTGGTCGAGCGCATGGCGAAAGGTGATGCATAGATGGCATCCAGGAAGAACAACACCAACCGAATAGACGAACTGCTGGCATCGGTCACCGAAGACATGCTTCAGGGCGATCTGCAGCAGCTCCACGATAACAGTATTCGCGTCGAGCGTATCCTGCTGGAGATGGTGCGTCCCGATCCGGTGCAACCCCGCCGCGTGCTGCCGGAGCAGCTGCACCTCGCCTTCTATAGTCATCACCTGACTCCCACACAGGCGCTCAAAGAACTGGTCAAGCTCGTTCAGGTCGCCGCTCGCCAGCGCGGGCGGCCTTTCAACAATGTGCTGGAGCTTCTGCCCGATGCAGATGATGAAAGTGCCGATGAGCCAGATGTGAAGCTGACCCCAGAGGAACAGCTGTTACGTGATCTGGTCAATCTGGCGGTAACGATCCGTGATGATGGGCAGGTCAACCCACTGACGGTGGTCGATGTCTCCGAAGGTGTGACGCGACAGTTTCGCATCGAAACGGGCGAACGCCGCTACTGGGCGACATGGCTGCTGCGGGATTTCATCCCCGGTTATGACGGTGATGGCATGATCCCGTGCATCGTCATTCCGGCTGAACGATCATCGATTTTCCGGCAAGCGAATGAAAACACCGCCCGCAGTGGCTTATCGGCAATCGCGATGGCGCGACAGGCTGCCCTGCTTCTGCTGACGGTGCATGGCTACCCGATACCGGATGCAGCAGTCCCGAATGACTTCTATCGTCAGGCACTGGAACTCGATCTGCGCGGCAAGCGCGAATACACCGATGCCATCCTCAGCGCGATGGGTGGGATTAAGAAAGGGCATTTC
>CAZXCK010000101.1:0-16361 GCA_964639225.1 uncultured Anaerolineaceae bacterium | reverse complement strand
AATGGGGCGGGGCGCTCAACCCGAGGAAATTCCGGGAACCGTTCTGTTCCTCGTTTCCGACGCAGCGAGCATGGTGACCGGCAACCTCGTCGCCACGGACGGCGGCTTCCTAGTTGCCTGACCAAAGATGACCGGATCCTGGCGAGAAACCGAGGAAGGACCCCGACTTGACCGGCTGCGCGCACTGATGACGCGCCGTGGCCTGGACGCCGTGATGATCGTCGGCGAGATTGTCAGCCATTCGGCGACCTTCCCGGCATCCGGTACGCCCATGCTGACCGTCTCCGCGCAGGACCGCATGAAAGACCTGAGCCAGGGAACCAAAGCGCGCTGGTTCGCCATCCCGACGCCGACAGTCGGTAACTTCCCGCTGCCAGACCCGCTGGTTGCTGGCATTGTCAGCCTGGAAAACGGCCTGATTCCGATTGTTGATCCGGTGGGGGCGGCGCTGTCGATCATTCTGGGGCAGGTGGAGAAGATGGCCTCTGCCGCCGACCCGGACTCGGCGCAGCGCCTGATCCGCAAGCAGGAAGACGAGACCGATTACGACTTCCTCAGGCGCATCTCCGCCGAAAACGGCTGGGAAATGTTCATCGAGCACAGCGGGCCGCTGGGAGGTTCACAGTTACGTTTCCAGTCACCGCTGGACCGCCTGACGCCGGAAGTCACGCTCAAATATGGCCAATCGCTAATCGATTTTACACCGCGCATCAGCACAGTGGGGCAGATCGTCTCGGTGACGGCTTACGTGTGGGTGGCCTCCATCAAGACGACGTTCACCGTGACGGTGGGCTGGGACTGGGATCGCATGGCGCTGACCATCGACATTCGCCCGGCGGTGTTGCAAATGCAGAGTGGCCCCTCTCGCGTGCTGATTCAGGAGCCGGTCACGGTGGCTTCGGCACCGCGCCGCATCATCAAGGAACTGATTCCGCGCCTTAACCAGCGCCTGACCGGCTCCGGCAGCACCGTCGGCGATCCGCGTATTCGCGCCGGAACCGTGCTGCGCCTGGAAGGGCTGGGCATGCAGTTCGGCGGGCTGTACCGGGTGACTTCGGCCACGCACACCATCGACGCCAGCGGCTACCGTACCCGTTTTGACGTGCGCAAGGAAATCTGGTTCGGCTCCATTCCGCTGGCCGATCAGGGAGCCGTGCCGATCAAACTCAAAGCACCGTTCGTATAAGGAAGCAGACCAGTTATGACTGACGGACTGATTAACAGTATGGCCTCCGACAACGGCAGCGCCGACCAGCGCATCTATGGCGTGGTGGTGGCGCAGGTCATCAGCAATATGGACGCGCTGACGCAGGGGCGAGTACAGCTCAAATTCCCCTGGATGCCTGGCGTGGAACCCTGGGCGCGGCTGGCGTCGCCGTCCGCCGGCAGTTCGCGCGGCATGTATTTTGTGCCGCAGATAGGCGATGAGGTTCTGGTCGCTTTTGAAGCGGGTGATGTCAACCAGCCTTATGTCATCGGCAGCCTGTGGAACATGTCCGACCGGCCACCGGCCACGCTGCCAACCGACGCCGTCAACAAGCGTATCATCAAAACGCCGCTGGGCCACGAGATCGAAATCGACGACCTGACGCAGTCCATCAAAATCAGCACCATGACCGGCCAGAAGATCGAGATTGACCCGACGGCCATCTCGCTGGAGACGACCGGCGGCACGGCTTCGGTCAAGCTGGAGACGACCGGCACGCTGACCATTCAGGCCGCGCTGAGGGTCGAGATCAAAGCCGCGTCGATTTCGCTGGAAGGCGAACTGGTCGAGATCAAAAGCAGCGCCGCCGCCACTATCGACGGCGGGATGGCCTGCAATATCCAGGGCCAGTTGGTGAAGATCAATTAACCTGAACGCGAGGAGAGAATCATGCCGCCAGCCGCCAGAGTAGGCGATTCAACCGGGCATCCGGGCGTCATCAGTGGGCCGGGTGTGGCGACGGTACTGATCGGCGGACAGCCGGCAGCCGTCGTCGGCGATACGCATACGTGCTCGTTTCCGACGCCGGCGGGACCGCACCCGCCTTCACCGTTTCCGATGGGCAGTACGAGTGTGTTCATCGGTGGGCGTCCGGCGCTGCGTATGGGCGATATGGCCGGCTGTGGCGCGCCGATTGTAATGGGTGCGTTTACCGTGCTGATTGGGTAAGGAGGCAGATCACATGGCTGCTCAGGACGACAAAGCCTTTCTGGGGCGCGGTTGGAGCTTCCCGCTGCGCGCTGGTGTTGATGGCGAAATCGCCATGGTAGATAGCGCCGAGGATATTCGCCAGTCGATTCGCATCATCCTGGGCACGAATCCCGGTGAGCGCGTCATGCGGCCCGGATTCGGCGCGGGGTTGCAGAGCCTGGTGTTTGAGCCGATCAACACAGCTACGCTGGCGCTGGCCAGGCACCGCGTCGAACAGGCGCTCATCACCTGGGAGCCGCGCATCGATACGATTACGGTCAGCGTGAGCGCGGAACCGGAACTGGGCCGCCTGCTGATCGACGTGAGCTACCGCATGCGCTCGACCAACACGTTTTACAACCTGGTCTATCCGTTCTATCTGCTGGAAGGTGAACAGCCATGACCCGGCCCGGCACCCCAGAACTTGATCCCCGCGAAGCCGAGGCGTCCGTGCGCGAGCTGCTGGCACGGCTGCCGGGTTACGTCCCTGGCTGGACGCCGCAGGATGGGCAGGCGGGTTATGCGCTGGCGCGCATCTTCGCCCGCTATCTGCAGACGCTGGGCGAGCGCATCAATCAGGCCCCGGACAAGAACAAGCTGGCTTTCCTCGATCTGCTGGGTGTCGATCTGCTGCCGGCACAGGCCGCGCGCGCCCCAGTCGTCTTCGAGATGCAGCCCGACACGCGCAGCAGCCGAGCGCCCGCCGGGACTCGACTGGGCGCGGATGTGCCCGGCCTGGACGAGCCGCTGATATTCGAAACAGAGGCCACCATCGGCCTGACATCGTCGCGGCTGGTCGAAGTGGTGGCGCTGTGGCCGGGCCGCGACGCCTACGCCGATCACAGCGCGGCGGTGCTGGGCGGTCAGCCGTTCACGTTGTTCGACGGGCTGAATCCGACCCCGCACGAGTTCTACCTGGCGCATGATCTGCATTTCGCGTTGTCCGGCGTGACCATCATCGAACTGCAATTTGACCTGGCCCAGACCGGCAGCGCGGGTTCGCTGCCGGTGGTCTGGGAATACTGGGATGGCGAAGCCTGGCGCACATTCAAGCCGTTCGTCGCACCAGAGGACGCCTACCCCGATGACAGCGTGGACGGCACCGACGGCTTTCGCCGCAGCGGGGTTATCCGGCTGGTGGGCGACTGCGGCACCAGCGAGAAGAAGATGATTAACGGCATCGAGTCCTATTGGATACGCTGCCGCCTCACCGAGCTGCTGCCACCGGACCCGGCCCGCAGCCTGCCGCTGGTCGATCTGGTCAACATCAACACCGTGACGACCAGCTTCCCCGGTGGGCGGGTAACGGCTGAAAATCTGTCGGGTGCCATGCCGGATGGGACGTTACAGGTGGACGTCAATTACTTCGGCGGTGTGAGCGAGAACTACGGGCTGGCGCGCCTTACCGGACCCGGTGACTTCTTCGACGAGCGCCTCATCGACAGCGATGAGCTGATCTGGAGCGGGCTGGATCAGGGTTATTACACGCTGCGCGTTATGGAGCGCGGCTTTCCTGTGCTGCTGCACAGCTTCTGGGTGTGGCCGGGGGCACGGGTGGCGCTGGACCGTTCGTTTGAGGGCCAGCCGCCGGAGTTGGCTCTGGCCAATGGCATTGAACTCGATCTGACGAAAACGTTTTATCCCTTTGGCCAGCAGGCGCAGGCCGGGGCTGTCTACTACTTTTACAACGAGGATGTGTTCAGCCGGCCCGGTGCGCAGGTCACCGTGCAGGTGACGCGCGCCTCCACCCCCCAGGAAGAAGCCGACGCCATCGGTTCCGGTGATGGCGGTGGCGGCGGGGGCGATGGTTTTATCGACACTCCGCCAGAGTCGCCGGTGCTGACGGCCCCGGACCTCGTCTACGAATACTGGGACGGCACCGCCTGGCGCGAGATTCCGGTGGCGTCCAACGACGATCCCCGGCATTTTGGCGCGTCCGGCGCGTTTACGTTCACCGTACCCAGCGACATCGAGCAGATCGAACACAACGGCGAGCTGGCCCACTGGGTACGGGCGCGCATCCGCGCGGGCAGCTTTAGCCAACTGCGCGAGGTGACCGTCCCTGATAATCCAACGATGCGCTTCATCGAATCGCGGCCCCCGGCGCTGGATGCCTTCACCTTCGGTTATGTTTACCAGTCGCCGCCAGACGCGCCCCAGGCCGCCCTGACCTACAACGATTTTCAGTGGATCGACCGCAGTAAGGATGTGCGCTGGCGCGGCACGGCATTTGAACCGTTCTCAGTAATGGCCGACCGCACACCGACGCTGTACTTTGGCTTTGATGGCCCGCTGCCCAGCGATGTCGTCAGCCTGTTTCTTGACATCGAGGAAATACCGGACTCGCAGCGTGGGCCGACTCTGCGTTGGGAATACTGGAATGGCTCGGCCTGGGCGGCGCTGGTGGTCAGCGACGATACGGGCAATCTGGCGCTGCCGGGCATGGTGCAGATGTTGTGGCCGGGTGTGCCCGCTGTTCCGCGCGCGGCCATCGTCCAGGCGCAGGGGGACACGGTGCGTCTGGTGGAGCCGCGACTGGCGTCACAGTTCCGCGTTGGCGACCGGCTGTATATCGCCGAGGATGACGCTGGCGAACTGGCGACGCTGGCGGCGGTCCGGCGCGGCGTGCTGACACTTACGAATCCGCTGGAAGCTGAATACGGCCAGGGTAGTGTGAGCCGGGCGACGATGCCGCGCTTTGGCACGCCGCGCACCTGGGTCCGTGCCCGTCTGCAATCCGATGGCGATCCGCACCGGGCGACGGTCAACGGGATTTACCTGAACGCCGTATGGGCCTCGCAGACGCAGACCATCGCCGGTGAGGTGCTCGGCTCTGGCACGGGCCAGTCGAATCAGGCGCTGTTCTTCCGCCGGACGCCGGTGCTTCCCGGCCATGTGGTCGAAGTGCGCGAACTGGACGGCGCGCGTGCCGAGGTTGAACTGTCTATCCTGCGTGAGGAACTGCTGCGCAGTGGCCTGACCGATGATGACATCCGTACTGTAAGTGACCCGACGACAGGCCGCGTGCGTGAGGTGTGGGTCCGCTGGCAGGCGCAGCCGAATCTGCTGTTCAGCGGGCCGGAAGATCGTCATTATGTCGTCGAGCGCACACAGGGCCGGTTGATGTTCGGCGATAACGTCAACGGCAGGGTGCCGACCGCCGCACCCAATAATGTTCGCGCCGCGCTGTATCGCACAGGGGGCGGCCAGTTGGGTAATGTTTCAGTGGGGGCTATCGAGCAGTTGCTGGCAGCGGTCCCCGGTGTGCAGAGTGTCAGCAATCCGCGTGCGGGCGAGGGCGGGGCCGATGGCGAACCCATCGAGTCGGTCCACCGGCGCGGGCCGCGCACGGTTCGACACCGGCGGCAGGCTATCGCCCTGACCGATTATGAGGCACTGGCCCGCGAAGCGTCGCCGGCGGTGGCCGTAGCGCGGGCACTGCCGACCACGCATCCCAGCGGTAGAAGCCAGCCCGGTTGGGTGCGGCTGATTATCATGCCGCAGAGCCGTGATGCGCGCCCGCAACCGTCATTAGAACTGCGACGTCGCGTGCGTGACTTTGTCGCTGCACGGGCACCCGCCAGTGTTGCCGAGCGTGTCACCGTCTCCGGCCCGGATTATCTGCCGGTGGGCGTGCAGGTGGCGCTGGCGCCGGTAAATTTCGAGGCCGCTGGACAGGTTTTTGAGGATGCTGTCGCGGTGCTGATGGCTTTCCTCAATCCGTTGAGCGGCGGCCCTGATGATGACGGCTGGCCTTTTGGACGCGACGTGTATCTGTCCGACGTGGCCGCCGTGCTGGAAGCCATCCCCGGCGTGGATTATGTGCAGACGCTCGATCTGCTGCTGGATGGCACGCCACAGGGCGAGCGCGTGGCGGTGCCGCCGGATCGCATCGTCGTCGCTGGTGATATTCGTGTGACGCTGGTCGGAAGCGAAAGGTAAACTGACGATGCCGCTGCCGCTGCCTAACCTCGATACCCGCCGCTGGGATGACCTGGTCGAAGAAGGCCGGGCGCTGATTCCGCGTTACGCGCCGGGCTGGATCGACCACAACCTGCACGATCCGGGCATCACGCTCATGGAGTTGTTCGCTTACCTGGTGGAGCAGGACATCTTCCGCGCCAACCAGATACCGGATCGGCATCTGCGCAAATTCCTGGCGCTGGCCGGGTTTTCGCCGCAGCCACCACATCCGGCACAGACAACGCTGGCGCTCAAGCTGGCTGGCGGCGCGGGTGGTCAGACGCTGCCGGCAGGCGTTCTGTTTGCCGCTTCTGCTGGGTTGCGTTTCGCCACGCTGGAACCGTTGAACGTCGTCGCGGCGGCTATCAGCAGCGTGCAGGTCTTTGATGGCGCGCAACTCGTCGATCAAACACGGTTATGGCGTGACCGTATGCCTTTCGCGGTGTTCGGCCCCGATCCACAACCTGAGACGCGCCCCGCGCTGTACCTCGGATTTGATGCGCCGCTGCCGGTCGGCGAGCCGGTGTCGCTGGGTTTGTGGTTTTCCACGACTGGCAGCAGCGTTAACAGCTACGCCGAGCGTATGCGCCTGCTGGAACTGCGCCGCCGTCTGCGCGAGGCTTGTCGTCCGCGCCATCCCGGCTGGCCCTGTAATGGCGAATCCGCCACAACCGCCACCGATACCGCCGAAGCGGATGCTCCGCTGGTGCATCACAGTGTGCGCGTCGAGTGGCAGGTTCACGATGGCGCGGGCTGGCGCACCCTAGACCCGGAAGCCGGTGAGATCAGCGACGACACATACGGCCTGATCTTCGATGGCCGGGTGCAGATCACGCTGCCGGGTCCGATGGCCGCTGTGGCTGTCGGTGATGCGCCCGCCGCACCGACGCTGCGCTGTGTGCTGGTCGGCGGTCCGCCGGATGCCGCGCCGGTGCTGCATCATGTGGCGCTGAATGCTGTCCCTGTCGAGCAGGCGGTTCCGGCCCGCGCCGCGCTGGTGATTCAGCCCGGTGTGCTGCCCGCACCCGGCGACGAACCGCAGCCGGGTCAGGTGCAGGCGCTGCGGCTGGCGCTGGACGAGCACAATCAGATCACGGCCTTTGACGCGCCGCACGAACTCCCCGCTGCGCTGGTGCTGGCATACACCGCCGCCACCGTAAGCGAACCAGGCGAGCTGGTCGTCGAGCTAACGCCGATTGGTCGCGGCAGCGGTGCTCCCCACCAGACCATCACGCTGCGTGACGCGCCCATCGCGCGCGGGACCGCCGAGGTGTGGAGCATCGAGACGCCCGACGCCGGTGGTCAACTGCCGGGATGGTATGCACGCCGCGACCTGGACGCCTCGAAACGCGATGACCGGCACTTTGTACTCAATGCGGCTTCCGGTGAAGTCCACTTTGGCGATGGTGATCGTGGACGTATGCCGCCGCGCGGTGTGGCACTGCTGGCACGCTTTTCGCGCTCGGCGGGGGCTGAGGGGAATATCCGCGCCGCGCTCGCCTGGGCGCTGGCCGACGATGTGCGCAACAGCGCGCTGCTGGGCGAAGACGTGGCCGATGTCGCCGCCCGGCTGGCCCCGGCGGAGAATCCGGCAGCAGCCAGCGGCGGCACCGGCCAGGAGACGGTCAACCATGCCGCCGGGCGCGCCGCCGAGTCGCTGTGGGCGCATGAGCGCCTGGTAGAACTGGGTGGCACCACACTGGATCAGCTCGACCGTGCGCGTGTGATGGGGCGGCGCGCGCCAGAACGTGCCGTCACGCTGCTGGATTATGAGCGACTGGCGCTCGATGTGCCGGGGACGCGCATCGCCCGGGCGCGCGCCTGGAGCGGCATCGACCCGGCCTATCCCTGCCTGAGCGCGCCCGGTACGGTGACAGTGGTCGTGGTGCCGTTTCTGCCGCGCACGCGCCCGTACCCGACGGCTGGCCTGCTGCAAACCGTCCGCGATTATCTGGATCATTACCGGGTGATCGGCACGCGGCTGGTGGTGGCTCCGCCGCAGTATGTGACTGTGCGCGTGCGGGCGACAGTGCGCCGCCGCGCCGGGACCGATGCGCAGCGCGTGCTGGCGGGTGTTCAGATCGCGCTGGACAGCTTTCTGGACCCGCTGCACGGCGGTCCGGATGGGCGTGGCTGGCCTTTTGGCCGCGATGTCTACCGCGCCGAAGTACTGCAAACCATCGACAACGTGCCCGGCGTCGATCATGTGCTGGCGCTGGAACTGCTGTCCGGTGACGATGACGGCGACTGCGGCAACCTGTGTGTGGGGCCGCTGGCGCTGGTCACGCCAGGACCGCACCAGATCAGGATCGAATGAGGGCGAAAGGACAGCCATGACGAGCAACAGCCGTTCACGCATTCGTTATTACCAGGGACAGCCGCTGCAGGCGCGCGACCTGCGCGATGAGGTCGCGTACGAAGCCAGCATGAATCAGTTGCATGTGACCGCCCTGCATAACACCTGGGGCGTGGCTGTCGGTTTGGAAGTGGCCGTCAGTGATGACCGGCGCTCGGCTGTTATCGGGCCGGGGATGGCCTATGACCGCTGCGGACAGGGCATCATTAACCCATCCACGCTGACGATCCCTGTGCCGCCGCTGCAAGTGCCCCATAACGCCAAGCCGGTCATCTGGTGGTATGACCTGGTGGTGCGTTATGACGACCATCTCGCCAGTGAAAACACCGGCGCGGTGGACTGCCGCCGGGGCGGTTTCGCCGAAGAACGGCTCAGATGGCGCTGGGTGTTTGCTGGCTTCGCCGAGGATGCTGCTGCCGAACCACCGGACCTGGCCGCCGGAGTACGGCTGGGCGATGAGGTTCCGCTGGCGCGTGTGGTCGTCGATCCTGGCGGGTATGTTGTCTCGGTTGATCTGTCGCTGCGGCGCACGGCGCGCGCTATCACGCGCCCGTATGTCGCTACCGGGCAGGCGTTTGTACAGGCATCTATCAACCAGGCAGACCTGTGCTGGCGCACGACCATCAATACCTCGGCGGGCGGTTTCAGCAGCGCGCGCCCGCGTTATTTCGCGCGTCTGCTGGAGCATCCGCTGCGGACCCTGCGCAACACCAATCCTGATACCGGGGGCGTTGAAGGTCTGAACTATCCCAACGTGCTGCGACTGCTGCACGGTCCGTTTTTGTCGATCACCAACCCGACGCGCAGTTCGTTCCAGCTCGAGGTGCGCTTGGCGGTTGGTAGTCAGGTTCCAGCCAACATCTCCCACATGATTATGATGCCCACGCAGCTTCCGCTGAAAGTAAGCTGGCAGGGTATGGAGCCGACCGGCGGCTGCCAGCCACCGGCCCCGGAGATGGTCTTTGCGTTCATGTATTACATGCCCATTGAATACAACATGATTCTGTTCAGCGGAGGAGGTATAGGATGAGCCAGGACAACGACATGCCCATGCTGCGACGCCCGGCATTCTTCCCCGGCCAGCGCCTGACCGCCGACGATCTGGCCGCTACCCAGCAGTATCACCGCGAGCTGCGTTGGCTGCATAATCGCAGCCTGCACGGCTGGGGTATCGTCTTCGGCTATGCCGTGACCGGTGCGCGAGGGGAACGCTCGGTGAGCCTGGAGCCGGGTTACGCGCTCGACTGCCTGGGCCGCGATCTGATTCTGAGCGATGGCATGGAGATCGCCATTCCTTCGGTGGCGGGTAACGAGCAGGGCGGCCCGGAGACGTTTTACCTGACGGCATCTTACGCCAATGACAGCGACCTCACCGCCGAAACTCGCGCCGGAGCCTGCGGCGCGTCGGGAGCGGTGCGCAGGCCGGAAGCGCCGATTATCCGCTGGCAGCGCCCCGATGATTTTGTTTACGGTGAGGACATCGTGCTCATCACCATCGAGGTGGAGAACTGCCGGCTGGCACAGAACGTATCCGGCAGCGCCCGCCGCGACGCGCTGCCACCGAGCCAGCCGCACATCGTCAGCGGTGAGGCTGCCAGCAGCGTGCTTAACTGGCGCCTGTGGCCCGACGATGAGAGTCCGCTGGGCGTGGTGGCGACCGTTCCTACGGCGGACGCCGGCTTCAGGACGACGCCCCAGTATCAGGCACACATCGCCGGGGGGCGGGTGGTACGAGATTTTTTGATCGACAATGAGCCGCACAATTTTGTCATCGACGGTTACACCGATCTTACAGCCGAAAAGACGGACAGTTTCGAAATCCGGATGGTGCTGCCTGCCGGCACGGTGATGCTCGGCACCGGCAGCATGCCGCTCAACCCGGCGTTAGGCATATCCGGCGAAGATCTCCTGCGGGCCATCCGCGAGGAGTTGAACTGGAGCGTGGTCTGGATGGGAATCGAAGGGTAACGAGTGCATGGCCGACCAGACGAATTTTCGCTATCTGAACATCGAGGATAACCGGGCGCTGTTTACACTGTCTGGCCTGAAGTGGCAGGACGGCGTGCTGACGCTTAACCCGGTGCCGGCGTTCGAGGCGGTCGTCACCGAGGCGCTGACCGCCTCCGCCACGCTGAGTGGACCGGCTGGTATCGGCATCGATGCCGAGGGTAATCTGTACATCGCCGACACGGCGGGCCATCGCGTGCTGCGCTATGAAGCCTGCACCGGTGAAGTCGAGCCGCTGCCGTGCTTTGGTGGCGAAGGCAGCCTGCCGGGACAGTTGCGCGAGCCGCGCGGTGTGATCGTTGGTCCGCGTGACCGGCTGTACGTCGCCGACAGTGGCAACCATCGGGTGCAGGTGGTCGATTTAGCCACGTTGCAACTGGTCGGTGTGTGGGGCCAGGCCGATTCCACCAGCGAGCCGCAGCCCGGCGCTGCGCCCGGCCAGTTCGATGAACCCTGGGACCTCGCCAGCGACTCGGCGGGGTTTGTCTACGTCGCCTGTCGCGGAAACGAGCGTATTCAGAAATTCGACGCGAGTGGACGGGCAAGGGCCGAGTTCTGGGAGACGCTGCAGGGCCAGTCTTACGCGCCAGAGGGACCGGCGCGGGTGGCGATTATCGTCGTCGATGACGGCGGTGAGCGCCTGCTGGTTATCGCTGATAACGGCCTGCTGGTCTACTACACAGATGGCACCTACGACGAAGCGACAACCGGGCTGTGGGCGTCGCTGCTGGGCGGGCATCCGGTGGACGATGTGGTGGGCATTGTTTTTACCGGCGATGCGCTCTACCTGGCCGATGCTGCCAGTGGTCGCCTGCTGGTTTTTGACCGTGAGGGTGGCTTCGCCGGTGTGGCGCGTGGCTATCGCGGACCCATCGCCGGGCTGATGCTGGACCGGCACGGGCGTTTACTGCTGCACACCGGCAGCGCGCTGCTGCGGCTTGAGCCGGGGGTGGCTTTCGGTGAGGCGGGCCAATTCCTGGCTGGGCCGTTCGACGCTGGCGACCAGCCGACGGGCTGGCACCGGCTGCGCGCGCAGGTCGAGGGCTTGTCGGAGACGGCCCACCTGAAGCTGTTTACGCTCACGACCAATTCTGCCGCGTCGCCAGTTGTACCCGGCGATGACGTTATCGCGGCGGATACCGAGTCGCTGGCTCCGCTGAATGCCTGGCGCGCCGCGCCCAACGATTCGGCTGATCTGCTGGCGCTCAACGAACCAGCGCGCTATCTGTGGGTCGCCGGGCGAATGCAGGGCGATGGCACCGGTTCGCCGGCCCTCAGCCGGTTGCAGGTGAGCTACGACCCGGAGACCTGGCTGGGCTATCTGCCCAACATCTACCGGGGTGGCGATATGTCCACGTCGGAGAATCCGACTGGCGAGGCGGTGTTCCTGGAGCGGACGCTGGCCCTGTTCGAGAGTTTGCTGGACGACAGCGAGACGCTGATCGATGATCTGCCGGGCCTGTTTGATGCCGCCGCCGCACCGGATGAACCAGCAGGCGCGTCGTGGCTGGACTGGCTGGCGGGCTGGCTCGATTTTGAGCTGGATGAAACCTGGAACGAGCCGCATCGTCGTGAGGCGCTGGCGCGGGCGTTCGCCCTTTATGCCCGGCGCGGCACCGCCGACAGTCTGCGTGAGCTGCTCCAGCTTTACACCGGCGCCGAGGTGCGCATCGAGGAACCGTCGCAGTATGTCAACATGTGGTCATTGGGGGAAGGCTCCACGCTGGGATTTACAACCATGCTGGCCCCGGCCTATGCCGAAGGGGCTGTGCTGGACACCACCGCCACGCTGGACCAGTCGCACCTGATCGACGAGATGGATTACGGCGCGCCGCTGTTCGAGGGCACCGCCCATCACTTTTGTGTGCAGCTTCACGCGGCCAGCGTACCGGACCCGCAGGATATTGAGCGTGTGCGGCGCATCATCGAACGGGAGAAACCCGCGCACACCACCTATCACCTGTGCCTGCTGGAACCGCGTATGCGGGTGGGATTCCAGGCGCGGATTGGCGTGGATACCATCGTCGGCGCGGGGCCGGATGGTCAGGTAATCGGTGGCGACGCGCCGTTGGGACACGAGACGGTTCTGCCTGCTGATGAGCGCCCGCCTGCGCTGGGACGCGGGGCGCGCGTGGGGCGGCGGGGGCGTATGACCTGATGACAAACCAGTCAGAAAGAAGATATTTCTGCTATTGCTTACGGGTTGATCCAATGATACGAGTACGGGAGCAGCGATTATGAGCGAACACAACGGCACACAGCGACCTCTCGCCGCACCGGTGAGAAACCGCTACTTCTATGGCAAACTGCTGGATGTCTACCATTTTGAGATGGAACAGACCTATCTCAACCGTAAACGCTGGCTGCTCAACCGTCTGGGATTGGGCGCGGGCGTGCTGTGTGGCCTGGAACTGGAACTGACCGAAGACGGCCAGGTGCTGGTGCAGGCGGGTGTGGCTGTTGATCCGCACGGGCACGAGATTATCGTGCCATCGGCTTACTGCATTCAGGAACCGCGCCAGCCAACCGATGCGCATGGACGCCCGGATGGCGACCCCATCGAAGAAGGCGAGGTGACGATCTGCCTGGTTTATCATGAATGCCCCGCCGAGCCGACTCCGGTGCTGGTGGCTGACTGCGACACGCGCGAGGAATGCGCGCCGGGGGCCATCCGCGAGCGGTTCCGTGTGCTGGTGCGCGAGGGCGTGCCGGAATCCAGGCCGGGGCAGGTCGATGATGAGGCGTGCGCGACGATCTTCCCGCATCATCCATCCGATGAATTCGACCGGCGGCTGACGGCTGTCGAGACGCTGGCCGGACCCTGCCCGGTGCCGGTAAGCGATTGTGTGGTGCTGGGCACGCTGCGCCTGGGCGAGACCATCGAAATTGATAACCGTTACCGCGCCGTCACCTACAGCAACACGATGCTCTACGATCTGCTGATGTGCCTGGCGGCGCGTGTTGATGCCTGCTGTCAGACTCTGCTGCTGCGCTATGTCTCCGGTGATGCACAGTCCGCGCAGCCAGGCGCGACGCTGCCGGAGCCGCTGCTGGTCGAAGTGGTCGATGAAAGCGAGACGCCGGTCCCCGATGTCGAGGTGCGCTTTAACGTGCGCGGCGGCGGCGGCGAGGTCAGCCCGGAGCGCATAGCGACCGATGAAAACGGTCGCGCCGGGACTCGCTTCCGGCTGGGGCCGCGATCTGGATTGCATACCGTTGAGGCATCGCTTGAGTCGGGGGCGTCGCTGGTGCTGATGGCGCTGGCGGTCGCTGAAGGTGGCGAAGAACCCGAACCCGAACCGGAGCCGGAACCAGAGCCGGTCGATCTGCCGGTGATCCGCCGGGTGTGGCCGCCCAACGCGGCGCTGCTCTCGGTTCAGACTGACGATGAGGAAGCGATCCTGCGTCTGCGCCGTTGGGCGCAGCAGCCGCGCATTGAGATCACATTCAGCCGGGCGATGAGCCGCGAACAGTTGCAGGAACCGGATAACTGGCTGCGTGTGCATTTCCTGGTCGATGTCGGCGAGATTGTGGTGCAGCGCCTGCAGCTTGAGCTGACTGATATTCGCGAAGACGGCGGCAGTATGACGGCAGTCTATGCGCTGCAGAACGACATTCCGCGTGGCAGACCGTCGCGCTATCTGATTCAGGTGCGCGCACAGGATAACAACATCGTCGATGACAGTGCCGAGGCGCTGCTGTTGGACGCGAATTATCAGGGTACCGAATTGCGACGCAATCGTTTGAATGAAATCTGGGATGTTGCCGACCAGTTCGTCTACGGCAGCGACCCGGAGAATAATCCGGTGTGGGCGGCGTTCGTCGATACGGGCGCGGAACTGCCATCGGGCAACGGCGAGCCGGGTGGCCTGTTCCACGGCTGGTTCGAGGTGCTGATATAACCGCCGGTACGTTGAACCAGATCGATGATTGACAAAGACCAGAGCCTGACCAGGGAGATAAAAAATGGCGACCAATACCCTTTCCAGATGTCAGAACGGCACCGGCAGCGCGTCCGGCGGCGGCAGAGAACGCACGCGCTTTTTCCCGCGCCAGTTGGTGACCCCCGACGACATGACGCAGGATCAGATTTACTTCCGGGAGAAGTCCAGGCGGCATAACCGGCTGCTGCACGGCTGGGGAATCGTATGTGGGGCGTGGGTCCGCCCCGGCGAAAGCGGCTGCGAGGTCGTTGTCGAGCCGGGGTATATCCTGGGGCCATATGGCGATGAGATCGTCATCGACGACGAGATCACCCTCGACCTGTGCCAGGAAGACCCGGACGGTAACGTGTTGTCGCCCTGCGGCGATGTCGATCCCTGGTGCAGCGATGTGCGCATCAGCCGGCGAACCGGTCAGCCTTTATATCTGGCGGTGCGTTATGCCGAGTGCCAGTCGCGCCCGGTGCGGGTGATGCCGGCTGGCTGCGGCTGCGATGAGGCCGAATGCGAATACAGCCGTATCCGCGACAGCTTTGCGCTAAAAGTGCTGACTGAATTACCGGCCAGCTACGACCCGATGCCTGTCAGCGATATTGAACTGGCAGTGGAGTGCCCCCGCCAGGGCGACTACGACTACCGGCGTCACTGCCCGCCGTGCCCGGATGACCCCTGGGTGATTCTGGCGACTATTACGCTCAACGACAACGGCGAGATCGGCGAGGAAAGCCTGGATATGACCTCGCACCGGCGGTATGTCGTGTCGTTCGCCGATGTTTATGTAAGCTGCCGTCCGCGTGGGGAACTGCGCGAAGAACTGGGCCAGGCGGTGGGGTCGATGCGTCCGTCGCGCAATGTTCACGAGATCGCCGGCCTTGCCATGGTGGAGATGATTAACGACAGCGGTTATACCGTGCTGGAGCGCAACTACAGCGGCGATATCAGCCGCGCGACAGAGCTGGCCGCTACCGAAATTCGCGGTGTGAGTGCCAACTCGACCCTGGGCCGGGCTGTCGCCGATATGACCATCGCCGAAATTGCTGATTTGCCGCTGAATGAGTTCATCAGCACAGTGACGGCCAGCGGTGACCTCAGCGAGAGTGACATCGCCAGCATTAACCGGCGCGCGCCGGAGATTCACAGCCGCGCCCTGCGCATCGCCAACGTGGCCGGCAGTGCGCGCCGGAGATAGCGCGCCGAATCTAACAGTAATCTCATGGTTTGCAGACGCATTTCTTACAGAGCAGGCGTACACCAATAGATAGATGCGTCGATCAGATGACGCACAGTTTCGAGGTTTGGAGGTGACTTATGTCTCTGATGCGTCGGAACCCATATGATCCTTTCTTCGATTTCGAAGAAACGATGAATCGCATGATGCAGCGGATGAGGTCCATGATGGATGCGCCGCTTCTGCCCAATGAGGACGACAGCCTGAGCGGCGATGTCAACCCACTGGCGCTGGATATGACCAGCGATGACGATCATATTATCGTGCGCACCATGCTGCCCGGCTTCAAAGAGGACGAAGTCGAAGTGGATGTGCGTGGCAATATGCTGACGATCACGGCGGAGTCCCGCGCTGAGCGCGAGGACAAGCAGGCTGACTGGCATATCCGGGAGTTGCGCTATGGCAAGTTTGCGCGCTCGGTGCCGCTGCCAGAGCAGATCAACGCCGATAAGGCCGATGCCTCGCTGGAAAACGGCGTACTCACGGTGAAGTTGCCCCGTGAAAAGCCGAGCGCGGCGCAGAGGATTGCGGTTAAGGCGCGCAATCTGCTGAAGGCCAACGGCAATAAAAAATGACCGGCCTGGTTTCCGGTCCTGAGATCCAACCGGCGGCGAGGTATTGTGGCCTTGCCGCCGGTTTTTTGTCTTTTGCAGTGATTACCGGTTGGTTTCTGGATACGCTACGTCGAGT